>NZ_JACGFN010000002.1:707741-1061612 GCF_016950255.1 Pectobacterium brasiliense | reverse complement strand
GACTACTGCTGCGTCCACGCTTCACTGGCGCTGCGTGAAGATGGTTATGAAACCATCATGGTCAACTGCAACCCGGAAACCGTTTCAACAGACTACGATACCTCTGACCGCCTGTACTTCGAACCGGTGACGTTTGAAGACGTGCTGGAAATCGTCCGCATCGAGAAGCCAAAAGGCGTTATCGTGCAGTACGGTGGCCAGACGCCATTGAAACTGGCGCGTGCGCTGGAAGCCGCGGGTGTGCCAGTGATTGGCACCAGCCCAGATGCGATTGACCGTGCAGAAGACCGCGAGCGTTTCCAACAGGCTGTGAATCGTCTGGGGCTGAAGCAACCGGCTAACGCCACGGTCGCGACCATTGAGCAGGCGGTAGAAAAAGCGCGTGGCATCGGCTATCCGCTGGTTGTCCGTCCTTCTTATGTTCTGGGTGGCCGCGCGATGGAAATCGTGTACGACGAAATCGACCTGCGTCGCTACTTCCAAAACGCCGTTAGCGTGTCCAACGATGCGCCGGTGCTGTTAGACCGCTTCCTTGACGATGCCATCGAAGTCGACGTTGATGCGATTTGTGACGGCGAGCGCGTGCTGATTGGCGGCATTATGGAGCACATCGAGCAGGCGGGCGTTCACTCCGGTGACTCAGCTTGCTCACTGCCGGCTTATACGCTGAGCAAAGAGATTCAGGACGTGATGCGTCAGCAGGTTGAGAAACTGGCGTTTGAGCTCTGCGTTCGCGGCCTGATGAACGTGCAGTTCGCGGTGAAGGATAACGAAGTTTATCTGATTGAAGTGAACCCACGTGCGGCGCGTACCGTACCGTTTGTCTCGAAAGCGACGGGCGTTCCGTTGGCGAAAGTCGCGGCACGCGTGATGGCAGGCAAAACGCTGGCTGAGCAGGGCATCACGAAAGAAATTATCCCGCCGTATTACTCCGTAAAAGAAGTGGTGCTGCCGTTCAACAAATTCCCTGGCGTTGACCCGATTCTGGGGCCAGAAATGCGTTCAACCGGTGAAGTCATGGGCGTGGGCCGCACGTTTGCTGAAGCGTTTGCTAAAGCGATGCTGGGCAGTAACTCGCACATGAAGAAAACCGGACGCGCCTTGTTGTCGGTGCGTGAAGGCGACAAAGCTCGCGTGGTGGATCTGGCGGCCAAGCTGTTGAAGTACGGCTTTGAACTGGATGCGACGCACGGCACGGCGATTGAGCTGGGCGAAGCGGGCATTAATCCGCGTCTGGTGAACAAGGTGCATGAAGGTCGTCCGCATATTCAGGACCGCATCAAGAACGGCGAGTACACTTACATCGTCAACACCACCGCAGGGCGTCAGGCGATTGAAGATTCCAAGCTGATTCGCCGCAGCGCGCTGCAATACAAGGTGCACTACGACACGACGCTGAACGGCGGTTTCGCCACGGCCATGTCGTTGACGGCAGATCCGACGGAGAAAGTGACTTCCGTGCAGGAAATGCATGCGATGATTAAAGGCTGATTGACCAACTTCGGTAGGCAGTAAGCGGATAATGAAAGCCAGCGTTGGCAACAGCGCTGGCTTTTTTGTATTTTTATTTAGCCTGAAATCCTCTTTCCAGCCACTCTGTTTTGAGGCAGGTATTGAGCTGGTTTCCTATGCCTGATATCAGGGTGAGATGATGTCCAGAACGCAGCGTTTGCTTGAGCTTTTACAGATATTACGCCATCACCGGTTTCCCGTAACAGGGGCGTATTTGGCGGAAAAATTAAGTGTGAGCCAGAGAACGGTCTATCGTGATATTGCCACGCTACAGTTGCAGGGAGCGCATATTGAGGGAGAGGCGGGATTAGGTTATATCCTGCGTCCAGGGTTCATTCTGCCCCCTCTGATGTTTTCAGAAGAGGAAATTGAAGCATTAGTGTTGGGCTCGCGTTGGGTCGTCCGAAGAACAGATGAGCGTTTGGCGGGGGCAGCCCGTAATGCGTTGATGAAGATTGCCGCGGTATTACCACCAGAGTTGCGTAACGCGCTTGATTCTTCAGGGCTATTAGTGGGTAAGGCGGAATTTACTCCCGCTGTTGTTATCGACTTATCAGCCTTACGTCACGCTATTCGGGCAGAACGTCGCACGGAGATTGCTTATTGTGACCTTCAGGGCAATGAGTCTCTCCGAATTATCTGGCCGTTTGCATTGGGATTTTTCGATCAAACGCATGTGATTGCTGCCTGGTGCGAACGTCGTCAGCAGTTTCGTCATTTCAGGGCTGAACGCATCCGTAGTATGACGGTGTTGGAGCAGCGTTATCCTCGTCGTCGTCAGCAGTTATTAAAAGAATGGCATGAAAAAGAGGACATTCCTCAGCAGTAATGGCTACTGACAGAAATTGACATCAGTGCGTACTACGATGCATTCAGGCAAGCAGAAGCCTTCTGCTTATTACCCACCTGATTACAGGGAGTCTCTGATGAACGCACCAAATTTTATTATTTTATATGTGGAAGATGCCGTTACCAGCGAACGTTTCTATCGTGAACTGTTTGATTTTCAGCCTGTTGAGAAGTCGGAAAACTTTGCCATGTTTGCCTTTGACTCTGGGCTGTTATTGGGGTTGTGGTCTAAGCATGAGGTTAAACCGATAACCCAACTGGCGGGCGGTGGTAGCGAATTAGCCATTCGTGTCGAGAGTGAGGTCGCACTGAATGCGATTTATGAAAACTGGAAGGCACGGGATATAACTATCGCTCAGGACATCACCCAGATGGATTTTGGCCTAACATTCGTAGCACTCGATCCCGATCACCATCGGTTACGTGTTTATTATGCCAGCTACTAAGCTAGCGTCAGGATAAGAACATAACCCCTTCGGTGAAAATCGAGGGGGTTTTTATATCAATCCAGACGGCGACAGGCGAGCAAGTCTGGTGGCAATCTCACCCCAGTGCCACCTTGATGCCCAATGCGATCAACACCGTTCCTAGCAGCTTATCGACCAGTTTCTGCACTTTAGCCAATCCACGGCGTACCGGTTCGCTTTGGAAAAGTACGACTAACAGCGGCCACCAGACGAGAGAAAGCAGCCAGATAATCATGGCATACCACAGTTTTTCACCGATGCCTGAGTGAATGTTCAGAACCTGAGTGAACATCGCCAGAAAGAAGAGTGTGGCTTTCGGGTTAAGCAGGTTGCAGAGATAGCCTTGGAGGAACGCTTTTTTCAGGCTGACGCTTTGCTGTGTCAGGTTTGATACGTCCATTTTGCTTCCGCCGCGCGCGAATAGCGCTTGAATACCGATCCAGATCAGATAGGCGGCACCCGCATATTTCAGTACATTAAACAGCCAAGGCGTGGTGGTGATGACGACGGCTAGCCCGGCGACGCAGTACGCCATGTGAGTTGCTACCCCACAGATGACGCCAAAGGCGGTCATCATTGCAGCAGCACGTGGATAGCGCGCCGCATTCCTGATAACGAGGAAAAAGTCGGGGCCGGGAGAGAGCATCCCCAGCGTGGCGATGGTCGCGACAAACAGTGATGTCTCTAACATGGTCATTCCAGGCAGTGAAGAAAGAGAGAGGCCGAGGGAAATCATAGCGCCAGAATAATGAATTCGCATCACACTTATTGGTTATTCGGCGGCGATATGTTAACAATTGTCCTTTCATTTTTTGTGGTTAATTTCAGGGGCGGGTTGAGATAACAACATGGTCAGTGAATGTGAAAACCGTGAATTACTAAGTAATACAAAACGGATGGGTGAAGCGCCACAGCAGCGGGAAATAACCCGATTGTGCATCCAGTGTGCGCTGCTGCTGTTACAGCATGGCGCAGAGAGTATGGTGGTAGAACAGCTGTCGTCACGGCTGGGTATGGCGCTTGGCGCTGATAGCGTTGAGAGCTCCATCTCAGCAAATTCGATTGTGCTGACCACCATCATGCAGGGACATTGCCTGACGTCGACGCGGAAGAATGTGGACCGCGGCATTAATATGCACGTCGTCATTGAGGTTCAGCATGCGGTCATCATGGCCGAGCATAAGTTGCTGGATGTGGCAGGGGTGGAAAAACGTCTGGGAAATATCAAACCGCTGCGCTATCCACGCTGGCTGATGGTTTCCGTTGTGGCGCTTTCCTGCGGCTGCTTCAGCCGTTTGAACGGCGGCGGGTGGGATGCATTTATCGTCACGCTGATTGCCAGCGGTCTGGCAATGTACGTTCGGCAAGTCTTTACGGCGCGACACCTGAATCCGTTGATCAACTTCTGTATTACGGCGTTTGTGGCGACGTCGGCATCCGGGCTGTTGATGCGTTTGCCTGCTTTTGGACAAACCTCAACGGTCGCGATGGCGGCGAGCGTGCTGCTGCTGGTTCCCGGCTTTCCGTTGATTAACGCCGTGGCGGATATGTTTAAAGGGCACGTGAATACCGGTCTGGCACGCTGGACGGTCGCGAGTTTACTGACGCTGGCGACCTGTATTGGCGTGGTGATGGCGATGTCGCTGTGGGGGTTACGCGGATGGGCTTAAGTTTACTGTGGGCACTCTTGCAGGATATGGTACTGGCGGCGGTCCCTGCGTTGGGCTTTGCGATGGTCTTCAACGTGCCGCTGAAAGTGCTGCCTTACTGCGCGTTGCTGGGCGGTGTCGGGCATGGCGTACGGTTTCTGGCGATACATTTCGGTATGAATATCGAGTGGGCGTCGTTTCTGGCGGCGATCCTGATTGGCATCATCGGTATTCGCTGGTCACGCTGGCTGCTGGCGCATCCGAAAGTCTTTACCGTAGCGGCGGTGATCCCGATGTTTCCCGGTATTTCTGCCTATACCGCGATGATTTCGGTGGTGGAGATTTCGCACCTTGGCTACAGCGAAGCGCTGATGAGCGTCATGATAACCAATTTTCTGAAGGCCAGTTTTATCGTCGGTGCGCTCTCTATCGGCCTGTCTTTACCGGGGATATGGCTTTACCGTAAACGGCCGGGAGTATAAAACTCTTATATTACGTTTCGGTCTTGTATCTATATCGACGAGCGAAAGGGCTTTCCGTATAGTGTCAGCAATTTTCTGACCTACAGGGTTTTTTCACCATGGTTATTAGTTTGATTGCTGCACTGGCAGTGGATCGCGTGATTGGTATGGAAAACGCGATGCCGTGGCATTTGCCAGCCGATCTGGCATGGTTTAAGCGTAATACGCTTAATAAGCCGATTATTATGGGGCGTAATACTTTCCGTTCTATCGGTCAGCCGCTGCCCGGCCGACTGAACATTGTCGTCAGCAATCATCCCGGTGATGACGATCGTGTGACCTGGGTCTCTTCGCTGGACGCTGCGCTGGCGGCAGCGGGTGACGTCGAGGAAGTGATGGTGATTGGCGGCGGCAGTATCTATCAGCAAATGCTGGCGCAGGCTAATCGCCTCTATCTGACGCACATTGATGCCGAAGTTGAAGGCGACACGCATTTCCCTGACTATGAGCCGGATGAGTGGCAGTCTGTTTTCAGCGAGTTCCATGATGCTGACGAGCGCAACTCACACAGTTACTGCTTCGAAATTCTGGAACGCCGCTAAGCGCCTTTCCTGCGATAACATTCTGTCGATGACTCGCTAAACCCGCCTTGTTGCGGGTTTTTTCGTTTTCTTACCCGATGTTTTACTTCCCCGCCTGACAGCTTTCCCAAATGGCATGTCTCAGCCAGCGATGCGCAGGATCGCTCTCGCGTCGCGTATGCCACACCTGCTGGAAGGCAAAATGGGGTATCGCGAAAGGAGGCGGGAAAATGTGCAAATCTGGCGTAGTGATGTGGGCCATGCTGCGCCGTGCGGCAGTCAAAATCAGGTCAGTACTGGCAATGAGATTGATGGCGGCGTGCCAGTGGGGCAGCGTCAGCACGACATTGCGCGAAAGGCCGCTTGCAGCAAGCGCGCTGTCCACTTCATTGGCTGAATCGGGATGCATGGTGACCAGAACATGTGGGCGTTCCAGCCATGCCTCAAACGATAGCGTACCGTTTTCCGGCAGCGTAGCGCGGTCGGCCAGACAGGCAAACTGTTCTTCAAAGAGAAGCTCGGCGTGTACTTCAGGCGGGCGTTCAGGAAATACGCCGAGGCCTAAATCGATTTCGCCATCAATCAACTGTGCCAGCATCATTTCACGGCCGGCATGACTGACGGCCAGCGAAACGCCGGGAGCTTGCACGCGTAGATGCCGCATGAGCGTTGGCAAAACGGCATTCGTACCGTAATCAGAAAGCGCCAAACGGAAATGTCGCGTGCTATGGCGCGGATCGAACTGCGGAGCTTGTATAAGGCCATTTAGTTGATCAAGCGCGAGTTCCAGCGGGCCGAGTAGCGCTTGTGCACGGGTCGTTAGCGTCAGACCGACTTCACGCCGGACTAACAGCGGATCGTTAAAAATCTGGCGAAGCTGTGCTAGTGAATGGCTGACGGCAGGCTGGCTGCGGTGCAGGCGCAGCGCTGCCCGCGTGACATGTTTTTCCGTCAACAGTGCATGAAGCGTTAGCAGCAGATTCATATCGATACGCCGTAAATCATCCATTCTGTGAATGCCTTCCGTATGAATTACGAATTTCCATCAGTTTAATGGATGATGGAGTATTGGAACATCCCAATTACGTTGTGAACTTATATTGTGAATCAGGGGGCTCCATGTCGTTATTCTCTTCTTTTTCTCTCTCATTATTGCTGCCGCTGGGTATTGCGGTATTCGCCGGGAGCATCGTGCCTTTTCAGGCTGCCAGTAATGCGATGCTGGGGCGCTCGTTAGGCCATCCACTTTGGGCAACGCTGGTCTCACTGCTGGTCAGCATCTGCGTGCTGTTGCCGATTCTGTTTGCTGCTCGGGTGCCCACGCCAGCACTGGGTAATGCCTTGCAGGGGCCGTGGTGGATCTGGCTGGGCGGCGTGGCAGGTGTGGCCTATATCACCGCCGCCTTATTGCTGACGCCAAAGCTCGGAGCCTCAGGTTTTATTGTCTGCGTGATTGTTGGGCAGGTTGTGGCATCGCTGATCATCGATCATTTTGGTTTGATGGGGTTGGCGGTGAAGCCTGCGACGCTGGGGCGAATCGCGGGTGTCGCGTTAATCGTGATGGGGATGCTGGTGGTGCAATATTCTGCTGCTTCTCAACCGCAGACAAAACCCACCGCGGCAACCCATCAGCAGTCACAGTGAGAGATGAATTCTCCATTTTTTAGCGGAAATGGGTCACATTTCCGTCATCTATCATCGCTAGTATGAAAATGAGTAGCGGCTTTCGTCGTTCAATTGAAATGTCGTTAAGCCGCTTTGTTTGATAGATAGGAGACAGTAAGCATGACGAATAGAAACCGTAATCTGAATACTGACCGACTGAGCGATCCACGCCGCCGTGAATTGCCGTCAGGCGGCGTAGATGCCGTCGGCCTGTCCGGGTTTCTTGGCGGTGGCATCTGGTCGATTCCCGCCGAGGCGTTGGCCGTACCGTCATCCAAAAAGGCTCAGTCTGAAACGACTTTCCCCTTTCTATGACTCTGGCACGGTTGGCGATGGAGCAACGGTTTTCGAGCCTTTACTCACCCGATAAGGGTGCGCTATCGCCAGAAAGCTCGGTATTTGATGAGAGTGACGGTTGCGTGAAATAACGCTTATCGTCCCAACGCAGCATAGTCAGCTCTCCTCCCCAACAGCACCCGGTATCCAGCGCGTAAATGTTTTCCGGCGTGCCTTTCCCTTCCAGCGAGGCCCAATGGCCGAACGCAATAGCGTATTCCCCGGCAACCTGACTCGGCAGCTCAAACCACGGTTTTAGCAGAGAAGGAGCCTGACTCGGTGGCTCTTTACACAGCATATCCAACTGCCCGCCGGAGAAGCAGTAGCGCATACGGGTAAAGACGTTGGTGCTAAAGCGTAGACGGGCCAGACCGCTAAGTTCCGGGCTCCAGTGGTTCGGCATATCGCCATACATGGCATCGAGGAAAAGTGGGTAGCTGTCGCTGCTCAGGATCGACTCGACTTCGCGTGCGCACATCTGTGCAGTGTGGAGATCCCACTGCGGCGTGATGCCCGCGTGCGCCATCACCAGCTTTAGATCGTCATCGACCTGTAAGATCGGCTGGCGGCGTAGCCAGTTGATGAGTTCGTCTGCATCGGGCGCGGTAAGGAGCTCGTTGAGCCGATCTTTCGGCTTGTTGCGGCTGATGCCTGCATAAACGGCTAGCAGGTGCAGATCGTGATTGCCAAGCACCATGCGAACAGAGGAACCGAGGGAGCGAACAAAGCGTAGAACCAGGAGGGAATCCGGCCCGCGTGCGACTAAATCGCCAGTTAGCCAGAGCGTATCTTGCTCTGGATTAAAGGAAACTTGCGCCAATAGCGCTTTGAGTTCAACTAAACAGCCGTGAACATCGCCAACTAAGTAGGTAGACATAATTAATGTATCAGTGAAGGAATAGCCAGACGGAAAACGGGGATGGAAACCTGAAACGCTTTACCCTGATGGTCAACCATATGGTAGTGGCCTTCCATCGTACCGAGAGGCGTTTCGATGACGGCACCGCTGGTATATTGGAATTCGCCGCCGGGCTGGATAATCGGCTGCTCACCGACGACACCTTCACCCTGAACTTCAGTCTGGCGACCGTTACCGTTGGTGATCAGCCAATAACGTCCCAAAAGCTGGACTTCATGACGCCCCAGATTGCGAACCGTAATCGTGTAAGCAAACACGAAACGTTCTTCATCAGGCTCCGATTGTGATTCCACATAGAAGCTCTGAACCTGTACACAAACGCGGGGCGCATTAATCATGATGAACTCCAGTTATTCCTGTTTTACAGGATGCTCGCTCAACCAGTTCGCCAATCGGCAATATTGTTCAACGGTCACATTCTCTGCGCGGCTGGAGACATCGATTCCCAGCTCGGTGAGAATTTCCGGGGTGAACAGGTTGCCCAGACTGTTACGCAGTGTCTTACGGCGCTGGTTAAACGCTTCCGTTGTGATGCGGCTCAGCACGCGAATGTCGCTGACCGGGTAGGGGATCTCGGCATGAGGAACGAGTCGCACTACGGCGGAATCAACTTTAGGCGCGGGCTTGAATGCCTCTGGTGGTACTTCAAGCACAGGGATTATCTGACAATAATACTGTGCCATGACGCTCAGGCGTCCGAAGGCTTTACTGTTCGGCCCTGCCACCAAGCGGTTAACCACCTCTTTCTGCAACATAAAGTGCATGTCGCGGATAGATTGAGTATAGGTGAACAAGTGGAACATCAGCGGTGTGGAAATGTTATACGGCAGGTTGCCGAAAACACGCAGCGGTTGCCCAGCTTGTTCAGCGAGCGCGGCGAAATCGATCGTCATGGCATCTTGCTGAATAATTGTCAGCTTGTCTTTCAGCGTCGGATGCGTTTCCAGCCGCGCGGCCAGATCCCTATCCAGCTCAATAACGGTAAAACGATCCATCCGTTCGCCAACGGGTGCGGTCAACGCGCCGAGGCCGGGACCGATCTCAACGATCGCTTGACCCGGTTGAGGATGAATCGCCGAAACGATGCTATCGATCACGAAGTGATCGTTTAAAAAGTTTTGCCCAAAACGTTTACGGGCGAAGTGACCTTGGTGTACGCGATTATTCATTACTGTGTTTTATCATTTTAATGGCAAGATTTAATGCCGTGATGAAGCTGCCGGGGTCGGCGCTGCCGGTTGCGGCCAGCTCAAGCGCTGTACCGTGATCGACCGACGTACGAATAAAAGGTAACCCCAGCGTGATATTAACGGCGCGCCCGAAGCCCTGATATTTCAGAACCGGGAGCCCTTGATCGTGATACATCGCCAAAACGGCGTCAGCGTGCTGCAGATACTTTGGCTGGAAAAGCGTGTCGGCAGGCAACGGCCCAACCAGCGTGATGCCCTGTTGCCGGAGTTCGTCCAGCGCTGGGTTAATCACATCTAGCTCTTCACGGCCCATATGGCCGCCTTCGCCGGCATGAGGATTCAATCCGCAGACATAGATCTGTGGTTGAACGATGCCGAATTTTGTCTGCAAATCATGATGCAAAATCGTGATGACTTCGTGCAGGCTCTGGCGGGTAATCGCCGCAGAAACGGCTGCAAGCGGAAGATGCGTGGTCGCTAAGGCAACGCGCAGTTCTTCTGTTGCCAGCATCATGACGACACGGTCACAGCGGCTGCGATCGGCGAAAAACTCAGTGTGTCCGCTGAAGGGGACGCCGGCATCGTTGATAATGCCTTTATGCACCGGGCCGGTAATCAGCGCGGCGAATTCACCGTTCAGGCAACCATCGCAAGCACGCGCCAACGTTTCAACGACATAAGCGCTGTTAGCGACATTCAATTGGCCTGGAATGATGGTTGCCGGTGCGGCGATCGGCAGGATGGTCAGGCTACCCGCCTGTTGTGGCTGTGCGGGCTGGCCGGGTTGATAGTCACGCAGCGTCAGCGGCATAGACAGCTGCAATGCGCGACTGAGTAACAGGTCAGGATCCGCACAGATCACGAGCTCTACAGGCCAGGCCTGCTGAGCCAGAGCAATCACCAGATCGGGGCCAATCCCGGCGGGTTCGCCGGGGGTGATCACAACGCGTGGCGTATTGCTCTCAGTCTGCATTAGTTAGTGGCACCATTAATCACTTTGACATAGGCCGCTGCACGCTGTTCCTGCATCCAGGTTTGCGCTTCTTCAGCGAATTTACGATTAAAGATCATACGGTACGCTTGCTCTTTTTGCGCCGCGTCGGTTTTATCAACCTGACGGGTGTCTAGCAACTGAATCAGGTGCCAGCCAAAAGAGGAATGAACAGGCTGGCTGATTTCGCCTTTCTTCAGTTTCAACAACGCATCGCGGAAGGCCGGATCGTACATATCTGGAGAAGCCCAGCCAAGGTCGCCGCCCTGATTCGCTGAACCGGGATCCTGGGAGAGCAGTTTGGCTTGTGAGGCAAAATCAGTGCTGCCGTTTTTGATCTGCTGTGCCACTTCGGCCAGCTTGGCTTGCGCCTGGCTGTCCGTCATGACGACAGACGGTTTGATCAGAATATGGCGAGCATGCGTTTCGGTTACCGATACGCTTTTGTTACCGCCACGAATATCGTTCACTTTCAGAATGTGGAAACCCACACCAGAACGGATCGGGCCAACGACCTGACCTTTCTGCGCCTGTGTTAAGCGTTCAGCAAACAGCGTTGGGATCTCTTGCAACTTGCCCCAGCCCATTTGGCCGCCTTTCAGCGCCTGAGAGTCTGCGGAATAGGTAATGGCCAACTTGCCAAAATCCGCGCCTTCATTGATTTGTTTCACCAGCGACGTTGCCAGGTTTTCCGCCTCATCAACCTGCTGCTGAGTCGGGTTTTCTGATAATGGGATCAGAATGTGGCTCAGATTCAGCTCATCGTTTTCACCGGTCTGGGTGGCGATTTGCTTAGCCAGCGTATCGACTTCCTGTGGCAGCACGGTAATGCGACGGCGGACTTCGTTGTTACGCACTTCCGAAATCAGCATCTCTTTGCGAATCTGGTTACGGTAAGTGTTGTAGTTCAGACCTTCATAAGCCAGCTGGCTTTTTAGCTGGTCCAGAGACATCCGGTTCTGAGCGGCAATATTGGTAATCGCCTGATTCAACTGCTCATCCGTCACCTGGATACCCATCTTCTGCGCCATTTGCAGGATGATGTTATCCATGATCAGGCGATCGGTAATCTGATGACGCAGCGTGGCGTCATCCGGCAACTGTTGCCCGGCCTGCTGGGCGTTCAGTTTTACCGACTGCAAAAGACTGTTTACATCACTTTCCAACACGACGCTGTTGTCGACTACTGCTGCGACTTTATCAACCACCTGTGGTGCTGCGAACGCGGTAGAGGCACTCAGTGCCAATCCGAGAATAAGCGTTCTCCAGTTCTTCATACCTTTCCCATTATTTCATCCGCAAGGCGGGTTAAAAGTTCCAACGTTTCAGTGAGACAGCCTGTGGCCCTTATCGGCTAAGCACTCTGCATGACATCAGAATGCGCGCTGGTAAGGCAAAATACCTGAACGCAGCATTTTGTCGGAACCCAGACTGTAATTGCTGCTTAAACCACGTAATTCGATATTAAACGACACTTTGTTGTCGTATTCGCTGCTGCGGCTTGCGCTGTTCCAGTCGGTAATTTTACGTTCATAACCGACGCTCACAGCCCAACAGCAGGTATTGTACTGTAAACCAATCAGCTGGTTTGCTGGCTGATTAGCCTTGGTATCGTAATAATAAGCCCCAACCACCGCCCAACGCTCGACGATCGGCCAGCTCGCGGTGACACCGACCTGCGAAATACCTTGCTGAGAACCCTGATTTGTCACGTTCGGCAACATGTCGCGAATGTATTCAGGGCTGGCGTAACGGTAGTTCAACTGCACCAGACGCTCCGCATCGCGACGGTATTCTAACACGGCGTCGCCCAGCGCGACTTCGTTCAGACGATTGTCGTATTGCAGACCCCCGCGAATGCCCCAGCTGTCATCGATTTTCAGGAATGAATCACCGGCCCACACCTGGCTGCCGTTGTTATCACTTTTATCGAGTGACGTATTGCGGTCACCGGTACGTGGACGATCGAAGTAATAGATTTGACCAATAGAAGCGTTAAAACGTTCAACCAACGCATCATCATAAATACGCGTAGTGACACCGGTCGCAATCTGATTCGCGGACGCGATGCGATCCAGGCCGCTATAGCTGCGATCGCGGAACAGGCCGGAATAATCGGTCTGCATCAGCGTGGAGTCATAGGTATGGATGCTGCTCTGATCGCGATAAGGCACATACAGGTACTGCGCGCGAGGTTCCAGCGTCTGGGTATAGGCCTGCGACCAGTCCATTTCACGCTCAAAGACCATTTTGCCATCGACTTTATATTGCGGCATGACGCGGTTAACGGAACTCTGGAGTGCGTTTTTATTGACGTCGTTGACGGTAGGATCGGCACGATAGCGATCCAGATTGTCCTGTTGATAGTGCGTCGCCAACAGCCTGGCTTCGGTATTCAGGCTAGCCCAGCGGTTTGCCAGCGGGAGATTCAGCGTTGGCTCAACGTGCAGACGAGTCGCTTCCGGCCGGTTGTCGTTGACGTTGGTAAATTTTACCGCCTGACCATAAAGATGCATATCAACCGGGCCGATATCATTCTGGTAATAATTGATATCGAGCTGCGGCTCAGCACGGTAGACATCACGGCTGGTTGCGTTGGAAAAGACCTGGAACCGTCTGGTGGACACCGTGGTATTCCAGTTTTGGTTCGCATAGCCTGCACTGAGCTTTTGGGCGACGTAGCCATCGGTAGTCGAACCGTAATGTGAATCCAGATCGGTGAAGTAGCGATCGTCGCTGACTTTTGTGTAGTCTGCGTTAAAGCGCCACACATGATCCATCACGCCGCTGTGACCCCAGTGGAACAGCCAGCGAGTATCGTTATCGTCTTGTGGTGAGATTTTGGCGTATTCATTGTCGCTGGGCAGCCAGTCGAACTGAATGACACCAAGGCCCGGTGTGGTCAGGTAACGGAATTCGTTCTGCCACTGCATACCACGCTTAGTTTGCAGATGCGGTGTGATCGTGGCGTCAAAATTAGGGGCAATATTCCAGTAATAGGGCGTCAGCAGTTCGAAGCCATTGCTGCTACCATATTTTGCATTGGGGATCAGGAAGCCAGAGCGTCGTTTATCGCCGATAGGAAGCTGTAAATACGGGCTATAGAACACCGGTACGCCAGCAATCTTGAAACGTGCGTTCCAGATTTCAGCAACCTGCTCTTCTCTGTCTTGAATCACTTCCGAACCGACGACACTCCAGCTATTATCTCCCGGCAGACAGGAAGTGAAGGAGCCGTTTTCCAGAATGGTGTAGCGATTGCTGTCACGCATTTTCATTTTGTCGGCGGAACCACGCCCTTGACGGCCCACCATCTGATAGTCGCCTTCATAGACGTCGGTATCTTTGGTGTTCAGGTTGGCCCAGGCTTTAGGGCCTTTCAGGATAACCTGATTGTCGTCGTAGTGGACATTTCCCGTTGCAGTAATGGTACGCGTTGGCGTGCTACCCTGCGTTGTCGGATCCAACTGGTTCAGTTCCACCTGCTCGGCGGTCATGACGCTGTTGCCCTGCTGGATGTTAACATTGCCGATGAATTTGGCGTTGTCGGGATAATTGGCTTCGGTTTTGTCGGCCTGAATATTGACCGGCAGCTGATTAGGATCGCCTGTTACCAGCGGTCTGTTGTACGTAGGTACACCCAGCATGCACTGTTCAGCGAGATCGGCCAGCGCGTGCTGACTGTAAAGCGCCGACCAAACCAGAGTGGCCAGCAGAGTTGGGAAACTTTTTTTCATACGTGGTATCAGGTGTTCCGTCATCAGGGGCATCATGCCGGCAAACGGTCAGAGACTATATCACTCGTTAGCGTCGCGCCAGTGTTAAATCCCCACCGCCTATACGCACCGCCGTTAGGTGCAAAGATAAATGACAGGTATGATAAAGCAATTTTTGGCTGACGGCATGAGGATTTGAGGAGTATATGCGGTATTGGGGAAAGTTGCTGGGGTTGGCGCTGGGAATCGTCTCAAGCGCTGGCATCTGGGGAATGATCATGGGCTTACTGATGGGGCATTGGATTGACAAAGCCCGGGCATCGCGTCGCCGTGATTATTTCTCAGCTCAGTCTACCCGTCAGTCATTGTTCTTTCTCACGACCTTTCAGGCCATGGGACACCTGACCAAATCCAAAGGCCGGGTGACGGAAGCTGATATCAAGATCGCAACCAAAATGATGGATCGCCTTGAGCTGTTTGGTGAGGCCAGAACGGCCGCTCAACGGGCTTTCCGTGAAGGAAAAACCAGCCATTTCCCTCTGCGAATAAAATTACGCAAGCTACGCGATGCCTGTCTGGGACGTTTTGATTTAATTAAGATGTTTCTGGAAATTCAGCTTCAGGTCGCGTTTGTTGATGGCGTATTGCATCCAAATGAACGACGCGTGTTGTATGTAATTGCCGATGAGCTGGGCGTGACGCGCGAGCAGTTTGAGTTCTTTCTGCGGAATATGGAAAGTAGCACGGGGCAACAGTCGCGGCAGAATCAGTCACGCCAGAACGGTAAATCGCATCAACGACGCAGTAACGGCCACTCCAGCGGGGGCTACTCCAACGGACACTCTTATGGCGGCCAACGCCCGGCTTCACCGCCGCGTGGGCCAACGGTCGAAAGTGCCTGTCGTACGCTGGGCGTGCGCAGCAGCGATGACGCCGTGACGATTAAGCGTGCCTATCGCAAACTCATGAGCGAGCATCATCCCGATAAGCTGGTCGCCAAGAAGCTTTCGCCGAGGATGATGGAAATGGCCAAGCGCAAAGCGCAGGATATTCAGGCCGCCTATGAACTGCTGAAAAGCGCGAGTCAGACAAAATAATCCGCATCCTTCCTCTTCTTACTCCTTCCCCGTTTTACCGTTCCCGCAAACACCGATTTGCAAATACCGTCGGCGCATCTGCCTCAAAAATCCGCTTCGCAACGAAAGTGCATGGGGGTATTGAATTCAGGGTGGGTGATAGCCAGTTCTTGTGCGTGCAGTAAAAGGCGGGGGGCGAGTGCTTTGGCATCGGGGTGCGCATAAAAGCCATCGCCGAGGATAGGGTGACCTAGTGCGAGCAGGTGAACACGCAGTTGGTGGGAGCGACCGGTAATCGGCATCAGCTTGACGCGTGTTGTACCGTCAGCGTCACGCGAAAGTACCTGATACTCCGTCTGCGCTGCTTTTCCTGTTTCAAAGCAGACTTTCTGTTTCGGGCGGTTCGGCCAATCGCAGATCAGAGGCAGGTCGATGACGCCTTCATCCTGTGCCATGTGTCCCCAGACGCGGGCAAGGTAGGATTTCTTGGGTTCACGCTCGCGAAACTGACGCTTTAATTCGCGCTCCGCGGCTTTCGTGAGGGCGACGGCAATCACGCCGCTGGTTGCCATATCCAGACGATGTACGGATTCTGCGGTCGGATAGTCAGCCTGAATACGGTTCATGACGCTGTCTTTGTGTTCTGGCGCACGGCCGGGAACCGACAGCAGACCGCTGGGTTTATTCACCACCATGATGTGCTGATCCTGATACAGAATATGCAACCAGGGATCGGTAGGCGGATTATAGGGTTCCATTCACGCTCCAAAATACGTAAAAGACAGGGACGTCGTTGCTGTTTGATCGAGATACTCGGACTTATCACGAGGCGAGGTACTCCTGCGGAAACCTCATCTCCGTGCTTCTCTACTATGTGGCTATCCGTGCACTGAAAAGTCTGGCTGCCCATATATGTATAAGAGGTTGCTGACAAAGTCCGCAGAGCGGGGGTAACGGATAGATCGTAAAGACGCTGCAAGTACGTCCATGTAAGCTCGGATTGCGCAGATAGGAATCTCATCCCTGAGATTCCCCCTTCCAGGGCCGTCGCAAGCGACGTTCAAAAACGTTCCTGACGTTTTTGTCCATGGCGCAAACGCTTTACTCTTCTATTCCGTTACTCCCGTTTTCATTCGGCGAATAGGTTTGTCAACGGTCTGATAAGGCATATATGGGCGGCACATTACTGATGTGTCACTACAACCAGACGGATTGCATCCAGACGCCAGTTGGCTTCATGCAGGTTGCTCAGCACCTGTTCGCGCTGGTTTTCCAATGCAGTCAGCTCATCTTCACGAATGTTGGGGTTGACGGCTTTCAGCGCTTCCAGACGTTCCAGCTCGCGGCGCAATTGCAGGTCAGCCTGCTCCTGAGCTTCGGCGATGAGATGGCGCGCCTGCGTTTCCACCAGCGCTTCTGCCTGTTGCAGCATGGCGTGAACATCAGGCTGTACGGCATTCACCAGCTTGCTGGACGTATGACGGTTTACCGCATTGAGCTGGCGGTTGAAGCTTTCAAACTCAACCTGTGCCGCCAGATTGGTGCCTTTACGGTCCATCAGCAGGCGAACCGGCGTAGGCGGCAGGAAGCGGGTCAGCTGCAGGTGTTTCGGTGCCTGCGCTTCCACCACGTAAACCAATTCTGCCAGCAATGTGCCGACCGGCAGCGCTTTATTTTTCAGCAGCGACACTGCGCAACTGCCGGTATCACCGGACAGCACCAGATCGAGCCCGTTACGGATCAGCGGGTGTTCCCAACTGATAAACTGTGCGTCTTCGCGAGAAAGCGCCTGATCGCGATCGAAGGTGATCGTACAGCCGTCCTGCGGCAGGCCCGGGAAGTCTGGCACCAGCATATGATCGGATGGCGTCAGGATGATCAGGTTATCGCTGCGATCCTCCTGATTGATGCCAACAATATCGAACAGGTTCAGGGCGAATGTCACCAGATTGACGTCATTATCCTGCTCGGCAATGGCTTGCGCTAGCAGTTGAGCCTGTTCGCCACCGTTAGAATGCATTTCCAGCAGGCGATCGCGGCCTTGTTCAAGCTGTTGTTTCAGGCTGTCGTGCTGTTGACGGCAAACATGGATAAACTCATCCAGTCCCTGCTGTTCACCAACGGTCGTCAGTCGCTCGATCAACTGCGTGTGGTGCGCATCATAGATGGTACGGCCTGTCGGGCAGGTGTGTTCAAATGCATCCAACCCTTCGTGATACCAGCGCACCAGCAACGCCTGTGCGGTGCTTTCCAGATACGGCACCAGAATCTGAATTTCTTTGGCCTGCCCGATACGGTCCAGACGACCAATACGCTGTTCCAGCAGGTCGGGGTTGAACGGCAGATCGAACATCACTAAGTGGCTGGCGAACTGGAAGTTACGACCTTCGGAACCGATCTCTGAACAGATCAGCACCTGTGCGCCTTCTTCTTCAGAAGCAAAATAGGCGGCGGCGCGGTCACGCTCCAGAATAGACAATCCTTCATGGAAGACGGCGGCGCGGATCGCTTCACGCGTGCGCAGCACTTGCTCCAGCTGTAGCGCGGTGGCTGCCTGTGCACAGATCACCAGCACTTTTTCGTCACGATGTGCAGTCAGGTAGTTCAGTAACCATTCCACGCGCGGATCGAAGTTCCACCACGTGGCATCGTCCCCTTCGAGCTGCTGATAAATTTGTTCCGGGTACAGCATGTCGCGGGCGCGGGCTTCCAGCGCCTTATTCGCGTTCATAATGCCGGACACCTTAATCGCCGTTTGGTACTGCGACGGCAGCGGCAGACGGATTTGATGCAGGATACGCTGCGGGAAGCCTTTAACTCCCTGGCGCGTGTTACGGAATAGCACACGGCTGGTACCGTGGCGATCCATCAGCATGGTGATCAGTTCCTGACGCGCTTTCTGATTGTCATCACTGTCGCTGTTGATGGCTTTCAGCAGCGGTTCGATATCCTGTTCGCCCAGCAGATCGCTCAGCGCATTCAGTTCAGCCGTTTGGGCTTTTTCGCCCGCTAACAGCAGCGTGACGGCATCGGCGACCGGGCGGTACTGCTGCTGTTCGGCAACGAATTCCTGATAGTCGTGGAAACGGTTGGGATCGAGCAGGCGTAAGCGCGCAAAGTGGCTCTGTTGGCCGAGCTGTTCCGGCGTCGCGGTTAAGAGCAGAACGGCCGGCGTGGCGCGTGCCAGCGTTTCAATTGCCTGATATTCCGGGCTAGGGCTTTCTTCGCTCCAGACCAGATGGTGGGCTTCATCCACCACCAGCAGATCCCAGTCGGCGTTAACGAGCTGCGCAAAGCGTTGGGCGCTGCGTTGCACAAATCCCAGTGAGCAGATGACCAACTGTTCGGTTTCAAACGGATTGCTGCTGTCCAGCTTGGCTTCGGCATAGCGTTCGTCGTCAAACAGTGAGAATAGCAGGTTAAAGCGGCGCAGCATTTCGACCAGCCACTGATGTTGCAGAGTTTCCGGCACGACAATCAGCACGCGACTGGCACGACCTGCCAGCAACTGCTGGTGGATGATCATCCCGGCTTCAATGGTTTTCCCCAGACCGACTTCGTCCGCCAGCAAAACGCGCGGTGCGTGGCGTTGGCCGACTTCATGAGCGATATGCAACTGATGGGGGATCAGGCTGGCACGCATGCCGCGCAATCCGCCCCACTGTTGCAACGTTTGCTCGTTCTGATGCTTGCGGGCGCGGTAGCGTAGTGCAAAGCGATCCATACGATCGATCTGCCCGGCAAACAGGCGATCTTGCGGTTTGTTGAACGTCAGCTTGCTGTCGAGGAAGACTTCACGCAGTTCCGCCGACGTTTCATCGTCGAGGCGTTGGCCGCAATACACCAGCAACCCTTTTTCTTCTCGCACGTCATCAACTTTGAGCTGCCAGCCTTCATGGCTGGTGACGGTGTCGCCGGGATTGAACATCACGCGGGTGATGGGGGCGTCGCTGCGGGAATAAAGTCGGTTTTCACCGCTGGCAGGGAAAAGCAGCGTAATCATACGCGTATCGACGGCAACAACCGTTCCCAGTCCAAGTTCGCTTTCCGTATCGCTGATCCAGCGCTGACCAAGTGTAAAAGGCATAAATTCTTAGCTCGATGTTCGTCTGTGTCGGAGGAATGTCTGATTACATTATCGGGTGCCGATAATGCTGCTGATGCAAATTCAGAAAGGGCGTTATGGTAATGGATGACGGTGCGTTCGTCACCCCTCAAACTTGCTGTAGCACGAATTAACCCCTGTCATTTAAAACAAGCCCATTTGACCTGTTACCAGTGTAGCAAAATCGTCGTGCAGGAAAGGCAGAATGGCATCTGCGACGGGCTGGAGCTGGCGTTCTACATAGAACTGGTAGTCCAGCGGAGAATGCCGGGTTTCCAAAGGTTCAGGGCCGTTGACGGTCATCACATAGCTGATCCAGCCGCCGTTTTGGTATTGCAGCGGTCGTCCTTGCTGACGGTTATAGTCATCGGCGATTTTCGCGGCTCTGGCGTGAGGCGGCACGTTGCGCTGGTAATCATCAAGCCGGCGGCGCAGCCGTTTACGGTAGATCAGCAGATCGTCAAAATCCCCGTTCAGAGTGCGGTCGACATAATTCCGCAGCCAGTCCTGATAAGGCTGTTGCTGAAAAATTAGCAGATAGAGCTGCTGTTGAAACTGCTGCGCCAGCGGTGTCCAGTCGGTGCGCACGGTTTCCAGCCCTTTGAACACCATCTTTTCGCCTTGTGGCGTGTCGATCATGCCGGCATAGCGCTTTTTACTGCCTTGTTCCGCGCCGCGAATCGTTGGCATCAGGAAGCGGCGAAAGTGGGTTTCAAACTCCAGCTCCAGCGCGCTGGTCAACTGCTGAGTGTCTTGCAGGTGTTGTTTCCACCATTGGTTAACGTGCTGCACCAGCGCGTTGCCAATTTTTGCGGCTTCTTCTTCGCTATGCGCGTGCTTCAGCCAGACAAAGGTGGAGTCGGTATCGCCATAAATCACCTGATAGCCCTGTTCCTCGATCAGCTCGCGCGTTTTGCGCATGATCTCATGGCCGCGTAGGGTGATGGAGGAGGCGAGACGCGGATCGAAGAAGCGGCAGCCTGTCGCGCCCAGCACGCCATAAAAGGCATTCATGATGATCTTTAGCGCCTGCGACAGTGGCTTATTGTTGGTACGCTTCGCCGCTTCACGCCCTTGCCAGATTTGCTCGACAATCGCCGGCAGGCAATGCTGTTCGCGGGAGAACCACGCCCCGCGAAAGCCGGAAACGGCGTGCTGAGTGTCTGGATTCTGTGTTCCTACCGCTAGCCCGACCGGGTCGATCAGGAACGTACGGATGATGGAAGGGTAGAGGCTCTTATAATCCAGCACGAGCACCGAATCATACAGGCCGGGACGCGAATCCATCACAAATCCGCCGGGGCTGGCTTCGAGCGCGACGTCACCCAGATTCGGGGCAACGTAACCCATGCGATGCATGCGCGGTAAATAAAGGTGGGAAAATGCTGCAACGGAACCGCCGCTGCGGTCGGCCGCCAGACCAGTGACGCTGGCGCGTTCTAGCAAAAAAGGCAGCAGCTCGGTTTTGTCGAAAATACGCGTGACCAGTTCGCAGTCTTGCAGGTTATAGCGTGCGAGTGCCGGTTTATCTTCAGCAAAACGGCGGTCGATTTCATCCATCCGCTGATAGGGTGTGTCGATGGCTTTGCCTTCCCCCAGTAGCGACTGCGCGACGAATTCCAGACTAAACGAGGCAAAATTCCACGTCGCGGATTTGAGCGCATCAATGCCATCGATGATCAAACGGCCAGTGGCGCTGGCAAAAAAATGCCCCTGTTTAAAGCCGTGCTCCCGCCATTCTAACGCCTGACCGTTGCGCCCTAGCTTGAGCGGAATGTTGTAGCGCTCGGCATGTTTCTGCAAGACGCGCAGGTCAAACTGCACCAGATTCCAGCCGATGATGGCATCAGGATCGTGCTGCTGCATCCAGGTATTCAGCTTTTCCAGCAACAACGGGCGGCTGGCGACGTACTCCAGCGTAAAATCCTCGTGCTCGGCAGGCGTGCCGTTCGGTGGGCCGAGCATATAAACCTGACGCTGTCCGCAGCCTTCCAGCCCGATGCAGTAAAGCTCGCCGTGGCGGGTGGTCTCGATATCCAACGACACCAGTTTGAGCGTCGGGCGGTAATCAGGATTGGGTTTCATGCGGGCGTCCGTCAGCAGGCTATCTGAAACGGCGTTGCCGCTAAACCACACGGGTGCGGTGATAAAGCGTTCCATCAAAAAGCGTTCCGTCGGGCGAATATCCGCTTCGTAGACCTGAACGCCGCCTTCACGCAGCAATTTCTCCAGTCGCAGTAGCTGTCGGTATTGCGGGCAATACAGCCCCAGCAGCGGCTGATGGTGGAAATCCTGCATGGCGAGTGGTTTTAACTGCCAGCGTTTCTCCTGCTGTAAAAGCGTTCTGGCACGGGCTTCCTGCTGTGCAGGAATAAAGGCAACGGCCTGCTGTACTGGCAGACGTGCGAGCAGTGGGCCCTCGTCGGTGGCCAGCCAGAATTCAATCTGCGTGCCAGTTGGTGTGTCGTTCCAGTGGCGGGTCAGTAGAAACCCCTGACGAACCTGAGTCACTAAGCGGCCTTTTATAGCAAACGAGAGAAGGAAGGATGGTAGAGATAAGTATGGTTATTTATACAGGTGATGTCCAGCGACATCACCTATGATAGAGAAGAGGGGAAAATGGATTACTGCTCGTTGCCGGAGGCAGAGATCACGCGGTTGCGGCCTTCCTGCTTGGCTTGATACAGAGCTTCATCTGCCAGCTTGAAGGTGCGATCGATTGGCATATCGCTGACGCCCGGTTCCCACAGGGCAACGCCTAATGAGATGGTGATATTGCCCACGACAGGAATGGTCGATTCCTCCATGCGCTGCCGTAGCCGTTCAGCAATGCTGAGCGCGACGTCGAGACGGGTTTCCGGCAGTAGGATCAAAAATTCTTCACCGCCGCTGCGGCATAGAATGTCGGAATCACGTGAGCTGGTGCGAATAAGCTGTGAGAGATAGCGAATAACGTTATCGCCGACATCGTGACCGTAAGTGTCATTGATGAGCTTGAAGCGATCGATATCCAGCGCGATGACCGCAAAGCTTTTCTGCCCCATCTGCCAGTAGCGGAGCACGCTATCTAACCCACGGCGATTGAGCAGTTCGGTCATGGGGTCTGAATGTGCTTCAGAACGCAACTTACCAATTTTACGCTGGAGTAAATCGATACCCAGCAGCATGGCCTGTTTAAGCTGCGAGGCTTCGAAATACCAGGAGTGAATATTTCTGATGTCGTCGGAGACGTCCGTCGCATCCATTTTATTGGCGCTGCGCGCCAGCAGCCACAGCGGCTGGGCGATGAGCCGGGCTAGCAGCCAGACGCAGAAGATGGTCAACAGTGCGAGCGGAAGTGTGTGACGCAGCACGTTCAGCATCAGGCTATCGAGAGGTTTCAGCGTGATGTCCATCGGGCGAAGTGCCACAATCTGCCACTGTGAGGTGGCTTCAACCGCGTAACCCGCCAGCATGGCTTCGCCCAGATAGTTCACCATGTGCTGACTGCCGTTATTTTCGTGATACGCATCGATCTTCAGATTATTGGTTTCTGCTTTGCCAATACGTTCGATGTCACGGTGATACAGCATTTTTTTGTTCTTATCAGTGACGTAAATATAAGAACCGTCGCGGTAATAGTGTTTGTCTAAGAGCGTATTGAGAACGCTGGGCTGCTTAAGATAGATCGAGCCGCCAATAAACCCTTTGTAGCGGCCATCTCGTGTGAAGATCGGTGAAGATATCAGCACAATGAAGTTGTTGGCGGCGGACACATAGGGCTGGCTGATAAGCGGCTGCTTTTCTTTCAAGGCTTCTAGAGCGCCTTCTGTGGTCAGGCTTCTCCCGATTAATTGGAACGTATCGGGCGACGTGGCTCTGACGATACCTTTTTCATCGGCAATGACGACAGAGTTGAAATTGCTGGTCTGTAGCCGCAGGCGTTCAGCTTCTTTAAACAGACCGACCTTATCATCCATCTGGGTAGCGACGATATTGGCGCTGTAGGCGAGTTGCTGCTGGGATTCTTTAAAGAAGGAATGGGTCATTGCCGCGAGCTTGGTGGCGTAGACGCGGTTGGCTTCAAGGGTGTTATCAATCAGAAGCTCTCGCTGGACGCGATAGCTGGCATAAAAACTGTTTGCCAGTGTTACCAAGGCGCTCGCCACTGCCAAGAGTAGGATAAGACGTCGTAATCCGAAATGATTGAGTAGTTTAAAAAACATAGTGGCAGTGTGGCACGGTGGCAAAAAATGACCGCTATCATAAGTGTTGATGCCCGTCGGTGCAAAAGAATTGGCCATAAAACAACATTACTGAAGTGGTGCTAACGGCTTGAATTGGAAAATGATATTGCGTCTGCCTTGATAAGGGAAATAGTTGATATTTATCAGAACGTACAGGCTTCCTATACTTGCGAGCTGAGACCGCTTCAACGCAGGATAGATAAATCATGCTACATATTTTCGGTAGGATATTGCTGGATTTCGCGCTATCGGACAGGGATCAATATCGCCTGAGAGACGAAATCGTGTGGTAATCCGGTGTGTTGGATTTTTACATTAATCCTAATCGGATGATGAGGTGAAATCAGGAGTTGACGGCTTCTGCTATGATCCAGACAATCCTTGTTTTTATAACGTACGGGTAGATTTTATGGAAGCGTGGCTGGATCATCTGGTTACCCAATCGCTAGCGTATTCACTGATCGCCGTCATGCTGGTTGCCTTTCTCGAATCTCTGGCTTTGGTAGGGCTGCTGTTGCCGGGAACGGTGATGATGGCAACGCTGGGAGCACTGATCGGCAGTGGACAAATGGGGCTTTACCCGGCGTGGGCGGCAGGGATTATCGGTTGCCTGCTGGGGGACTGGATTTCCTATTTTATTGGCATGCGTTTTAAGGCACCGCTGCATAACTGGTCTTTCCTGAAAAAGCATCAGGCGTTGCTGAGTAAAACCGAATATGCCCTGTATCAGCACCCGATGCCGACGATACTGATCGGGCGTTTTGTCGGGCCGACGCGTCCGCTCATTCCTATGGTGGCGGGGATGTTGGGGCTGCCGCCTTATAAATTTGCTGTACCGAATATCATCGGCTGCCTGCTGTGGCCGCCTGCCTATTTCTTACCGGGTATTTTGGCTGGCGTTGCGATTGATATCCCCGCGGGGACAAACAGCGCAGGGTTTAAGTGGCTGCTGCTGATTACTGCCATCATGGTGTGGGGAGCTGGCTGGCTAAACTGGCGCTGGTGGCGCAGTGATAAGCGTAAACATGGTGACTGGTTTAGCAGAAAGATGCCGCTCAGACGCCTGCGCTGGGTCGCGCCTGTGATGTCCGCGGCGGCGGTTGCCTTGCTGATCGTACTACTACAGCATCCGCTGATGCCAGTTTACCGTCATCTGCTGTGGCAGGTGTTAAACGGGTAATGTTGGGCAGGCCGGGAAAGACCCGGCCACGCCAGTTAGCAGTAGAACTCGGCGACCTGCTCGAAAATACGCATTTCTTCACCGTGACGGCGAACCTGAAGGACGTCCTCCAGCTTTTCCACCTGACTGATCATTTGCTGTAGCCGCTGGTCATCTTTGACCAGTAGCCAGATGCGGCTTTCTTCTCCATTTGCCAGCGGCATACACAGAATGCCTTCCACGTTAAATGCCCGGCGGGCAAACAGGCCGCAAACGTGTGACATGACGCCGGGATGGTTGCGCACAGAGAGTTCTAGCGTGACCTGATTTGAAGTTGGTTGAGTTGACGAAGTTAGTTGAATTGACATAGTCATTAATCTCCGATCATATCGATGTTCGCTGCGCCCGGTGGCACGATAGGTAACACTTTTTCATTGGCGTCAATAAGTACGTGGATCAGCGCAGGACCTGGTTGATTGAGCATCTCTTGCAGCGCGGCCTGTGGGTTGGCGGCGGCGTTAAGATCGCAGGTTGCAAAGCCAAAACCTGCGGCAATCGCGAGGAAATTCGCGCTGTAGCGGTAATCGGCCGCGAAGATGCGCTTTTGGAAAAACATATCCTGTTGCTGGTGGACCAGACCGAGCGATTGGTTGTTCATCAGGACGATTTTTACGTTAAGTCCTTCTTCTGCCGCGGTCGCCATTTCCTGAATATTCATCATCAGGCTGCCATCACCCGAGAAACACACCACGGTGCGATCCGGTTCAGCCAGCGCCGCGCCAATCGCCGCAGGCAGGCCAAAGCCCATCGTCCCAAACCCGCCGGATGTCAGCCACTGGCGTGGACGACGCAGTGGATAACATTGCGCGACCCACATCTGATGCTGGCCGACATCGGTCGTGATGATGGCATCATGCGTCAGCGCCTGTGCCGTGGCCTGAACCAGACCGTAATGGCTTAATGGATCGTCAGCGCCCGGCATACTGAACGGAAATTCCTGTTGCAGACCACGGACGGTGGTACGCCATACGTCACGCTGCTGCGGCGTAATCTGTGGCAGCAACTGATCCAGCGCCTGTGCGACATCCGCGTTGATCGCCACGTGCGGCTGGCGGATCTTACCCAACTCGGCAGGATCGATATCGATATGAATGATGCTGGCCTGCGGGCAAAACTGTTCCGCTTTACCAATCGCACGATCGTCAAAACGCGCACCCAGCACAATTAACAAATCTGCCTGCTGTAAGATCAGATTGGTTGATCGTGCGGCGTGCATACCCAGCATCCCGAGCGACAGAGGGTGATCGACGGGCATGGTGCCCAGCGCCATCAGCGTCATGGTGGTTGGCAGGCTGGAGCGTTCCGCCAGTTGAACCGCCTGCTCGTGCGCGGCGCTGCTAATGATCCCACCGCCCAGATAAAGCACCGGACGCTGAGCCGCATTAATCATGGCCGCAGCACGCTCGATTTCCTGCTGGGCGATGGCAGGTGGCGTATCGAGAGGAAAGACGCCCGGCAGTTCGCTCAGCTCAATGGTCGCATTCTGAATGTCTTTGGGAATATCGATCCACACCGGGCCCGGACGACCCGACTGCGCGATGCGAAAGGCTTCCGGGATCACGCGCGGCAGTTCGTTGATGTCGCGAACCAGATAGTTATGTTTGGTGACGGGAATAGAGATGCCGTAGGTGTCGACTTCCTGAAACGCATCGGTACCGATCATGCTGGAAGGCACCTGACCGGTGATACACACCAGCGGGATCGAATCCAGTTTGGCATCGGCGATGGCGGTGAGCAGGTTGGTCGCCCCCGGCCCGCTGGACGCCATGCAAACCGCCGCGCGTCCGCTGGCGCGCGCCATGCCTTGTGCCATAAATCCAGCGCCTTGCTCGTGGCGAGCCAGAACGTGGCGGATCGTTTTACTCTGACCCAGTGCATCATATAACGGCAGGGCTGCGCCGCCGGGAATGCCCGCTACGGTGGTGATGCCCTGCTGTTCAAGCAGCCGAACAATTAACTGAGCGCCTGTATAACGCATGTTTACATCCTTCATCAGGGCCGGTGCGGTGTCGGAGCGGGGGGGGGAAAACAAGAAACCCCGCTCGGCTTGCGCCAGCGGGGTTTGAGAATCTTCGATTCGGAACCCGTTACGGCGCGCTGCCGACGACCACGACCACGACTGCCACGCGCACGACGACGACCGCGTCAACATGCGCGGTGCTTAGTAGTGCTGAAGTGGAAGAAGAATAGTGCGTCACGGGAATCCTATTTATGTTCTAGTGAATTATTTATGGCCGAATGTTGTGTTCGAATGAGTTATTCACTCGTCAACTCATATAAGCACAGCAGTACAAAAAGACACAATACCTACAAGGGATAAAAACTGAATATGTCGAATTGGTCACAGTATATTGAAAATTACACGGTGTGATTACTGCCTGATTTTTCGCCGTATAACCGAAAGAAGCGTGACTGTTTTCACAATTGGAACAGGGTTTCAATGTTATAAATTATAAAATAATCATTGGGATAGTGGGTGGTGATAAATGGGCGTGTCCCGAGCGGTAGGGAAAGGCGTATTAAGCGGTATCTTATTGATGGCAATGGGTATCGGCACGGCGATGGCCTGTCAGGCTGGCCCTGCTAACGAATGGAAACGGGGTATTGAACAGCAGCGTCAGGCGGATTTGGGCAATGGCTGTTATCTCAATCCGATTATTGCGGGCGATCATCCTGACCCCACGATTATCAAAGACGGGGATGACTATTACATGACGTTCTCGTCATTTGACGACATCCCCGGGCTGTTGATTTGGCATTCTCGCGATTTAGTGAACTGGGAACCGCTTGGCCCCGCGATCGCAACGCCTGTCGATGCGATCTGGGCACCGGATTTGGTGAAGCACAACGGCAAGTATTATATCTACTTCACTACAAACCGGATTATCGACGCCAAAGGGACGAAAAAGAAAACGCTGTATGTGATTACCGCCGATGATATCCACGGCCCGTGGACGCCGCCGAAGGATACGGGCTTGAAAAATCCGGCCAGCGATCCCGGCCACGTCGTGGGAGAGGATGGCAAGCGTTATATCTTTATGTCTGGTGGTAACCGCGTGCAATTAACGGACGACGGGCTGTCGACGGTCGGTGACATGGCGGTGGTCTATCAGGGATGGCAGTACCCGGAAGAGTGGGATGTGGAAAGCTTCTCGCAGGAAGGGCCTAAGATGCTGCGCCACGGTGACTATTTCTACATGGTGCTGGCGGAAGGCGGAACGGCTGGGCCACCAACCGGGCACATGGTGATTGCCGCGCGATCTAAATCGATCAACGGGCCGTGGGAAAACTCGCCGCATAATCCGATTATTCGCACGCAAGATCGTTCAGAAAAGTGGTGGTCACGCGGTCATGCCACGCTGATCGAAGGGCCGGATAAAAATTGGTACATGGTGTATCACGGCTATGAAAATGGCTTTATGACGTTAGGGCGGCAGGCGATGCTGGAGCCAATTGTCTGGGGCGATGACGGCTGGTTTACGTCCGCCGGATTCGATACTGGCAAACCGATTCGCAAGCCGGAAGGCGGCGAGGCGGTGCCTCACGGCATCGGCTGGTCTGATAGCTTTACCGACGAGAAATTTCCGGCTCGCTGGCATTTCTACCGCGCCAATGCGGAAGAGCTAAAGCGGGTTACGCTTAGCGACGGCAAGTTGCACCTGAAGGCGAAAGGTACGTCGCCGAAAGACAGTGCGCCACTGACGATGATCCCCGGCGATCAGGCTTACCAGATTGAAGTGACGGCGAACTTTGCCCCCGGCACGCAGGCGGGTTTATTGCTGTTCTACAACGCGAAGCTGTACGTCGGGCTGTCGTTTAATCAGGATGGCACCGTCATGCATCGCTACGGGCTGGAAAGGGCGGAGAAGAAATTGCCGCATATTACGGGCAATGAAGTGCAGATTCGGATGAAAAACGATCGCCATATCGTGACGTTCTATACCCGAACCTCGGATCAGGAACCGTGGAAAAAATACCCGGTGCAGATGGAAGTGTCCGGCTACCATCACAACGTCGCGTATGATTTCCTCAGTCTGCGGCCTGCCCTGTATGCTTCAGGCGAAGGCGAGGTGACGTTCAGCAACCTGCGTTATCAGGCGTTGCCTTAACTTCTCAATCCGAAGACGGACGTGAAATTCCCAGGATGGCGGCTGCTTCAGCGCTGCCATCCTGTAGCGCCTGAGTCGGCCCGTCATAATAAATCTGTCCGTCCACGATCAGCACCGTACGCTTCGCGATCCGCATGGCATCATCCAGATTGTGAGACACCATCAACAGCGTGAACTCACGCTCCTGACACACGCTTTCAACCAGATCGAGCATCTCCTGACGTAGCGCCGGATCGAGTGCCGAGAAGGGTTCATCCAGCAACAGAATAGGCTGGTGGCGCACCAGACAGCGTGCCAATGCCGCGCGCTGGCGCTGCCCGCCGGACACCTGCGACGGCAGACGATCCAGAAGATCCGCCAGACCGACCCGATCGGCGATCTGCCGTAGCGTCTCGCGCTGTGCAGCACTGAGGCGCAGGCCGGGATGTAGCCCCAGCGCGATGTTTTGTCCGATCGTCAAATGAGGAAACAGGTTATTTTCCTGAAACAGAATCGACACCGGTCGTTTAGCGGGAGGTGTCTCGCGGTGAGATTCGCCGTTAAGTCGTAACTCCCCGCTGTCTGCCATCAGGAAACCGGCAACCAGATTCAGCAGCGTACTTTTCCCTGCGCCGCTAGGGCCGAGGATGGCAATGCGCTCGCCCGGTTTGACGTGAAAATCAAAACGCATGGGCAAGTGCTGATAAAAGTAGGTCAATTTCTCAAGCGCGATCATGACGGCCTGCCAGTTTCTCAATCAGGGTAAATAACATAAAGCACAGCAGCATTAAGAGCAGCGCCGTGACTGCGCCGTCGGCGCTGCGATAGGAACCAATTTGCTGGTACAGGTAGAACGGCAGCGTGCGGAACTGCTCATTGCCGAACAGCGCGATAACGCCGAAATCACCAATCGACAGCACGCAGGCAAAGGCCAACGCCTGCGCCAGCGGCTGTTTCAGCGAGGCGAGTTCGATCAGCTTCAATCGCTGCCAGCCGCGAATATCCAGCGACGTGCAGAGTCGATTGTAGCGCTCGGCAACGTCCAGCATGGGGTTTTCCAGCACTTTGATCGCGTAGGGAATCGCCATCAGCGCGTTGGTGAACACCACCAATGCGTAAGGGGACTGCGGCAACCCGATGCTGTTATTCAGCAGCAGGAAAAAGCCAGTTGCCAGCACAATACCGGGCATGGCGAGGATGAGCATACCGCTCAGGTTCATCAACTGCCCGTAGAGTGGTTTCTGGCGTAGCTTGAGCTCGCGGCTGCTCCAGAGCAGCATCATGGTCAGTACCAGACACAGGAGCCCCGCGCCTAAGGCGATGCGCAGCGAGGTAAACAACGTTTGCCAGAGCACGGGCTGTTGCAGCACGGTAACCAGCGATCGGTTCACGCCATCCACCACTACGGCCAGCAAAGGAGGGACGACCAGCAACAACAGCGCACCAATCAGCAGCCCATCGGTGAGGCGGCTTAAGGCGCTATCTTGTGGGTTGCGCCAGGCAAGCTGCTGTGTGCTGCCGACGGGCAGAATGCGCCCCAGCCGCTGGCTCAGCAGTACTAAACCAAGACAGCAAATCATCTGAATTAACGCCAGCAGCGCCGCGCGCCCCGGATCGTAATCAAAGCTTAATGCCTGATAGATAGCCAGCTCAATGGTGGTTGCCTGCGGGCCGCCGCCCAGCGACAGCACGGTGGCAAAGCTGGCGAAGCAGAGCATAAAAATCAGTGCGCCAGTGGGTAAAATCTGCCGGCGCAGGGCGGGCCATTCCAGCAGTCGGAAATGCTGCCAGCTGTTCATGCCCAGATTCGCCGCCAACTGACGCTGCTCGGTAGCGATGCCTTCTAACGACTGCAACAGCAATCGGGTTGCCAGCGGCAGATTAAAGAAGACGTGCGCCAGCAGGATGCCCTGCAATCCATAGGGCGAAAACGTGTATTTCAGGTCGAACCAGCCCAGCGCAGAGGCCAGCCAGCCCTGCCGACCATAAACGCTGAGCAGGCCAAAAACGGCTACCAGCACGGGCAGCACCAGCGTCATCGCGCACAGGCGTAGCAGCCAGCGATGGCCGGGAAAGCGTCGCCGATACAGCGCTCTGGCGAGAAAAATGGCCGGAACGGTAGAGAACAGCGCGGAGAGAAAGGCCTGCCAGAAGGTAAACCGAATGACATGCCAGAGATAGCTGTCATGCCATAGCGTGCGCCACTGGCTTTCGGGTGCCTGTAGCCACAGGGCACCGAAAGCCAGTGCGGCAACGGAAATTAACAGCGTGGTGGCCAGTAACCCTGGCCACAGACGTCCGCCGATCAGTGGCTGACGGCGCGTTGCCATGCCTGAATCCACTGCGTCCTTTGGTCAGCAACTTCCTGTGCGCTGAACTGCATGGCTTTTTCCGGCACTGCGAGCGTCGCGAAGCCTGCTGGCAGATCGGTTTTAACCGCTGGATACATCCAGTTTGTAGTAGGGATCGCCTGCTGGAACGTTGGGCTCAGGATGAACTGCATAAAGCGTTTTGCCAGCTCGGGATTTTTGCTGGAAGCCAGCTGCCCGGCGACTTCAATTTGCAGATAGTGCCCTTCGCTGAAGGTCGCTGCCGCGTAGTTATCTTTCTTCTCTTCAATGATGTGATAGGCCGGCGACGTGGTGTAACTCAGCACCAGATCCGCTTCCCCTTTCAGGAACAGACCGTAGGCTTCACTCCAGCCTTTGGTGACGGTAACGGTTTTTTTCGCCAGTTTCTGCCAGGCTTGCGGCGCATCATCGCCATACACTTTCTGCATCCACAACAGCAGCCCCAGTCCCGGCGTGCTGGTGCGTGGATCCTGATAGATCACTTTCCACGGTTCGTTGCTATCCACCAGCTCATGCAGGCTTTTCGGCGGGTTCTTCAGCGTGTTTTTGTTATACACAAACGCGAAATAGCCGTAGTCATAAGGCACGAACGTCTTATTGCTCCAGCCGCCCGGCACCGTGACGGCGCGGGTGTCCAGATTGTGTGGCGCAAACAGGCCGGTTTGTTCCGCCGCCTGCAACAGGTTGTTGTCTAGTCCCAGAATGATGTCCGCTTTACTGTTCTTGCCTTCCATACGCAGGCGGTTCAGCAGCGATGCGCCGTCCTCCAATGCGACGAAATTCAGCTCGCACTCGCACTCTTTTTCAAACGCGGTCTTGATGACAGGGCCTGGGCCCCACTCGGAAGCAAATGAATCGTAGGTATATACGGTAAGCGCAGGTTTGGCGAACGCCGACGCTGAGAGCAGTAGCAGGCAAGACAGGCTGGTTTTCAGCACGGTGGCTGAACGTGGTAATAATTGATTTAACACTTTGCACTCCTGAGAATCATAGGGTGGCAAAGGACTTTGAGGCAGCAATGAGCAGCACTCTCAAATCCCTTCGCCGGTATTAACCGGATCAGGTTCGACGGGTATCTTCTCAGCGAAAAATTTTCCGCACCCCGTTGAGAACGGCACATTGTAAAGGGTTAAGTCGGGCAGCGAAAGGCTCTCAGTGTTCCGGCGGCGCGAACCAGGCAGATTTAAAATCAAACCAGCCCTCTATGCTCGCTAAGATACTGCGGTGTGGCAGCCGTACGCTCACAATTTCGCTTAACGTGACGGCTTTTGTGCCTTATTTGTGGTCATTCACCATTGTGTTGATTCTTGTTCAATTAGCGCTGTACACCAGTCAATAAAGGCGCGGATCGCGGGCGAGAGGTGGCGGCTTTGTGGGTAGAGAATGAAAATAGGTTCAAGTGGGGCACTGATACCAGGAAGTAGCCTGACAAGATGTCCATCAGCAAGTTGCTGGTGCACCATATAGCTGGCAATGCGTATTAGCCCCAAGCCGGCTACACCAGCGGCAACATAGGCATCCGTGTCATTGACGCTGATCTGTGCTGCTATTGGCATCGCTGCGGTGTGCGCTCCATCGTGGAAATCCCAGCGAGTTGAACGACCTGTTCGGCTGTGGGTATATCCTACTGCGGCGTGCTTGTTGAGCGACTCTAACGTTGTCGGGTGTCCATGCTGTTCAAGATAGCGTGGAGACGCGCAAATATACCAATGGAACGCACCGAGACGTCGTGCGACCAGTCGAGATAACGGCGGTTCTCCGGTTCTGATGACACAATCGATACCATTCTGAACGATATCTACAGTGGCATCACCCAAGTGGAAATCCAACTTTATTCCCGGATAGCGCTCACAGAAACCGGACAGTGCTGGAATAAGAAAGTTTTTGACCAGAGAAGGTGTCGCTCCGATTCTGATCGTTCCATGCAGTTCTTCCTTTTGCTGTGCCGCTACGCTTTCAGCGGCGTGCACATCACGCAAGATCGCTTTGCAACTGTCGTAATAGCGCAAGCCAACATCCGTAATACTGAGCGCTCGTGTTGTTCGGTTGAATAACCGAGCCCCCAGATGTGATTCGAGTTCTTTAATGCTGCGGGTTACGGTGGAGGGTAACACATGCATTGTTTCCGCCGCTTTTTTGAAACTACCCGCATCGACCACACGCATGAATATTTCCATGGCCTGAAACCGATCCATACCATGTCTCCTCATTTTGCTATGAAACGTTGATAAGACGCATAGACGGCGTACCTATCGTGCCAGCAGCTATATCACTTAATTGTTTGATTTTTTCAAATTATAAAGTGATGTGGCTGAATCTTATCATGCGCGCATTCTTGTATAACATAGCCCCCGAATTCTGGATTTCCTGACAATGACAAGTATGGAAAGACCAGGTGCATATTAGCACGCTGAATGCATAGGGGACGCACACGACCTCCTATGATAGTGATAATTTGAAATTCTGAAGGAGTTAAGTAATGAATGACAGCGGATCAGCGTTGAAAGATATTCTTGTGCTTGGTGCAGGGCAGCTCGGTATGGCGGTATTGCGTGCTCTCGCGCCGCGTGCGCGCGCTCTGCGATTATCGGTCACGGTACTGGTCTCACCGGGCACCATTAACGAACCGTCGGAGCAGAATAAGGCAACACTGGCCGAACTCCGTGCACTGGGGGTTGATGTGATGGGCTTCGATCTGGCTTCTGATGAGCACGCCCTGACAGGGCTTTTCGGGAATTATAAGACAGTAGTGAACTGTTCGGGATTCGTAGCAGGGCCTGGCACTCAGATGAAAATAACCAGAGCGGTGTTGGCTGCCAACGTCGCGCGCTATTTCCCCTGGCAGTTTGGCGTTGACTATGACGTAGTTGGTCGCAACAGCGGGCATCCGGTTTTTGATGAGCAGTACGACGTGAGGCAGCTACTGCGCAACCAGCAACGTAGCGAATGGGTAATTGTTTCGACGGGCATGTTCACGAGTTTCCTGTTTGAGCCTGCCTTTGACGTGGTGGATCTGGAACGTGGAACTCTTCACGGCTTGGGAAGTTGGGATACCAAAGTGACCGTGACGATCCCCGAAGACATTGGCTGGCTCACGACGGAAATCTTACTGGCTGAACCACGCCTGGTTAATGAGGTGGTCTACGTGGCAGGCGACACGATCTCATACGGGCAGCTTGCCGATGTCGTTGAACATGTCACGGGAAGGACGTTTGAGAAGACCGTATGGACGCTGGACAAATTGCGCGCGGACCTGAAGGCTGCTCCGGATGACGTCATGACGCGCTACCGAGCAGCGTTCGCTTTGGGTGAGGGGATGTGGTGGGACAAATCCGGTACGTTCAATCAACGTAATGGCTACGAGACGGTCGACGTCGAGCATTTCTTACGGATGCAACTGCAAAAATAGGCTGAAGGGTGCGGTGCAATTCTCTTTGCCCCGCACTTTTTCAGATACCGTCAGTGTTCCGGTGGCGCGAACCAGGCAGATTTAAAATCAAACCAGCCCAGCATATTCATCCTGACGCCGCGCATACTGCGCTGCCCCTGAAGTTGCAGCCAATGGTGCAGCAGAGGGTGCAGTTGGCCGCTGGCGATCAGTTTTTCACACCACTCCGCCATCGGCAGCGTGTGGTTACGCCACTGCTGTGCATCTGCATGCAGATCGTCATCCAGACAGTGCTGCACCAGCGGAAGTTCGTAGAGCATCGCGAACAGGGAGAATTCGAGCGGCAAATAGCAGTTCACGCTGCTAAACCAGATATCACTGTCGGCATTGCCCTGATACCAGTCTTCGTAGCTGACCGTCTGGATATGCAGCGTGACGCCGTGTTCTGCCAGCAACGCACGCATGATTTCGCTTAATATCCGGTACTCAGGGTGCTCATGATAAAAAGTCAGCGTCACCTGCGTCAGCCCTGCAGGAATAGGCTGGCGTTCGTCTGGATGGTGATGATGCCAGCGTGGCAGCAGGCTGTAAGCGGGGGACCAGTCGCGCTGGTGGCTGGCATCGGCGTGGCTGAGTAGCGAAATCGGGTTAAAGACCTGCCAGAGCCAGCTGCGAACCTGCGGGCATTCAGCAAGCGGTGAACGCTTATCGAACAGCAGGAAATAGCAGCCTTCTTCCATCCGGCTTTCCAGCTGTTCATGGCGAGAATCATCAGACTGAAATTGGACGGAGACCGGCATTTCCTCTGGTTCGTCCGGTAGTACCCAGATGTTGACCTCATCAATCAGCGCACGATAGCCAAAATAATCATCGAAGGCGCGGATTTTCAACTGGTTACTGTTATTACGCACCACGGCGTAAGGGCCAGTGCCAATTGGGTGTTGGGCAAAATCGGGTAGCGTTTGCCATTCCTGCGGCAAAATCATGGCGTGCACGCTGCCCAATAGCCACGGCAGCCAGTTGTCTGGGCTGTTCAGCCGGATATCAATCACGAACGGCATCGGTGATGTGATGGTTTCAAGGTGCGAAAATAGCGGCCATGCGGTGAGGCGCTTGAGGGAGGCGATGACATCCTCCATCGTGAGCTCGCGACCGTGATGGAAACGGATGGCTGGGCGCAGATAAAAACGCCAGTGCATCGGGGCTAGCATTTGCCAATGATGAGCAAGATCGGGTTTTAGTTCCCCATTTTCCTCATTTATATTGGTCAGCCCGCTGAAAATTTGCCGTGCAATGTGCATTTCCGAACGTCGCAGCGCTGAACCAGGTTGTAGGTTGCGTAAGGGGCGGTAATAGAGAATGCGCAGGATATGCTTTCCCTGCCGGAAACTGCGCCCAAGGTGGGCAAGTAACATCTGGCGTACTGCTTCTTTGTCACCCACCAACTGCACTAGCTGCTCAATGCGATCCTGCTCCAGCAGATCTTCAGCGCGCTGCTGCTGTAGTGCCAGTCCGGTATAAACGAACGATAGCTGAGAGCGTTTTCCCCTTCCGGCTTCTGCCTGCCAGATCAGCCAGCCTTCCTGCTGCATCGCGTTCAGTAATGAGCGGATATGGCGGCGTGAGCAGTTCAACACCCCAGTCAACTCTTGCAGCGTGGTGTCGGTCGTTTGCCCCTGAAAGTGCTGCCACAGGCGGATGAACTGTTGTTGCAATCGAGGGGAAGACATAAAAGAGGAACTCCCTGCACTAAAGTCATCAATTTATCTTTCCCTATATTACGCCGATACTTTGCAACAAGAAAAGAGAGGAGGTGGCTGATGGCGATTTCCCGTTTGTACCAGTTCTATCAAACCTACTTATCGACCTGTAAAGCGAAGTGGTTGCGATGGATGTCTACCCAACAGCGCATTGCATTATTGCAGCAGGCAACGCAGTGGCACCTGAATGACATGTCTGATGAAGAGTACCGTCATTGGCTCTAGGCGGTGCGAAACAATTGATTCTGAGTAAAACAATGTATTCTGAGTAATGGTGATGTTTCACCAGCCAGCGAGTTTTTCGCTGGCTTTTTTTATGGTGTTTACCTGCCATCATGTTTTGTGTGATTGCGAAGAGTTTGCAGGGAAGTTAAAAGGATTTTTCCACTTAGAACCCATCAAGCAGAAAATCAACGGCGTCTTTGATTGTTTTTCGGTACATCTGCGCGTCCATCACTTCATGACCAAGCTGTGAGCGGCGTACGCTTGCCATTTCATGGGTCATTATCAGGTAATCGTTACCTTCGACAGTGACTATCGGCGTTAGTCTTCGCGCTGGTGGTCTGGCAATGTTGTGTACTGGAAACAAAGGTATCACCAGGCGGGTATGTAATTCCCCAATGATGTCACTTTGGACATTGAGCAGGTAAGGGTATGAGTTGTTGTTACCGTTATTACGGTAAACTTTATATTGCATGCTTAAAACGTCCTGTCATCGTCGGATAATAAGCCGTGTTTATCTGTGATACGGTTGAGTTCCTGTAATGCCTTCTGGTTCTGCTGTTTCCATTTTTCCCCTTCAGAAAGGCGAATTTCTCTCTTCAGAGCTTCGGTGAGTATTGCGGATAGGTTAATTCCGGCTTCACGTGCTTGTTGAAGCAGCATGGGTTCCAACGTCACACTGACCGTTTTTTTGTGACGAACGCTTGTTACGGGCATAAGGCCTCCGAAAATTACACGTGTAGTAGCACGTGTAATGATTATGCGTTTGGTTCTGGTGTACCGCAACCTTCTTGGAAATGAAATATACCTGCTTATTTAGCTGACATTTAAACGGCGCGATCGGTCTGCGCGTAGCTTCGCAAAAGCAAATCGAAGAATAAGACTGGAAAGGAAGCATGATCGCAGAGAAAGACACTGGCATGTTTACAGCGGGTCATTCCACCGGTTTTAGACGGGCGGCAACGAGACGCAGTGTGGGGATCATTGGTGAACATTAACCTGAGCGTATCGTAACGTGACTCTTTTATATTCAGGATGACGCAATAATAAATCAGTCAGTAATGTTGAATCGTGTTTATTTTCAATAAAAAAGAATGACTCCGTTAATCTATTTTTTCTCTTATAATTAATATTAATGTAAGAATAATGACTAAAATAATTCACTAATTTAGTGTAATGATTTTCATTCTGAACTGTTTTTTTGGGAAACTATTTCTGTTGAAATGATAGGTGGTTTTTTGTGATGACGGTCCTAGGGATAAAATTATTTTTTATAGTCCATTGTTTTTTATCTTGCGTTTAACGCACATTGTCACAATCTTTAAATAGTCTGTAACATATAGCGGCGTTTTATTTTTTCTTGCTTACCAGCAAGTTACTTCACAGCAATTTTTTGAATAACTCGACGGATGTAAAAATGAGCGATGTTCCTTATCAGTCAATAGCGATTTACGAAAAACCAGAACCTTGGCACGCTGCACCTGGTGTGCACAATATCAAACTGACGCCCCTTTTCGTCATTGTTTTCTCTGGTGTTTTACTGCTTTTTGCGTTGGCAGTTTCCACATCGTCCTATTTTCTTAAGCAGGCTGAACAATCGTTAAATAGTTCAACGTTGGAATTGAATGTTCGTATGGAACTGGTTGATAGTGCTAATCATATGCGTGCAGCGCGTATGAATTTGCTCCATGCTGTGAATCACTTACGTAATGGCCTTACGGATAACTACAATGCGAGTATGAAAGCGGCAGAAGAGCGTCTGTCACTGTCTCAGCAAATGTTTAATGGGTATCAAAATAGGTCGGTTCGCTCAGATGTTGAACTCGCCCGCGATAATGAATTAAAAGCGCGCTATAGCGATTATGTTGAACGCGGTATCAAACCCATGTTTGACATAGCGAAGAAAGGCAATGTTGAAGAACTCAATGCATTTGAGTCAACGACCCTGTCTAAACTGGATGATGAGTATGATGTGCCGTTAAAAGCGTCTTATCTTTATCGGGTAGAGATGGCAAAAAATATTAATGTGACGGCTGAAAGGAATTCCACGCTGGGCTATACGCTCATGATAGGTGCCTTTATTTTAGCTATCGTATTAACGGGCATGACGTTCTTCGTCATTCGTCGGGTCATTATTAACCCAGTGCAGTATTGGGTGTCGCGTATACAGGCCATCGCGCACGGAGATTTAACGCGCCCGAGTGTGGATGTTGGACGCAATGAAATCGGTATTTTGGGGAACAACATCCAGCAAATGCAGGATTCGCTCTCCGAAACGGTTGGCTCGGTACGGGACAGTGCAGAGTCGATTCACAGCAGTTCGACGAAAATTGCCGTCGGTAATACGGATTTGTCTGCACGAACGGAGCAGCAGGCCGCTGCGCTTGCGGAAACGGCGGCCAGCATGGAGCAGCTCACGGCTGCCGTGAAGCAGAATACCGATAATGCGCACCATGCAAGCGTTGTGGCGACGGAGACCTCAGCCAAAGCGGTGAACGGGGGCGGTATTGTTGAACAGGTTGTGGGGTCTATGGCGGATATCGCCAAGAGTTCAGACAAGATTTCTGAGATTATCGCGCTCATTAACGGGATTGCATTCCAGACCAATATTCTGGCACTGAATGCGGCGGTTGAAGCCGCGAGAGCGGGCGAGCAGGGTAAAGGATTTGCGGTAGTCGCAGGAGAGGTGCGTAATCTGGCACAGCGCTCGGCTAATGCCGCAACGGAAATTGCCGCGCTGATTAAAGAATCCGAAGCCAGAGTGACTGAGGGGACGACGCTGGCATCCGAAGCGGGTAAAGCGATGGCCGAGATTGTGGCTGAAATTAATAACGTCACCCGCATCATGAATGAGATCGCGCTGGCGTCTGATGAACAGAGCAGTGGCATCAATCAGGTGTCGTTAGCGATATCAGAAATGGATCGCGTCACGCAACAGAACGCGACGCTGGTGCTGGAGGCTTCCTCGTCTGCTGCATCGCTTGAGCAGCAGGCCGAACGGTTGAATCTTGGCGTGTCCCGATTTCATCTGATGTAACCCGGTTGGTAAAAGACATAAAGACGAAAATGCATCATCAATGGCCAGCGGCTTTGTCGCTGGCTTTTTTTCGTTGTTTTTTTGAGCATGGGGATGTGAATCCGCTTCTGATAGAATCAGTGAAACAGGTACGCTGTTTCTGGCTATAAAGAAGTATGCCTATGTTGCTTCTCTGCCAGAGCAATTTTGTACAAACGATAAGAGGATTAACGCGTGCATAAAAAGCCGGTAGTGCAAGAGCAAACACATTTCAGACACCTGGAGGCATTAGGTGGTCTGGATATGTTGCAGGCGCAGTACTACCAGCAGCGTTTTCCTCGCCATGTGCATGATACGTATTGCATCAGTGTGATTGAGCAGGGGGCGCAGCGTTTTTATCGCTCCGGTGCAGAACATGTTGCGCCCAAAGGCGATATCATTCTGGTGAACGCGGACGATGTACACACGGGGAGTTCGGAGGTCGAAACCGGCTGGGCCTATCGCGCCATTTATCCGCATCCCGATCTTTTTCGCTCGATTAATCAGGATCTGCAACGCTCAAAGGATTCGATCCCGTGGTTTCCCGACGCGGTTGTTCACGACCCAGGGCTGTCGGATCAGCTTCTCATGACGTTCAATATGCTCGCTCAGCCGGGCAATATGCTCTTGAAAGAAACGCTGCTGTTGTCGTCTTTAACCTGGTTGACAATGCGCTACAGCAAGACGCGTCTGACGCCACAGATGCTGCCCGTAGCGACCCAAAATATATTGAACGTTAAAGCATTTATGGACAGTTATCCTGAGAGAGAACTGGCCCTCGTTGAATTGGCTGCGCTGGCCGAACTCAGTGTGTGGCATTTCCTACGACAGTTTAAAGCGGTGGTGGGGATTACGCCTCACGCCTACTTAATTCAGGCACGGCTACGCAAGGCTAAGGCATTATTGCGGAAAGGCGGTGCGATCCTCGATGTTTCCGTACGGTGCGGTTTTACCGATCAGAGCCACTTCCATCGCCATTTCAAAAACTCGTTGGGGCTGACGCCGGGCGAGTTTGCTAAAGGCAATCTGTAGTTATACTCGGCTCCTATTCTGGGGCGCAGCAAATTCATCCAATACTCTGAAAAGACGTTTTGTTAGTTTTCCGCTATCGATATTTTTATGGTAGTGCAATGTTATATGGAAAACTCCGTAGCCCGTTCATCGTCTGAATCAAAAGACACTGTTAGTCCGTGGAAGCATTTTATGACCGGCGTGGTTGAAATGCTTCCGCTCTGTTTGTCCGTGGTGCCCTGGGGCATTTTAGCTGGCTCTATGGCTATCCAGTCGGGATTATCCGTTGGGCAAAGTATCGGGATGTCCGCGATTATTTTCGCGGGGGCGGCGCAGCTCGTTTCGCTGGGCTTACTCATGTCCGGGGCGAATGTTGCGACGCTATTAATCTCCGTTTTTTTTATCACCGCGCAGCACCTGATATATGGCTTGACGTTACGCGAATATGTTTCAACATTGAAATTGAGAAAGCGCCTTCCTATCGGCTTTCTATTATCAGACGAGCTGTTTGCGCTCAGTGAAAAGCAAGACAGAAAGAATAACGTTAGTATCAGCTATTTAATTGGTGCGGGTTTCACCTTTTATATTTTTTGGAATATCTTCAGTATTCTTGGCGTGGTCATGGCGTCATCTGTACCCGATTTGGATAAGTATCATCTTGATTATTCTATCGTTGCCACGTTTATCACCATTGTTGTTCCGATGATAAAGAAAATCAGCACCTTTTCTGGCGTCCTGTTTTCTCTGCTGTTGTCGATGCTGTTGACCTATTTCAAGGTAGAAGGCGCCATCGCTATTGCTGGCGTCGGCGGTATGTTTTTCTCTGTGTTCATCGCGTCTGTGCTTAAGGAAGAAAAATGAGCTGGTTATTGATATTTGTTTTGGCAGGGATCGTGTTTTTTAATCGCTATATTTTTCTTGAGCCCGCTGTGCCGGTAAAAATTCCGGTTTTACTCCATAGAGCGTTAAAGTATTCAGCACCTTGCCTACTCACCGCGATCTGCGGGCCGATTATTTTAATGGACCACGGCGTGATTCGCGCCTTTCCTGATAACCCGTATTTTCTCGACGCGATAGTGAGTGTCGTAATTTCATTCTTTATCAGAAATATTGTGGTCGCGGTGCTTTTGAGTATGCTGGCTTTTTATCTGATAGCCTCGCTGCTGTAATCCACCCATTCTTCCAAAAGAAAAAGCCCGCAATAAAGTGCGGGCTATCTGTAATCTTGAATCAGTTCAGAAAGGCAGGCTGATTCTTTTCATACTCGGTAATAGACGCTTCGTGTTGCAGCGTCAGGCCGATGCTGTCTAATCCGTTGATCATGCAGTGGCGGCGGAAGCTGTCGATTTCGAACGGATAGCTTTTGCTGCCCGCCTGAACGACCTGATTTTCCAGATCGACCGTGAAGGTAATCCCTTCCTGCCCGTCAACCAGCTTGAACAGCTCGTCGACTTCTTCGTCGCTCAGTTTCACCGGCAGCAGTTGGTTGTTAAACGAGTTGCCGTAGAAAATATCGGCGAAGCTTGGCGCGATAACGACTTTGAAGCCGTAATCGGTCAGCGCCCACGGCGCGTGCTCACGGGAAGAACCGCAGCCGAAGTTTTCCCGCGCCAGCAGGATACTCGCCCCTTTGTAATGCGGCTGATTCAGCACAAACTCAGGGTTAGGCTGTTGGCCCGCATCATCCAGAAAGCGCCAGTCGTGGAACAGGTGTTGGCCGAAACCGGTACGCGTCACCTTTTGCAGAAACTGCTTGGGAATGATGGCGTCGGTATCGACATTAGCGGCGTCCAGAGGAACCACCAGACCTGTGTGTTGAGTAAATTTAGCCATGTCGGTTTCTCTCTTAATTCAACTCGCGGACGTCGGCAAAGCGACCCGTCACTGCCGCTGCCGCAGCCATTGCCGGGCTGACCAGATGGGTGCGGCCGGCGCGACCCTGACGGCCTTCAAAGTTACGGTTGCTGGTTGATGCACAACGCTCACCGGGGTTCAGACGGTCATTGTTCATCGCCAGACACATGGAGCAGCCCGGTAAACGCCACTCAAAGCCCGCCTCGATGAACACTTTATCCAGCCCTTCCAGCTCCGCCATGGTTTTTACCGGACCGGAACCGGGTACGACGATAGCCTGAACACCAGCGGCGACTTTACGCCCTTTGGCGATTTCTGCCGCAGCACGTAAATCTTCGATACGCGAGTTGGTGCAGGAGCCAATGAAGACTTTATCGATCTTCACGTCGGTCAGTTTAATGCCGGGTTGCAGATCCATATAGGCCAGTGCTTTGGCCGCGGAGGCGCGTTCTACCGGATCGCTGAAAGAGTCAGGGCTAGGGATTTCCTGATTGACGGCGATAACCTGACCGGGGTTGGTGCCCCAGGTGACCTGCGGCGCGATCTGAGCGGCGTCCAGCGTGACGACGGTGTCGAACTGCGCATCATCATCGGATTTCAGCGTGCTCCAGTACGTAACGGCGGCATCCCAGTTGGCATCTTTCGGTGCAAACTGACGGCCTTTCAGGTAGCTGAAGGTCGTCTCGTCCGGTGCGACCAGACCTGCCTTCGCGCCCATCTCAATCGCCATGTTACACAGCGTCATACGGCCTTCCATGCTCAGCGCACGAATGGCTTTACCACAGAATTCAACCACATGACCTGTGCCGCCTGCGCTACCGGTTTTACCGATGATCGCCAGCACGATGTCTTTCGCGGTGATGCCGTGTGGTGCATCGCCGGTGACTTCAATCTTCATGGTTTTAGCGCGACCCTGCTTCAGGGTTTGCGTAGCCAGCACATGTTCCACTTCCGACGTACCGATACCGAAAGCCAGTGAACCAAATGCGCCGTGCGTTGCCGTGTGCGAGTCACCGCAGACGATGGTCATACCCGGCAAGGTCATCCCTTGTTCAGGCCCGATAACGTGAACGATGCCCTGATACGGGTGGTTCAGGTCATACAGCTGAACGCCGAATTCCGCACAGTTTTTGATTAATTCCTGCATCTGAATACGAGCCATCTCGCCACTGGCGTTGATGTCTTTGGTCTGCGTGGACACGTTGTGGTCCATGGTCGCGAAGGTTTTCCCCGGTTGACGAACCTTACGGCCCATCGCACGCAGGCCGTCGAAGGCCTGAGGGGAAGTCACTTCGTGTACCAGATGTCTGTCGATGTACAGCAGCGGCGTTTCGTTCGGCGCTTCATGAACCACGTGCGCTTCGAACAATTTTTGATATAACGTCTTACCCATTGTTATGCCCCTTGCGCGACAAAGCGCGCAATCACGTCGCCCATTTCATTGGTGCCGATCGCGCTGCCGGTGCTTGCCAGATCGGCAGTGCGATAGCCTTCAGCCAGTGCGGTATTGACGGCTTTTTCGATCGCTTCTGCGGCATTATCCGCCCCCAGGCTGTAGCGCAGCAGCAGCGCCAGCGACAGAATCTGTGCAATCGGATTGGCAATATCTTTACCAGCGATATCCGGTGCGGAACCGCCAGCCGGTTCGTACAGGCCAAAGCCTTGTTCGTTCAGGCTTGCGGAAGGCAGCATGCCCATTGAACCGGTAATCATGGCGCATTCGTCGGACAGAATGTCTCCGAACAGGTTAGAACACAGCATCACGTCAAACTGAGACGGATCTTTAATTAACTGCATTGTCGCGTTATCGATATACAGATGGGACAGCTTCACATCGGGATAGTGCTGTGCAACTTCGTTGACGATCTCGCGCCACAGAATCGAGCTTTGCAGCACGTTGGCTTTATCGATGGAGGTCACGATGCTGCGACGTTTGCGAGCGGATTCAAACGCGATATGCGCGATGCGCTCAATCTCGAAACGGTGATACACCTCGGTATCGAAAGCGCGCTCATACTGGCCGCTACCTTCACGACCTTTTGGCTGACCGAAGTAGATCCCACCTGTCAGTTCGCGGACGCACAGGATATCAAAGCCTTTCGCGGCGATGTCGCTACGCAGCGGACAAAATGCTTCCAGCCCCTGATACAGACGAGCAGGGCGCAGGTTGCTGAACAGTTTGAAGTGCTTACGCAGAGGCAATAACGCACCGCGCTCCGGCTGTTCTGCTGGCGGCAGGTGTTCCCATTTCGGGCCGCCAACGGAACCAAACAGAATCGCATCGGCCTGCTCACAGCCTGCAACGGTCGCCTGAGGCAACGGCGTACCCTGACGGTCAATGGCGATACCGCCAACGTCATATTCGCTGGTGGTAATGCGGATGCCAAAACGCTGACGTACCGCATCCAGTACTTTATGGGCCTGCGCCATTACTTCCGGGCCAATGCCGTCTCCGGGTAAAACGGCGATATGGTAGCTCTTTGTCATCACACTGTTTCCTGACTGTTTTGTTGTTTGCTATCGTTTTGTTGTTGGTTACTGTGCTGCTGCAGACGTTGAATTTCTTTTTCTACCTGCTGAGCACGTTTGATGTTGTTTAATACATTTACCATTGCCTGGGCGGAAGATTCAACGATATCCGTTGCCAGACCGACGCCGTGGAAGCGACGCCCTTGATAATCTGCAACGATATCAACCTGACCCAACGCATCACGCCCCTGACCTTTGGCGGTCAGTTGGTATTTGACCAGCGAAACCTGATAACCCGTAATGCGGTTGATCGCCTGATAAACGGCATCCACCGGGCCATTACCCGTCGCGGCTTCTGACTGGGTTTCTTCGCCGCAGATCAGTTTGACGGAGGCCGTTGCCATCACGCTGGAACCAGACTGAACGCTGAAATAATCCAGATGGTAGAACTCAGGTTCTTCCTGCTGACGGCTGATAAAGGCCAGCGCTTCCAGATCGTAATCAAAGACCTGACCTTTCTTGTCTGCCAGTTTCAGGAAGGCAGAGTACAAATCGTCCAGATTGTAATCGCTGTCCTGATAGCCCATTTCCTCCATGCGGTGTTTCACCGCCGCGCGACCGGAACGGGAAGTCAGGTTCAACTGGACTTCTTTCAGGCCGATGGATTCCGGCGTCATGATTTCGTAGTTTTCACGGTTCTTCAGCACGCCATCCTGGTGAATACCAGAGGAGTGAGCGAAGGCGTTGGCACCCACAACGGCTTTGTTAGCAGGGATAGGCATGTTGCAAATCTGGCTGACCAACTGGCTGGTACGGTAGATTTCCTGATGATTGATATTCGTGTGCACATTCAGGATGTTATGGCGGGTTTTGATCGCCATGATGACTTCTTCCAGTGAACAGTTACCCGCGCGTTCGCCGATACCGTTCAGCGTGCCTTCTACCTGACGAGCGCCTGCGTGCACTGCCGCCATGGCGTTGCCAACGGCCAGACCCAGATCGTCATGAGTGTGAACGGAAATAATGGCTTTATCGATATTGGGAACATGTTGGTACAACGAGGCGATGATATTGCCGAACTCATGCGGCATGGTGTAGCCGACGGTGTCAGGAATATTGATGGTGCGAGCACCGGCGTTGATAGCAGCTTCAACCACGCGACACAGGTCTGGGATTGGCGTGCGGCCCGCATCTTCGCAGGAAAATTCAACGTCGTCTGTGTAGTTACGCGCGCGTTTGATCATGTAAATGGCGCGTTCGATCACTTCATCCAGCGTGCTGCGCAGCTTCGTGGCGATGTGCATCGGCGAGGTCGCGATAAAGGTGTGGATACGGAACGCTTCTGCGACACGCAGCGCTTCTGCGGCGACATCGATGTCCTTCTCGACGCAGCGGGTCAGGCCACACACACGACTGTTTTTGATGTTACGGGCGATCGTCTGAACAGATTCAAAGTCGCCGGGAGAGGACACAGGAAAGCCGACTTCCATGACATCAACGCCCATACGCTCCAGGGCGAAGGCAATTTGCAATTTTTCTTTTACACTCAGACTCGCCTGTAAAGCCTGTTCACCATCGCGTAATGTGGTATCGAAAATAATGACTTGCTCGCTCATCGGTTTAGTTCCTTGTCGTGTCTACTTGTACTTGGCGCTCGGCGAGTAAAAAAAAACCCGCGCATCAGCGCGGGTTTTTGTATCGTGTGGCGAGAAACTTAGTTCTGAACTCTGCCCACAAACCTACCGCGCAAGAAGGATGCGTTTAGTAGTAGGCCTAGTAGGACAGTAAAGTTGAACATAGTGTCTCGTCATCTAAAATTCGGTGTTCCTTTATTGGTACGCGATTATCAGGGTTATGTCAACTTTTGATTGGTGTGACGTGCATCAAGTAAACCAGCGATAGCCTGCGCCGAATGAACGAAAGATCGTTGCGGTTTTGAACATTGGCGGTAGACTGCACGCCAAATAATGTACAGCTGTACGCTGAAACGCTGTCAAATTCTTCCCCCTTAGAAATTCTTTTACAGATGAATAATCATTTACAGCCATACCATGTGGTGCACCGGGTCCAAGATCGAATCAATCACTGCGCAGGCAGCATTACGTTGCGCGAGTGGACGCCTGCGGGCGAACAGCAGCTCACCTGGACACAGGCCGGGCAGCGCATTCAGCGCATTGCCAGCGCGCTCTTAGCGTTAGGGCTGGATGTTCAGGAACGGGTTGCGATTTTCTCTCATAACTCAATGAACTGGTCGCTGGCCGATCTGGCGCTGTTGCACCTGCGTGCGATCAGCGTGCCAATCTATGCCACGAATACGTCGGCACAGGCGGCATTCATCATCAACGATGCGGATATCCGTACGATATTCGTCGGTGGCCAGGAGCAACTGGATGCGCTGCTGGCGCTGCGGGACACGTGCCCGCAACTGCGAAACATCATCGTGATGGATGAAGGCGTTAACCTGCGCGGTAGCGACATCGCACAATCCCTGCAGGAATTTGAAGCGCAGGCGGTAGACGATTTCTGGCGTGATGAATGGCAAGCGCGTATCGACAGCCGCGATCTCAACGATCTGTTTACGCTGATTTATACTTCTGGTACCACGGGTGAGCCGAAAGGTGTCATGCTGGATTACACCAACATGGCGATGCAGCTTAAGCTACACGACGATCGTCTGGATATGTCAGAAAATGACGTATCGCTCTGTTTCTTACCACTTTCCCACGTATTTGAGCGCGCCTGGAGCTTTGTCATTATGCATCGCGGCGCGCAGAACGTGTATCTCAACAACACGAATCTGGTGCGTGAGGCAATGCAGACGGTGAAGCCTACCGTGATGTGCGCCGTACCGCGTTTTTATGAGAAAGTGTATAGCGCCATCCATGAAAAAGTGGCGCAGGCTCCGTGGTATCGCCAGCGGCTATTTAACTGGGCTATCGCGCAGGGGCAATATGCTTTTCTGGCGAGCCAGACCGCGAAGAAGGGCGGTCTTTTCCGTCGTGTTATGCACCACTATGCAGACCGTCTGGTGTTAGGAAAACTGCGCCAACTGCTGGGGGGCGAGATTCGCTTTATGCCAGCCGCAGGCGCACGACTGGATGACAACATCATTCTGTTTTTCCGGTCGATAGGGATTCGCATCATCTATGGCTACGGCATGACCGAAACCTGTGCGACGGTTTCCTGCTGGGAGGAAGGTCGCTTCCGCCTGGGCTCTATTGGTACGCCGCTGCCGGGCATTGAGGTCCGCATTGGCGAGGAAAAAGAGATTCAGGTACGCGGTGCGACTATTATGCGGGGTTATTTCCACCGTCCGCAGGAAACCGCAGACACTTTTACCGAAGATGGCTGGCTGAAAACCGGCGATGCGGGGGAACTGGATGCCAACGGTAACCTGTTTATTACCGAACGGTTGAAAGATCTAATGAAAACCTCCGGCGGTAAATATATTGCACCGCAGCATCTGGAAGGTACGCTGGGACAGGATCGCTTCATTGAGCAGGTTGCGATTATTGCGGACACGCGTAAGTACGTGTCTGCGCTGATTGTTCCCTGCTTCGAAGCATTGGAAGAATACGCTCACTCCATCAATCTGAAGTACCACGATCGTCTGGAACTGCTGCGACACAGCCATATTATTGAGCTGTTCGAACAGCGCTTGCGGGAGATACAGAAGGAGCTTTCCCGCGTGGAGCAGGTGAAGAAATTCACGCTGCTGCCTGTGCCGTTTTCGATGGCAGAAGGGGAACTTACGCCAACGCTCAAGCTGCGCAGGAAGATCATCAACCAGCGTTACCAGCTGGAAATTGATGCAATGTACGCCGAGTCTTGATGATGTCGTAGGCCGAGAAGCGCGTTTCCTGAAAAGAAATGTGGTTTTCGGCCTCAATATTTCACTCTGTAATTTATGGCCTTCATGGACGATCTCTCAGGTCTGAAGGTTTCCAGTTAGTATTTTATCTCATTTCCTTTTTCCCTCACGTTCGATTTCCCTTGGGCACGATTAAGGGCGGTGGTTTTTTGCCGTTTGTCTGCGTCATAATCTGGCGTTATGTTAATGGGTTATCAGTAATCCCTATAATATTTCGTATTCTTGTACTAAAAGTTAACAGTATTAATACAATGTGAGTTCGGGGATTTCTCCCGATCAATACAGAAGCGGATTCCGCTTTCTGAACAAAAGAGGCAGACCCATGGAGATGTTGTCAGGCGCCGAAATGGTGGTCCGATCGTTGATCGATCAGGGCGTAAAACATGTGTTCGGTTATCCGGGCGGTGCGGTGTTGGATATTTACGACGCCCTGCATACGGTTGGCGGTATCGAGCATATTTTGGTGCGGCATGAGCAAGGTGCGGTACATATGGCGGATGGCTACGCGCGCGCGACAGGTGAGGTCGGCGTCGTGCTGGTCACGTCTGGTCCTGGTGCGACCAACGCGATTACCGGTATCGCTACTGCCTATATGGACTCCATTCCTATGGTGGTGTTGTCCGGTCAGGTTGCGACTTCGCTGATTGGCTATGACTCCTTTCAGGAATGCGACACGGTGGGCATTTCCCGCCCTATTGTGAAGCACAGTTTTCTGGTCAAGAAAGCGGAAGATGTTCCGACGATTCTGAAAAAAGCGTTTTATCTGGCATCGACCGGACGTCCCGGGCCGGTAGTGGTCGATCTGCCGAAAGACGTCATGAATCCGGCGAATAAGCTGCCGTACGTTTATCCTGAAAGCGTCAGCATGCGTTCCTATAATCCGACGGTTCAAGGGCACAAAGGTCAGATTCGTCGCGCGTTGCAAACCCTGCTGGCGGCAAAAAAACCGATTATCTACAGCGGCGGTGGCGTCATTAATGCGGAGTGTCACGAAGAACTACTGACGCTGGCGGAAAAACTTAACCTGCCAGTGACAACCTCCCTGATGGGGCTGGGCGGCTTTCCTGGCACGCACCGTCAGTGCCTCGGTATGCTGGGGATGCACGGGACATATGAAGCCAATACGGCTATGCATAACGCCGATGTGATTTTCGCCGTAGGGGTGCGTTTCGACGACCGAACAACCAACAATCTGGCGAAGTACTGCCCGAACGCGACGGTTCTGCACATTGATGTCGATCCCGCGTCGATTTCCAAAACGGTAAACGCCGATATCCCTATCGTGGGCGATGCTAAACAAGTATTAACCCTGATGTTGGAGTTGCTGGCACAGGATGGCGCACAGCAGCAGTTTGATGCGCTGCGCGATTGGTGGCAGGGTATCGAACAGTGGCGTGGGCGTCACTGTCTGAAATACAGCACCGAAGGCGACAAGATTAAACCGCAGGCGGTGATTGAAACGCTGCATCGGCTGACCGAAGGCAAAGCCTATGTGGCATCGGACGTCGGCCAGCACCAGATGTTTGCTGCGCTGTATTATCCTTTCGATTTACCGCGCCGCTGGGTGAACTCCGGTGGACTGGGCACGATGGGCTTTGGCCTGCCAGCGGCATTGGGCATCAAACTTGCGCTGCCGGAAGAAACGGTGATTTGCGTAACGGGCGACGGCAGTATTCAGATGAATATTCAGGAGCTTTCTACGGCGCTGCAATATGATCTGCCTGTGGTGGTCATTAACCTGAACAACCGTTTCCTCGGCATGGTGAAGCAGTGGCAGGACATGATCTACTCTGGCCGCCATTCCAGCTCTTACATGGAATCATTGCCGGATTTCGTCAAGCTGGCTGAAGCGTACGGTCACATCGGGATTTCTATCGATACGCCGGACGAACTGGAAAGTAAGCTGTCGCAAGCGCTGGCGCAGAAAGACCGTCTGGTGTTTGTTGATATCAACATCGACAGCAGCGAGCATGTTTACCCCATGCAGATTCGCGGCGGGGCGATGGATGAAATGTGGTTGAGCAAAACGGAGAGGACCTGATCATGCGGCGGATTTTATCAGTATTACTTGAGAATGAATCAGGCGCTTTGTCACGTGTCGTCGGCCTGTTTTCCCAGCGCGGCTACAACATCGAAAGTCTGACGGTGGCACCAACCGAAGACCCAACGCTATCTCGTATGACTATCCAGACGGTAGGCGATGAAAAAGTGCTGGAGCAGATCGAAAAGCAACTGCACAAGCTGGTGGATGTCCTGCGCGTCAGCGAGTTGGGGCAGGGCGCGCACGTTGAGCGTGAGATCATGCTGGTGAAGCTACAGGCTACAGGCTATGGTCGTGAAGAAGTGAAACGCTGCGCCGATATTTTCCGCGGCCAGATCGTGGATGTCACCGCTTCGCTTTATACCGTACAGCTTGCTGGCACCAGCGATAAGCTGGATGCGTTCCTGAGTGCCGTACGTGAAGTCTCCGAAATTGTTGAAGTGGCGCGCTCTGGTATCGTCGGCGTATCGCGCGGCGATAAAATCATGCGTTAATCGACTTTTCGCTGCTTTTTCTTTTAAGAGGCCCGATAATAGTATCGGGCCTTTTTATTTCCCTTAATCTTATATAGACACAATATATTCAGCTTAAAAGACATCCATTATTGATATGGCAGCTTGAAATATGTGGGTAACGTGATAAAAGCAGTTGCCGTACAAAAGCTTCTGCTGTTAGATCTACGCCATATCCATGATGATTTTATGGTCATCACACTATTTATTGAGCCGGCCTACTTATTTTCCGGCCTACTAAGGGGTTACCGTGAAACTGGATGAAATCGCGCGTCTTGCGGGTGTTTCACGCACGACAGCCAGCTATGTCATTAACGGGAAAGCAAAACAATATCGCGTTAGCGATAAGACCGTTGAGAAAGTCATGGCTGTCGTCAGGGAGCACAATTATCATCCCAACGCCGTCGCGGCTGGATTACGTGCCGGGCGTACGCGTTCAATTGGTTTGGTTATTCCCGATTTGGAAAATACCAGCTATACACGCATCGCTAATTATCTGGAACGTCAGGCCAGACAGCGCGGATATCAGCTATTAATTGCGTGTTCAGAAGATCAGCCAGACAATGAGATGCGCTGTATTGAGCATCTGTTGCAGCGCCAGGTTGACGCGATTATTGTTTCTACCGCATTACCGCCGGAGCACCCGTTTTATCAACGTTGGATAAACGGCAGCCTGCCGATTATTGCATTAGACAGAGCGTTAGATCGTGAGCACTTCACCAGCGTGGTGGGGGCCGATCTTGAAGATGCTGAAATGTTGGCACAGGAATTAAGAAAAGTGCCTGCGAAATCGGTACTTTATCTTGGTGCTTTACCTGAGCTTTCCGTCAGCTTCCTGCGTGAGCAGGGGTTCCGTCAGGCGTGGGCGGGCGATCCGCGCGAAGTGAATTACCTTTATTCTAATAGCTATGAACGCGTGGCTGCCGCTGCCGCGTTTATGGATTATTTGAAAAATAATCCTATGCCCGAAGCGTTATTCACCACGTCATTCCCGCTATTGCAGGGAGTGATGGACGTCAACCTGAAGATTAACGGGCGTTTGCCGAATAATCTGGCTATCGCGACCTTTGGGGACAATGAACTGTTGGATTATCTGGAATGCCCGGTATTGTCTGTCGCTCAGCGCCATCGTGAAGTCGCGGAACGCGTACTGGAATTGGTGCTTGCCAGCCTTGATGAGCCGAAAAGGCCGAAACCTGGTTTGAATCGTATCCGGCGTAATCTGTATCGTCGTGGTTCTTTGAGCCGCGCCTAATCTCGACCTGCTTTTTGCGCCATAGATTGCTATGGCGCCTCTTCCTTACCCTGCCTCAATTCACTTTTACGGCAAGGCGACCCGGAATAGCCGACGGCAATATTCCAGAAAGTAGCCATATATCACGCCCGTCACCATCGACACCACCAAATTACTGGTAACTGCGGTCAGGATTTGCGCGGGGTTCGCCCCGATAGACCAGAGAATGATGGCGTAAACCGGGGATTGGAAACTGACATAGGCAAACAGATCGGCGACGCTGCGCACCAGGAAATGCTCACCGCCGTGACGTCTGGCCATATTCAACACGCGATCGCGGTAAAGCCCATACGGCCAGGCAATGGCAATATTGACGGGGATAGATAACAAGCGTGAAGACAGCGATTGCTCGAAGCTCATACCGGAAAGCATGATTTCTATCGCCATGCCGGTGATGAAACAATAGACAACGAGCGCAAAGGTATCTGCAGTGGCACTTCGCAATCGTGACGTCGGGGAAAACATGCCTGGTTGCTCCATTCTTAGGGCGGATAAACTGGTGTAATGGTTTGGTGTGGTTTTTTGTCATGCCTTATTTTGTTTGTGTAGTTTACATCACTGCATGATTGGCTTTGTACTAGGTAAAAATATTTATTTGTGAGCGTTTTTTATACTTTCCCGCTACTTTATGTCTGTCCGATAATTTTCCCGTTTTTTTATCGCGACAAGGGATTTAAAATTATTTAAAAACAATTCGTTATGGTTTTTTGGTGAAAGGCCTTTCTGCGCGGGAAGGAATTGCGTTAAAGCATTAAAGGAAGTGAGTAGATGACCGATAAAACAGGGTTGCTTGTGGTGCCTCATTTTTAATGCGTCTTTGGGGATGAGGGACGCTTAATGTATTCGGCACATTTCCTGAGCCTGCTTTTCTTTTCAGGAAATCGCGTTCATCTGTAGGGACATCAATTAACGTAAATCGGCTGATTAATGAAGAATCGACGATGTTGATGTTAAAAATGTGACATTGAGCAGATGTTAACCGCTACGGTATGATGCGGCGGGCTTGTGTAGGCCTTGGTATTCAAGGTGTTCGGCTTGGTAAGACTATTCTGAAAACCGCTGTCTTTGGTATCAGCTTGTGACAATAAAAATAATCGATATGCTGGAGTTGGTCGCTATATGTTTGTAATGTTTCCGTTCCGCTATGAATTTTCCTCAAATTATCATGATGTTAATCTTTGTTAATTCTGACTCCTTATTCCTTTTACCTCTATGACGGCCCCAATTCATTCGGGAATAATCCCAAAGCGCGCCAGCTCTGGCTTGACAAGGTTTTCATACCCTCCGTACACTCTTAAAGGTGGGATTTTGTGGGGTAAAGTGGTGAAAAAGGTTATGGAGGGGTAACTCAGGTATGTTTCGTGGGGCTACGCTGGTTAACCTCGACAGTAAAGGGCGCCTTGCTGTGCCTACCCGATATCGGGAAATGCTGAACGGGGAATCGCAAGGTCAAATGGTTTGCACCATTGACCTGCATCAGCCATGCCTGTTGCTTTATCCCTTACCTGAGTGGGAAATTATTGAACAAAAATTGTCGCGCTTGTCGAGCATGAACCCTGCTGAACGTCGTGTTCAGCGTTTGTTATTGGGGCATGCCAGCGAGTGTCAAATGGATAGTGCAGGGCGTTTGTTGATTGCGAATACGTTAAGGCAGCATGCGGACCTCAAAAAAGAAGTGATGCTAGTCGGGCAGTTCAATAAGTTTGAACTGTGGGATGAACAGACTTGGTATCAACAGGTCAGGGATGATATTGACGCTGAACAATCGACTCAGGAACCTTTGTCTGAGCGGTTGCAGGACCTATCGCTATAGCCATGCTGGAAAATTATAAACATACCACCGTCCTGTTGGATGAGGCAGTCAATGGCCTGAATATTCGCAGCGGCGGCATATACATCGACGGCACATTTGGCCGTGGTGGTCATTCTCGTCTGATTCTTTCCCAACTGGGGCCGGAAGGACGTCTGTTAGCTATCGATCGCGATCCTCAGGCAATTGAAGCCGCCAAGGCGATTGACGATCCTCGTTTCTCTATTATTCACGGGCCGTTTTCCGCGATGGCGGAGTATGTTGCAGAACTCGGGCTGACCGGGCAGATCGATGGTGTTCTGCTCGATCTTGGCGTTTCTTCTCCTCAGCTTGATGACCCTGAACGTGGGTTCTCATTCATGCGCGATGGCCCGCTGGATATGCGTATGGATCCGACACGTGGCTTGTCCGCCGCGGAATGGCTGATGAAAGCGGAAGCTGACGACATCGTCTGGGTCTTGAAAACGTTCGGCGAAGAGCGTTTTGCCAAGCGTATTGCCCGCGCCATTGTGGAGCGCAATCGTCTCGACCCAATGACGCGGACAAAAGAGCTCGCTGAATTGATCGCTGCCGCCAGTCCGATTAGAGAAAAACATAAGCATCCGGCAACGCGCAGTTTTCAGGCGATCCGCATTTATATCAATAGCGAATTGGAAGAGATCGAACGTGCGCTAGAAGGCGCACTGAGCGTGCTGGCTCCGCAAGGACGTCTGTCGGTGATTAGCTTCCACTCGTTAGAGGATCGGATTGTGAAACGGTTTATTCGCCATCAGAGTCGCGGGCCACAGGTGCCAGCTGGCCTACCGTTAACGGAAGAACAGTTGCGCAGCCAGGGCGGACAGACGTTAAAAGCTGTCGGCAAGAAACTGATGCCTTCGGAAGCAGAAGTTGCGGAAAACCCACGCGCGCGTAGTTCTGTTCTGCGCTTCGCTGAGAGATTGCCAGCGTGATCGGTAACGAGCGGCACACTCTGGTCGGCGTCATCGGTGAGGATTTGCTGCGTAATGCAAAGATCCCGGTGTTGCTGATGATTGCCGTGCTGGTTTCTGCGGTCTTTGTGGTCACCACTGCGCATAAGACACGCCTGCTGACAGCAGAACGCGAACAGCTTCTGCTGGAGCGTGATGCGTTGGATATCGAATGGAGAAACCTGATCCTGGAGGAAAACTCACTAGGGGATCATAGCCGCGTGGAGCGGATCGCGACGGAAAAACTGCAAATGGGGCACGTTGATCCGTCACAGGAAAACATTGTGGTTAAGCAATGAACTAAATAGGCAACCAGCTAAGCATGAAAGCAGCCCGTACAGGAAAGTTAAAGCGCCAGGAAGATCAAGCCAGCTTTGTTAGCTGGCGTTTTGCGTTGCTTTGCGGCTGTATCCTGCTTGCGATGGTTGGCTTGATGGCGCGTGCGGCTTATCTTCAGGTTATCAACCCAGACAAACTGGTGCGCGAAGGGGATATGCGTTCTCTGCGCGTACAGGAAGTGCCCACGGCACGCGGCATGATTAGCGATCGTGCTGGACGTCCTTTGGCCGTCAGCGTGCCGGTGAATGCCGTCTGGGCCGATCCGAAAGAAGTGAACGATCGTGGCGGTATTACGCTGGATACGCGCTGGAAAGCACTGTCTGATGCGCTCGATATTCCGTTGGATCAGTTGGCGACCAAGATCAATGCTAACCCGAAAGGTCGCTTCGTTTATCTGGCTCGTCAGGTGAACCCAGCCATTGGTGAATATATCCATAAGCTGAAGCTGCCGGGCATCAATCTGCGGCAGGAGTCTCGCCGATACTATCCTTCTGGACAAGTGACCTCTCACCTCATTGGTTTCACCAATATCGATGGACAGGGTATTGAAGGCGTTGAGAAAAGCTTTGACCGCTGGCTGACAGGGCAACCCGGTGAACGAACCGTACGTAAAGACCGCTTTGGTCGCGTGATTGAAGATATCTCCTCCGTTGACAGCCAGGCTGCACACAATCTGGCGCTCAGTATTGATGAGCGTCTGCAGGCGCTGGTTTACCGTGAACTCAATAACGCTGTTGCTTTTAACAAAGCTGAGTCAGGAACGGCCGTACTGGTCGATGTGAATACTGGCGAAGTGCTGGCAATGGCGAATAGCCCGTCTTATAACCCGAACAATTTGGCGGGTACGCCGCAAGACATTATGCGTAACCGCGCGATTACCGATATCTTCGAGCCCGGTTCTACCGTTAAACCGATGGTGGTGATGACGGCGCTACAGCGCGGTGTCGTGAAAGAAAACAGTGTACTCAGCACCCTGCCGTATTACGTCAATGGTCATGAGATCAAAGACGTGGCGCGTTATAGCGAATTGACGCTGACGGGCGTGCTTCAGAAGTCGAGTAACGTTGGCGTGTCTAAGCTGGCGTTAGCGATGCCTTCCTCTGCGCTAGTAGATACTTACGCGCGCTTTGGATTAGGAAAAGCGACCAATTTGGGGTTGGTCGGAGAAAGCAGTGGCTTATACCCTCAAAAACAACGGTGGTCTGACATAGAGAGGGCCACCTTCTCTTTCGGCTACGGGCTGATGGTAACACCGTTACAGTTAGCGCGAGTCTACGCCACGATCGGCAGTTTCGGTATTTACCGTCCGCTGTCGATTACCAAAGTTGATCCACCCGTTCCAGGCGAACGTGTCTTCCCGGAAGCGCTGGTGCGTTCCGTGGTGCACATGATGGAAAGCGTGGCGCTGCCCGGTGGCGGTGGTACCAAGGCGGCCATCAAAGGCTACCGTATCGCGATTAAAACCGGTACGGCTAAGAAAGTTGGTCCGGATGGCAAGTACATCAACAAATATATTGCCTACACGGCGGGTGTGGCACCAGCCAGTAACCCACGTTTTGCTCTGGTTGTCGTGATTAACGATCCGCAGGCAGGGAAGTACTACGGCGGCGCGGTTTCTGCGCCAATCTTTGGCGCCATCATGGGCGGCGTTCTGCGTACGATGAATATCGAACCGGATGCGTTGCCGACAGGCGACAAGAACGAGTTTGTAATTAATAGAGAAGAGGGATCAGGTGGCAGATCGTAATTTGCGCGATTTACTTGCGCCGTGGGTGCAAGACACTCCGGCGCGCGCGCTGCGGGAAATGATATTAGACAGCCGCGTTGCGGCTGCCGGGGATCTGTTTGTCGCGATTGTCGGGCACAAAGCAGATGGACGGCGCTATATTCCGCAGGCAATTGCGCAAGGCGTAGCAGCGATTGTTGCCGAAGCAGAAGGTGAGGCCGCTGATGGCACCGTTCGCGAAATGCACGGTGTGCCAGTGGTGTATCTCAGCAATCTGAACCAGCGACTTTCCGCGCTGGCAGGCCGTTTTTATCAGCAGCCTGCGGAAAAGTTACAGCTGATTGGCGTAACAGGAACCAACGGAAAAACGACGACGACTCAGCTTCTGGCGCAGTGGAGTCAGGCATTAGGCGAAACGAGTGCCGTGATGGGCACCGTAGGCAATGGCCTATTAGGTCGAGCGATTCCGACAGAGAATACGACAGGGTCTGCTGTCGATGTTCAGCAGGTGCTGAGCCAACTGGTCGATCAAGGTGCGACATTCGCCGCCATGGAAGTGTCCTCCCACGGTCTGGTGCAGCATCGTGTGGCTGCGTTGCCGTTCGCGGCGGCGGTATTCACTAACCTGAGCCGCGATCATCTTGATTACCATGGCGATATGGAAAGTTACGAAGCGGCCAAATGGGCGCTGTTCTCCGAGCATCGCGTGGGGCAGATGGTTATCAACGCGGATGACGAAGTTGGACTGCGCTGGTTGGCGAAGCTGCCGGATGCGGTTACCGTCACTATGGAAAACAATCTTGTCCCCGGCTGCCGTGGGCGCTGGCTGAAAGCGACACAGATTGATTATCACGATAACGGCGCCACGGTTGCGTTTGATTCAAGCTGGGGGCATGGCGAAATTGAAAGCCGCCTGATGGGCGCGTTTAACGTCAGCAATATGCTGCTGGCGCTGGCAACGCTGCTGTCTCTGGGCTATCCACTCGACAAATTGATCATCGCGGGCTCTCAGTTGCAACCGGTATGTGGCCGCATGGAAGTTTTCCATGCTGAAGCAAAACCAACGGTCGTTGTGGATTACGCCCACACGCCAGACGCGCTGGAAAAAGCGCTTGAAGCGGCACGCTTGCACTGCCAGGGGAAACTCTGGTGTGTGTTTGGCTGTGGTGGCGATCGTGATAAAGGTAAGCGCCCACTTATGGGCGGTATCGCAGAACAACTGGCTGACCGTGTTGTGGTTACCGATGATAACCCGCGCAGTGAAGAGCCTCAGGCAATTGTTGCCGATATTCTTTCCGGGCTGCTGGATGCCGGACGCGTTCAGGTGATTCACGGGCGTGCTGAAGCGGTTACTAGCGCGATTATGCAGGCGCAGGAAAATGACGTGGTGCTGGTTGCGGGTAAAGGGCACGAAGACTACCAACTGGTGGGCAATCAGCGTCTCGATTATTCCGATCGCATCACCGTTGCCCGCCTGCTGGGGGTGATTGCATGATTCGCGTCTCCCTGCAGCAGCTTGCCACAGTGCTGAATGCGCAGCTGATTGGTGAAAGCATTGATATTGATGATGTTTCAACCGATACGCGTAAGCTGGCATCCGGTTGCCTGTTTGTTGCGCTGAAAGGCGAGAAATTCGACGCGCATGATTACGCTGCAGATGCAGTGAAAGGCGGTGCGGCGGCTCTTTTAGTCAGTAAGCACTTACCTATCAATGTGCCACAATTGCTGGTGAGCGATACGCGTCTGGCGTTGGGCCAACTGGGTGCCTGGGTTCGTCAGCAGTCAACGGCGCGTGTTGTCGCCCTGACCGGTTCTTCCGGCAAAACCTCGGTTAAAGAAATGACGGCGGCGATTCTGCGCCACTGTGGTTCCGTGTTGTATACCGCTGGTAACTTCAACAACGATATCGGTGTGCCGCTAACGCTGTTGCGTCTGACGGCGGAACACCAGTTCGCAGTGATTGAACTGGGGGCAAATCACATTGGTGAGATTGCCTATACCACCGATCTGGTGCGGCCGGAAAGCGCGCTGGTCAACAATCTGGCTGCCGCGCATCTGGAAGGTTTTGGTTCACTGGCAGGTGTGGCACAGGCGAAAGGTGAGATATTTTCTGGTTTGCCAGCAGACGGCGTAGCGATCGTGAATGCGGACAGCAACGATTTCCCACACTGGCAGGTCATGCTGAATCATAAAACCGTTTGGCGTTTCTCTCCGCAGGCTGCTTGCGATATCGATTTTTTTGCCAGCGACGTAGACGTTTTGGCGCAAGGCACGCGTTTCACGCTGCATACACCGTTTGGTGAAACGCAGGTTCTGCTGCCTTTACCGGGTCGACATAACATTTCTAACGCACTGGCGGCGGCTTCGCTGGCGATGTCCGTCGGAGCGACGCTGGAAGCCGTTAAAGCCGGATTATCTCAGCTTCAGGCGGTGCCGGGGCGGTTGTTCCCGATAGCTTTGTCTGAAGGCAAGCTGCTGCTGGATGACAGCTACAACGCGAATGTCGGTTCAATGACGGCGGCAGCACAGGTGCTGGCAGAGATGCCGGGCTACCGTGTGATGGTCGTTGGTGATATGGGCGAGTTGGGGGATGAAGCCCCTGAGTGCCATCGTCAAGTGGGCGAAGCGGCGCGTGCTGCGGGCATCGATCGCGTATTGAGTGTGGGAACGTTGAGTGAATTGATCGGCACTGCCAGTGGCAATGGTGAGCATTTTCAGGATAAAGCCGCGCTGGTTTCACGTTTGAAGGTGCTGATGTCAGAACATAACGTCATCAGCGTGTTGATCAAAGGCTCACGCAGTGCTGCGATGGAGCAGGTTGTACATGCATTACAGGAGAATGCGCAATGTTAGTATGGCTGGCCGAACATTTGGCCAAACTTTATACCGGCTTTAACGTCTTTTCTTATTTGACGTTCCGCGCCATTGTCAGCCTGCTGACCGCATTGGTTATTTCCTTATGGATGGGGCCGCACATGATTGCCTGGCTGCAGCGTTTGCAGATTGGGCAGGTTGTGCGTAACGAAGGGCCAGAATCACATTTCAGTAAGCGCGGAACCCCGACGATGGGGGGCGTGATGATCCTGGTGGCGATTATCGTTTCTGTTTTGATGTGGGCGAATCTGTCGAATCCGTATGTCTGGTGCGTACTGCTGGTGTTAGCAGGCTATGGCGCAGTCGGCTTTGTTGATGATTACCGCAAAGTGGTCCGTAAGGATACTAAGGGGCTGATTGCCCGCTGGAAATATTTCTGGCAGTCGGTGATTGCGCTCGTGGTGGCTTTCACCATGTATTCCATCGGTAAAGATACGCCAGCCACGCAGCTGGTTGTGCCGTTTTTCAAAGATGTAATGCCGCAACTGGGCCTGCTCTATGTTGCGCTGGCCTACTTTGTGATTGTTGGCACCAGTAATGCCGTAAACCTGACTGATGGTCTGGATGGCTTGGCAATCATGCCAACTGTGTTTGTTGCGGCGGGTTTTGCACTGGTGGCATGGGCAACGGGGAACATGAACTTTGCTGGTTACCTGCACATTCCGTATATCCGCCATGCCAGTGAACTGGTGATCGTCTGCACCGCGATTGTGGGCGCAGGGCTTGGGTTCCTGTGGTTTAACACCTATCCGGCGCAGGTTTTCATGGGGGACGTAGGTTCTCTGGCGCTGGGCGGCGCGCTGGGGACTATTGCGGTCCTGCTGCGCCAGGAGTTTTTGTTAGTGATTATGGGCGGTGTCTTCGTGGTCGAAACGCTGTCGGTGATTTTGCAAGTCGGGTCCTTTAAGTTGCGTGGGCAGCGGATTTTCCGCATGGCGCCGATTCATCACCATTATGAACTTAAGGGCTGGCCGGAACCGCGCGTGATTGTGCGCTTCTGGATTATTTCGTTGATGCTGGTGCTGATTGGCCTGGCAACGCTGAAGGTACGGTAAGACATGGTGGACTATCAGGGTAAAAAAGTCGTCATTATCGGGTTGGGTCTGACCGGGCTCTCCTGTGTTGATTTCTTTCTCGCACGCGATGTCGTACCACGCGTGGTGGATACCCGTATCAGTCCGCCGGGTCTGGATAAGCTGCCAGAGCAGGTGGAACGACACCTCGGTAGCCTGAATGAAGACTGGCTGATGAGCGCAGATTTGATCGTCGCCAGTCCTGGTGTTGCGTTGGCGACGCCGATTCTGTGTGACGCCGCCGATGCTGGCATCGAGATCGTTGGCGATATCGAACTGTTCTGCCGTGAAGCGCAGGCACCGATTGTGGCGATTACCGGCTCTAACGGTAAAAGCACGGTGACGACGCTGGTCGGCGAAATGGCGCGTGCCGCAGGCTGGCAGGTGGGTGTGGGGGGCAACATCGGCCTACCTGCGCTGCAACTGCTTGAACAGCCCGCTCAGCTTTATGTGCTGGAGCTGTCGAGTTTCCAGTTGGAAACGACGAGTAGCCTGCACGCCGCTGCGGCAACCATTTTGAACGTGACGGAAGATCACACCAACCGTTATCCGTTTGGTTTACAGCAGTACCGGGCGGCGAAACTGCGTATTTATGAACACGCGGATTTGTGTGTTGTGAATGCTGATGATGCGCTGACCATGCCGGTTCGCGGTGCGGATGCACGCTGTCGCAGTTTTGGCGTCGATGTCGGCGATTATCACCTTAACCGCCAGCAGGGAGAAACCTGGCTGCGGGTGGACGGTGAACGTGTGCTCAATACCCGTGAAATCAAGCTGGTTGGGCAGCACAATTATACGAATGCATTGGCAGCGCTGGCGTTGGCTGATGCAGTGAAGATTCCACGTGCGTCTGCGCTGACGGCGTTGACGTCATTTACCGGACTGCCTCATCGCTTTCAAATGGCTTTCGAGCGTAATGGCGTGCGGTGGATCAATGACTCTAAAGCCACCAATGTGGGCAGCACCGAGGCCGCATTGAGCGGTTTGGCGGTAGAAGGCTCGCTGCACCTGCTGTTAGGCGGTGACGGTAAATCTGCCGATTTCTCGCCGTTGGTGCCGTATTTGCAGGGCGAGCACATTCATTTGTACTGTTTCGGGCAGGATGGGCAACAGTTGGCCGCGCTGCGCCCGGAAATTTCCGAGCAGACAAAAACGATGGAACAGGCAATGCGTATCATCGCCGAACGCGTTAAGCCGGGCGATATGGTGCTGCTGTCTCCAGCCTGCGCAAGCCTGGATCAGTTCCGCAGTTTTGAACAGCGAGGCGATGAATTTGCTCGTCTGGCGGGGGAGTTAGGCTGATGCGGTTCTTCGGGCTGGCGTTTATCGAGCGCATCAAGAGCTGGGTTATGGGAACGCGCGAAAGCGATACGCTCAGCGTTGTCCTGTATGACAGGACGCTGGTGTGGTTGACGCTTGGGCTTGCCGTGATTGGTTTTGTGATGGTGACGTCGGCTTCTATGCCTGTTGGACAGCGTCTTGCCAGTGATCCGTTCCTGTTCGCGAAACGTGATGCGATTTATATCGGGTTGGCATTTGGCTTGTCGTTAATCACGCTGCGTGTGCCGATGGAGATATGGCAACGTTACAGTCCGGTACTGCTACTGCTCGCCATGGTTATGTTGCTGGTAGTGCTCGCGGTGGGAAGCTCGGTCAACGGTGCGTCACGCTGGATTTCGCTGGGGCCATTGCGTATTCAGCCTGCGGAATTATCCAAGCTGGCGTTGTTTTGCTACCTGTCCAGCTACATGGTGCGCAAAGTTGAAGAAGTGCGAAATAACTTCTGGGGCTTTTGCAAACCAATGGGCGTGATGGTGGTGTTGGCGGTGCTGTTGTTGGCACAGCCTGACCTCGGTACGGTGGTTGTACTGTTTATTACGACGCTGGCGATGCTGTTTCTGGCTGGTGCGAAGATGTGGCAGTTTCTGGCGATCATCGGTTGCGGCGTGTTTGCCGTTGGCCTGCTGATTGTCGCTGAGCCTTACCGTATGCGCCGTGTGACGTCTTTCTGGAATCCATGGGATGATCCGTTTGGCAGCGGCTACCAGTTAACGCAGTCCCTGATGGCATTTGGGCGCGGTGAATTCTGGGGGCAAGGGCTGGGGAATTCAGTACAGAAACTGGAATATTTGCCGGAAGCACATACCGATTTCATTTTCTCTATTTTAGGTGAAGAACTCGGCTATATCGGTGTGGTTTTAGCGTTGTTAATGATATTCTTCGTCGCTTTTCGCGCGATGTCTATCGGGAAGCGGGCGCTGGAGATCGATCAGCGTTTTTCGGGCTTTCTGGCGTGTTCCATCGGTGTCTGGTTCAGCTTTCAGACGCTGGTGAACGTAGGCGCGGCGGCGGGGATGCTACCGACAAAAGGGCTGACGTTGCCGCTGATCAGTTACGGTGGTTCCAGTTTGCTGATTATGTCGACGGCAATAGTGTTGCTGTTACGCATTGATTTTGAAACGCGTCTGACGAAAGCGCAGGCGTTTACGAGAGGTGCCCGATGAGTGGCGAAGGCAAGCGTTTGATGGTGATGGCTGGCGGTACGGGCGGGCATGTCTTCCCCGGGCTGGCGGTTGCGCACCACCTGATGGCGCAAGGCTGGCAGGTTCGCTGGTTAGGTACAGCGGATCGTATGGAAGCCGATTTGGTGCCTAAGCATGGTATCGAAATTGATTTTATCCGCATTTCTGGTTTGCGTGGTAAAGGCATTCGGGCGCAGTTAAGCGCGCCGATTCGTATTTTTCAGGCAGTGCGTCAGGCTCGCGCGATTATGCGCCGTTACCAGCCTGATGTGGTGCTGGGAATGGGCGGTTATGTTTCCGGCCCCGGCGGTCTGGCTGCCTGGCTGTGCGGCATTCCGGTCGTCCTACATGAGCAGAACGGTATTGCAGGGCTAACCAATCGCTGGTTATCCCATATCGCTAAAAAGGTATTGCAGGCATTCCCCGGCGCGTTTCCTAAAGCAGATGTTGTGGGGAACCCGGTCAGAACCGATGTGCTGGCGTTGCCTGCGCCGGAGACACGATTAGCCGATCGCTCAGGCCCTGTGAGGGTGCTGGTTGTTGGTGGTAGTCAGGGCGCAAGAGTGCTGAATCAAACGCTACCCGGCGTGGCAGCAAAGTTGGGCGATCGCGTGACGATTTGGCATCAGGTTGGTAAAGGAGCGTTATCCACCGTTCAACAGGCTTATCAGGATGTTGGGCAGACGCAGCACAAGATTACCGAATTTATTGATGACATGGCGGCAGCTTACGCCTGGGCGGATGTGGTGGTGTGCCGTTCTGGCGCATTAACCGTCAGTGAAATTGCGGCGGCTGGGTTACCGGCGCTGTTTGTCCCGTTCCAGCATAAAGATCGGCAGCAGTATTGGAATGCGCTGCCGTTGGAAAAAGCGGGAGCAGCAAAAATTATTGAGCAGCCACAGTTTAACGTGGCGGCTGTCAGCGAGGTGCTATCCAGTTGGGATCGCGCAACCTTGCTGACAATGGCACAGAAAGCCCGCGCAGTGGCCATTCCAGATGCAACCGACCGGGTTGCGGCGGAAGTCAGTGCAGCGGCAGGCAGTCGGGCCACACATGTGGCTCATGGTTAATTAATACAGCGTTGTCGGACATAAGGCTGTGCGACGACGCTACAAGGTAGCGATAGAATAAAGTGAATACTCAACAACTGGCGAAACTACGTTCAATCGTGCCCGAGATGCATCGCGTCCGGCACATACACTTTGTCGGCATCGGCGGTGCTGGCATGGGTGGTATCGCCGAAGTGTTGGCCAACGAAGGTTATGAAATTAGCGGTTCCGATCTGGCTCCAAATGCGGTGACGCAGCAGTTGACTGAACTTGGCGCGCAGATTTATTTCCACCACCGTGCGGAGAACGTTCTGAACGCCAGCGTGGTGGTGGTGTCGAGTGCGATTACTGCGGATAACCCTGAGATTGTCGCCGCGCATGACGCACGTATTCCGGTGATCCGTCGTGCCGAGATGTTGGCGGAACTGATGCGTTTTCGTCATGGTATTGCGATCGCAGGTACGCATGGTAAGACGACGACGACGGCGATGGTCTCCAGTATTTACGCGGAAGCGGGACTGGATCCGACGTTTGTGAACGGTGGATTAGTGAAGGCGGCGGGAACGCATGCGCGTTTGGGCTCAAGCCGCTACCTGATTGCGGAAGCCGATGAAAGCGATGCGTCTTTCCTGCATTTGCAGCCGATGGTGGCGATTGTGACCAACATTGAAGCCGACCATATGGACACCTATCAGGGCGATTTTGAGAACCTAAAGCAGACGTTCATCAATTTCCTGCACAACCTGCCGTTTTACGGGCAGGCGGTGATGTGTATTGATGATGCGGTAATCCGTGAGCTGCTGCCGCGTGTGGGTCGTCATATCACCACATATGGCTTTAGCGACGATGCTGATGTGCGTATTTCAGGGTATCACCAGACTGGCGCGCAAGGGCATTTCACGCTGGAGCGGAAAGATAAACCGCTGCTCACTGTCACGCTGAATGCACCAGGACGTCACAATGCGCTCAACGCGGCGGCGGCGGTTGCTGTGGCGACCGATGAAGGGATTGATGACGAGGCGATTCTGCGTGCGCTTGAGCGTTTTCAGGGCACCGGTCGTCGCTTTGATTTTCTCGGTGAATACCCGCTTGAGCTGGTGAATGGTCAAAGCGGTACGGCGATGTTGGTGGATGATTACGGCCACCATCCGACGGAAGTCGATGCCACGATTAAAGCCGCCCGCGCCGGGTGGCCAGATAAGCGGTTGGTCATGATTTTTCAGCCGCATCGCTATACGCGAACCCGCGATTTGTATGACGATTTCGCACACGTGCTATCGCAGGTCGACGTGCTGCTGATGCTGGATGTGTATTCCGCTGGAGAGTCGCCGATTCCGGGCGCGGACAGCCGTTCGCTGTGCCGTACGATTCGCGGAAGAGGTAAGATTGATCCGATTCTGGTGACGGATGTGGATACTTTACCGGAACTGTTGTCACAGGCGCTGCGAGGTGAAGACCTGATTTTGGTTCAGGGCGCCGGCAATATCGGTAAACTGGCGCGTAAACTGGCTGATTCCAGATTACAGCCACAGATGAGTGAATGAGGAACATCATGACTGAGAAAGTTGCTGTATTGCTTGGTGGAACCTCTGCCGAACGTGAAGTGTCGTTACTTTCCGGTCAGGCGGTTTTGGCTGGCCTGAAAGAAGCAGGCATCAACGCGCATGCGGTTGATACCCGTGACGTCTCTGTGACGACGTTAAAGGAAGAAGGCTTTACCAAGGTTTTCATTGCCTTACATGGTCGTGGTGGTGAAGATGGTACCTTGCAGGGCGTTCTGGAGTTCCTGGGGCTGCCTTATACCGGTAGCGGCGTCATGGCATCTGCACTGACGATGGATAAACTCCGCACCAAACAGGTGTGGCAAGCCGTGGGATTACCGGTGTCGCCATACGTGGCGCTGGATCGTCGCCAATATTCAGAAACGGCGGCAAATGCGCTGCTGGCGAAATTCACCCATCTCGGGTTGCCGCTGATCGTCAAGCCAAGCCGTGAGGGTTCCAGCGTGGGGATGAGCAAAGTGAATACGCTGAGCGAACTGCCTGCGGCACTGGAAGAAGCATTCCGTCACGATGACGATATTCTGATCGAGAAGTGGCTGAGCGGCCCAGAGTATACGGTGGCTATCCTGGGTGATGACGTGTTGCCTTCTATTCGTATTCAGCCTGCGGGTACGTTTTACGATTATGAAGCGAAGTATTTGTCGGATGATACGCAATATTTCTGTCCGAGTGGTTTGCCGGACGATCAAGAGCAGGCGTTAGCTGGACTGGCGATGGCGGCTTATCGCGCGGTGGGCTGTAGCGGATGGGGACGCGTCGATTTTATGCTGGATAGCGACGGTGCCTTCTATCTGCTTGAAGTGAATACGTCTCCGGGGATGACGAGCCACAGTCTGGTTCCTATGGCTGCACGCCAACGTGGGCTGACTTTCTCGCAACTGGTCGTGAAAATTTTAGAGCTCGCTGGCTGATATGTCGCAGGCAGCGCTGAATACACGCGGACGAGAGCCTGAAACCAAAGGAACACGTCGCAGTAATGGAGGCCAATTGGCAGGGATGATTTTCCTGCTGATGGTGATAGGGACGATCGTCTGGGGAAGCTGGATGGTTGTGGGGTGGATGAAAGATGCCAGCCGCTTACCGCTCTCCCGCATGGCAGTGACAGGGGAAAGGCAGTACACCACCAACGACGATATCCGTCAGGCTATTTTGTCGTTGGGGTCGCCGGGAACGTTCATGACACAGGATGTGAACGTGATCCAGCAGCAGATTGAGCGTCTGTCGTGGATAAAACAGGCTAGCGTGCGCAAGCAATGGCCGGACGAATTAAAGATTCATCTGGTTGAATATGTTCCGGTAGCGCGTTGGAATGATCAGCTAATGGTTGATGCAGAAGGAAATTCGTTCAGTGTACCCGCCGAACGTATTGGCAATCGCAAGATGCCGCTGCTGTATGGCCCAGAAGGCAGTGAAGCAGAAGTGCTGGAAGGCTATCGCACAATGAATCAGACGCTGACCGCCGGGAAGTTTACGTTAAAAATGGTGGCGATGAGTGCGCGACATTCGTGGCAACTAGGATTAGACGATGATACTCGCCTCGAATTGGGGCGGGACGATAGGGCCAAACGTCTGCAACGCTTTATCGAGCTGTATCCGCTGTTGCAGCGGCAGGCTCAGAGCGAAAACAAACGTATCAGCCATGTGGATTTGCGGTACGACAGTGGAGCCGCGATAGGTTGGGCTCCAGCTTTGCTTGATCAGCAACAGGGTGATCAACAACAACAACACGGTGATCGGCAACGAGTTGGTCAGCACTAAGACATTGATCAGCAACAGAACAGTAACCAGAAACAGACACAGGCTAAACAACAATGATCAAGTCGACGGACAGAAAACTGGTAGTTGGGCTGGAAATCGGTACAGCAAAAGTGGCTGCGCTGGTAGGGGAAGTTCTGCCCGATGGCATGGTCAACATTATTGGCGTAGGCAGTTGCCCGTCACGCGGTATGGATAAAGGCGGCGTAAACGATCTGGAATCAGTCGTTAAATGTGTTCAGCGCGCTATTGATCAGGCTGAGTTGATGGCAGACTGCCAGATCTCTTCCGTGTATCTGGCGCTCTCGGGAAAACACATCAGCTGCCAGAATGAAATAGGGATGGTGCCTATTTCAGAAGAAGAGGTTACGCAGGACGACGTGGAAAGCGTGGTGCATACCGCTAAATCCGTGCGCGTGCGTGATGAACATCGTGTTCTCCATGTGATTCCACAGGAGTATGCGATCGATTATCAGGAAGGGATTAAAAACCCGGTTGGCTTATCCGGCGTGCGTATGCAGGCGAAAGTCCACCTGATAACCTGCCATAACGATATGGCAAAGAATATTGTTAAAGCCGTTGAACGCTGCGGCTTAAAGGTCGACCAGCTGATTTTTGCGGGACTGGCTTCCAGTTATGCGGTTCTGACAGAAGATGAACGTGAGCTGGGCGTGTGTGTCGTTGATATTGGCGGCGGTACAATGGATATCGCGGTCTATACCGGTGGCGCATTGCGACACACTAAAGTGATTCCGTATGCGGGCAATGTGGTTACCAGCGATATTGCTTACGCATTTGGTACGCCGCCGACGGATGCCGAAGCGATCAAGGTGCGTCACGGTTGTGCATTAGGCGCGATCGTCGGCAAAGATGAGAATGTGGAAGTCCCAAGTGTTGGAGGACGTCCACCCCGCAGTCTGCAAAGACAGACATTGGCGGAAGTGATTGAACCACGTTACACCGAGCTGTTGAACTTGGTGAACGATGAACTTTTACAGTTGCAGGAGCAGTTGCGTCAACAAGGCGTGAAACACCATCTGGCGGCAGGGATCGTGCTGACGGGCGGTGCCGCGCAAATAGACGGTCTGGCGGCCTGTGCGCAGCGTGTGTTCCACACACAGGTGCGTATTGGACAACCAATGAATATAACAGGGCTGACGGATTATGCCCAAGAGCCTTATTACTCAACGGCAGTTGGGTTGCTCCATTACGGAAAAGAATCTCACCTTGGTGGTGAGCATGAAGTCGAAAAACGTGCCTCAGTGAGCAACTGGTTCAAGAGAATCAACAGCTGGTTGAGGAAAGAATTTTAATTTTATCAAAGAGATCACCTGGCACAGTTTTATGATCTCGCAGTTACAGGCACAAACGGAGAGAAATTATGTTTGAACCAATGGAATTAACCAACGACGCGGTGATTAAAGTCATCGGCGTCGGTGGCGGCGGTGGTAATGCCGTCGAACACATGGTGCGTGAGCGCATCGAAGGCGTCGAATTCTTCGCGGTCAACACAGATGCGCAGGCATTACGCAAAACGGCTGTGGGCCAGACGATTCAGATCGGCAGTGGCATCACGAAAGGTCTGGGTGCAGGCGCTAACCCTGAAGTCGGCCGTAATTCGGCTGAAGAAGATCGTGAAGCACTGCGTTCAGCACTGGAAGGTGCGGACATGGTGTTTATCGCCGCAGGTATGGGCGGTGGTACAGGTACAGGGGCTGCGCCAGTTGTGGCTGAAGTCGCAAAAGACCTGGGCATTCTGACCGTCGCTGTGGTGACCAAGCCTTTCAACTTTGAAGGCAAAAAGCGTATGGCGTTTGCAGAGCAGGGTATCGCCGAGCTGTCTAAGCACGTCGACTCGCTGATCACCATTCCAAATGACAAGCTGCTGAAAGTGCTAGGACGCGGTATTTCCCTGCTGGATGCATTTGGCGCGGCAAACGATGTACTGAAAGGCGCGGTGCAAGGTATTGCCGAGCTGATCACACGTCCGGGTCTGATGAACGTCGACTTTGCAGACGTGCGTACCGTGATGTCCGAAATGGGTTATGCCATGATGGGTTCCGGTGTTGCGCGTGGTGAAGACCGTGCAGAAGAAGCGGCTGAAATGGCGATCTCCAGCCCACTGTTGGAAGATATAGATCTGTCCGGCGCACGTGGCGTGTTGGTCAACATCACGGCGGGCTTTGATCTGCGTCTGGATGAGTTCGAGACGGTTGGTAACACCATCCGTGCATTCGCGTCTGATAATGCGACAGTCGTAATCGGTACGTCGCTTGACCCGGAAATGAATGATGAACTGCGTGTTACGGTTGTTGCGACGGGTATCGGCATGGACAAGCGTCCTGAGATTACTCTGGTGACGAACAAGCAGGCCAGCCAGCCTGTGATGGATCATCGTTATCAGCAACACGGTATGACGCCACTGGCGCAGGAAAAACCGGCGGCTAAAGTGGTTAACGACCAGAATCCGCAGACGAATAAAGAGCCAGATTATCTGGATATCCCAGCGTTTCTGCGTAAGCAGGCAGACTAATTTGCTGCCAGATAACGTTGGAATCTCCGCTCTTTGTGCTAAACTGTGCCACCGAACCTGGTGTATACTAGGTCGGTAGGTTCAGTAACATGCGAGATAAAATGATGATCAAACAACGTACATTAAAACGTATTGTTCAGGCGACTGGTGTCGGGTTACATACCGGCAAGAAGGTCACGTTGACCATGCGTCCTGCACCGGCAAATACCGGGGTCATCTATCGCCGCACAGACTTGAATCCCCCGGTTGATTTTCCGGCTGATGCAAAATCCGTGCGTGATACCATGCTCTGTACTTGCCTGGTTAATGAGCATGACGTCCGTATTTCTACGGTGGAGCATCTTAACGCTGCGCTTGCAGGGTTGGGCATTGACAATATTGTCATTGATGTTGACGCGCCGGAAATTCCAATTATGGATGGCAGCGCCAGCCCGTTCGTTTACCTGCTGTTAGATGCCGGTATCGAAGAGCTAAACTGTGCCAAGAAATTCGTACGTATCAAACAGCCTGTTCGCGTTGAAGACGGCGACAAGTGGGCCGAGATGAAACCGTTTAACGGCTTCAGTCTGGATTTCACTATCGACTTCAACCACCCGGCGATTGATGCGGGCAACCAGCGCTATCGTTTGGATTTCTCCGCTGATGCGTTTGTTCGCCAGATCAGCCGTGCGCGTACATTCGGTTTCATGCGCGATATCGAATACTTGCAGTCTCGTGGGTTGTGCCTGGGCGGCAGTATGGATTGTGCCATCGTCGTTGACGATTACCGCGTACTGAACGAAGACGGTCTGCGTTTTGAAGATGAGTTTGTCCGCCATAAAATGCTGGATGCCATCGGTGACCTGTTTATGTGTGGCCACAACATCATCGGTGCGTTCTCTGCGTTTAAATCTGGACACGCACTGAACAACAAACTGTTGCAGGCTGTGCTGGCAAATCAGGAAGCGTGGGAATACGTGACCTTTGAAGACGAAGCTGAAATGCCGTTGGCATTTAAAGCACCGTCTATCGTGCTGGCGTAACGCTTGAACTTGAAGTAATCATTTCTTATTACGACTGGTTTTATTGGTACTCTCTCCGGCCAATGAAGCCAGTCGTTCTAATATCTTTCTGAGTTTTTCCGGGCTGTTGCCTGCTAACGTCCTCAATGTTTCCGCACTTTGTTCACTCAACTGACGCAACGGTTTGTCATCGGTATTTTCCGTCGGCGTAATGTCATTATTTTTCACGATTTCATGCCCTTTTGCGGCAAGCGTTGGATTAATCCTGATGTCGATTGAAGCCAATGATGGTAGTATTTGTGCGCGTAATGCAGAGAGCAGCGCAGGTTGTTCGTAACGTAACCGCATCAGCCAGCTGGCGTTGGCGGTTTCCAGTATCAGTAAACCTTGCCGGTAATTAGCGACGCGGCACCATGGGTGCAACGGTGCAGGCAGTAACCCGCGTACGGCACGGTTGAGTTTTAATAAGGCGATAGCGCGCTGTTGCACATCTTGTAGCGGGCCTTTACCCGACATGGATGCGCTATCAAACAGAAATTCCAGTGATTGTGGGCGGCTATCACGCATAGACCTGGCTCCGGTGGATGTTACTCGTGATTGGTATTCTAAATCGTTGGCGACAATTTGGCAGACGTTATTTCTGGCCGCATCTCTTATTAGGGATGGTCGCGGCGAGTCTTGGCCTGCCGACAAGCCTGAACGACTCACAGGATATCGCCTCACTCCCTAATTCAAGCTCCAGCGTGAGTCGCCAGAATCACGTATCGCTGAACCTTACCGATCTGGTCGCGCTGAAGGAAGCGCATCGGCGCTCGTCCTACAGCGTTGATTATTGGCATCAGCATGCGATTCGCACGGTAATCCGTCATCTTTCTTTTGCGTTGACGACGCCACAGACGACCAGTGCCGAGCAGGTTGACGATCTTCAACCTCATTCTTTGGTTTTGCTGGATACGCTAAATGCGTTGCTGACGCAGGATTCCCAGTATCCCTTTGTGATCTCCCCCCATGCTGGGCGCGTCACTTTTTACCCTCAGGCATACCATCAAATTGGCATCTGGCTTGCCCAAATCCGCGGCATCCGTGCAGGGCCTTCTCTTTTCAGCTGAACGTGTAGTAGATAATTAGCTGAAGAAATTTCTCTCGTTTTTTGCTGAGTTTCTCAGTCTTTCGATGTGTTGTTGCCACTGGATACGTGGCACTTGTGAGATTAAAACTATTATGGTCATGAATATCCTAACCAAAATTTTTGGTAGCCGTAACGATCGTACGCTGCGTCGTATGCGTAAAAATGTTGATGTCATCGGTCGTTTAGAACCAGAAATGGAAAAACTTTCAGATGAGGAACTGCAAGCGAAAACGCTAGAGTTCCGTGTTCGTCTGGAAAAGGGTGAAACGCTAGAGAACCTGCTGCCGGAAGCCTTCGCGGTAGTCCGTGAATCCAGTAAGCGTGTCTTTGGCATGCGTCACTTCGACGTGCAGCTTATCGGCGGTATGGTACTGAACGAACGCTGCATCGCGGAGATGCGTACTGGTGAAGGTAAAACGCTGACGGCAACGCTGCCTGCGTACCTGAATGCGCTGACTGGTCGTGGCGTACACGTAGTTACCGTGAACGATTATCTGGCACAGCGTGATGCCGAAAACAACCGTCCATTGTTTGAATTCCTTGGCCTGAGCGTCGGTATCAACCTGCCGGGAATGCCTGCTCCGGCCAAGCGTGAAGCCTATGCGGCAGACATCACCTACGGTACCAATAACGAATACGGTTTTGACTACCTGCGTGACAACATGGCGTTCAGCCCAGAAGAGCGCGTACAGCGTAAATTATACTATGCGCTGGTGGATGAGGTTGACTCCATCCTGATCGATGAGGCACGTACGCCGCTGATCATTTCCGGTCCGGCTGAAGACAGTTCTGAGCTTTATATCAGCGTCAATAAAATCATCCCTCACCTGATCCGTCAGGAGAAAGAAGATTCGGATACCTTCCACGGTGAAGGCCACTTCTCTGTTGATGAGAAAGCGCGTCAGGTTAACCTCACCGAGCGTGGTCTGGTTCTGGTAGAAGAACTGCTGGTGAAAGAAGGCATTATGGAAGAGGGCGAGTCGCTGTACTCTCCGACCAACATTATGCTGATGCACCATGTGACCGCTGCGCTGCGTGCGCACGTGTTGTTTACCCGCGATGTCGATTACATTGTGAAAGACGGTGAAGTCATCATCGTCGACGAACACACAGGCCGTACCATGCAGGGGCGTCGCTGGTCTGATGGTCTGCATCAGGCTGTGGAAGCGAAAGAGAAGGTGACCATTCAGAATGAAAACCAGACATTGGCTTCCATTACCTTCCAGAATTACTTCCGTCTGTATGAAAAACTGGCGGGGATGACCGGTACGGCAGATACCGAAGCGTTCGAATTCAGCTCCATCTATAAGCTGGATACGATTGTGGTGCCGACTAACCGTCCGATGATTCGTAAAGACTTGCCTGACCTGGTCTACATGACCGAGCAGGAAAAAATTGATGCCATCATTGAAGATATCAAAGACCGCTCTGTAAAAGGTCAGCCTATTCTGGTTGGTACGATCTCCATTGAGAAGTCAGAAGTAGTTTCTCAGGCGCTGGAAAAAGCGGGCATCAAACACAATGTGTTGAATGCGAAATTCCACGCCATGGAAGCGGACATCGTTGCACAGGCGGGTCAGTCTGGTGCGGTCACCATCGCGACCAACATGGCCGGTCGTGGTACGGACATCGTATTGGGCGGTAGCTGGCAGGCCGAAGTCGCACATCTGGAAAACCCAGATGACGCGCAAATTGCAGAAATCAAAGCGGCCTGGAAAGTGCGCCATGATGCGGTGTTGGCTGCGGGGGGCTTGCACATTATCGGTACAGAGCGCCATGAATCTCGCCGTATTGATAACCAGCTACGTGGACGTTCCGGTCGTCAGGGGGATGCGGGTTCATCACGCTTCTATCTGTCGATGGAAGATGCGCTGATGCGTATTTTTGCCTCCGATCGCGTTTCTAATATGATGCGTAAACTGGGTATGAAACCGGGCGAAGCGATTGAGCACCCGTGGGTTACCAAGGCAATTGCTAATGCCCAACGCAAAGTGGAAAGCCGTAACTTTGATATTCGTAAACAACTGCTGGAATACGATGATGTGGCGAACGACCAACGTCGTGCGATCTACACACAGCGTAACGAACTGCTGGATGTGTCCGATATCAGTGAAACCATCACCAGTATTCGTGAGGATGTGTTTAAAGCGACTATCGACAGCTACATTCCACCGGAATCTCTGGAAGAAATGTGGGATACGGAAGGTCTGGAACAGCGCCTGAAGAACGACTTCGATCTGGATATGCCGATCAAGGCGTGGCTGGATAAAGAGCCTGAGCTGCACGAAGAAACGCTGCGTGAGCGTATTTTCCAGCAGGCGCTTGAGGTTTATCATCGCAAAGAAGAAGTGGTTGGCGCTGAAGTCATGCGCAACTTCGAGAAAGGTGTGATGCTGCAGACGCTGGATTCCTTGTGGAAAGAGCATCTGGCGGCAATGGATTATCTGCGTCAGGGCATCCATCTGCGTGGCTATGCACAGAAAGATCCGAAACAAGAATATAAGCGTGAGTCGTTCTCTATGTTTGCCGCGATGCTGGAATCACTGAAATATGAAGTGATCAGTACGCTGAGCAAAGTTCAGGTGAGAATGCCGGAAGAAATTGAAGCGCTGGAGCAGCAACGCCGCGAAGAAGCTGAGCGTTTGGCACAGCAGCAACAGTTTAGCCATCAGGAAGAAGATAGCCTGAATACAGGTTCACCGGCGCAGGCAGATCGTAAAATTGGACGTAACGACCCTTGCCCATGTGGTTCAGGCAAGAAATATAAGCAGTGCCACGGTCGCTTACAGAAATAATTGACTGCTGATCCAGTGATTAGTATGTGATAAGTACAAGGGCGGTCATTGACCGCCTTTTACTTGATAAGAATCTGATAGGAAGTGTCATGACGCAAAAACAGTTATCCGTCGCGGTCGGCATCATCCGCAATGCGGAGCAGCAATATTTCATTGCTCGCCGCCCCGATGGCGTTCATATGGCAGGGATGTGGGAATTTCCCGGCGGTAAAGTTGAAGAAGGCGAAACGCCAGAGCAGGCGCTGATTCGTGAACTGCGTGAAGAAACGGGCATCGAAGCCAGCGCACCACAGCCGCTAAACGACAAAACGTTTTCTACGCCGGAGAGAATCATCACGCTTCATTTCTTTCTGGTTGAAACGTGGCAGGGGGAACCCTATGGTCGGGAAGGTCAGGAATCTCGCTGGGTGAGCGTAGAAGAATTACGTGAGGACGAGTTTCCGCCAGCGAATGCGGAGATGATCCGCTGGCTGAAATCGCTTTAATCTAGCTTTACCTGTCTGAAAGCCCCTGCCCGAAAACTAGAGTGGCGAAACGTGGCCGTTAGCGCGTTTCGCTCCAGTCTTCACTATCAGAAACCATATCATCACTTGGAATGCGCTTTTCTTCATCAGCCCATTCTCCCAAATCGATGAGCTGACAACGCTTGCTGCAAAATGGGCGATAGATGCTGGTTTCATCCCAGATGACTGCCTGCTTGCAGGTTGGGCACTTTACCGTCGTAATTTCTGCTGTCATAAGATTCTTTTCACTCTATTTGGTACGTAACACATATTTGTTACTTAACACATTTCTGTCTGTCAGGGCTGACTCTAGCAGCAGGCCAGTTCAAAGGTTAAACGCGGAGGGATGTGGCCGTTTTCGCTATCTAATGGCAGAAAACGGATGGCATAGCGTGTCTTATGGCCAGATATCTGCGGATAGAGCTGATGTACCTGTTCAAGGCGCAAACGTAGCAGATCAGCATCGGAGGCATTGTCCTGAAAAAAACCGTTCAGGCTGGTCTGCGGGCGGAACGTGCCAGAATGGCGGATCAGTTCCAAGATCATGTCCAAGGCTTGTTTGAGCGGCGATAAGGAGTTAAGCCAGCCGGAAACCAATTTCTCACGCAGTTCCTGAGGCTGGTGCAGCCAGCTATGCAAAGTGGGCAGATCGAAACTACAGCACCCGCCGGGAATACCAAGCCGCTGGCGTACCATGCCAATCAGGCGATCTTCCCGTAAAAACTGTCCCATTCGTGGTGCGGCCATCAACGTACTGGCCAGATCTTTCAACTGGCGTCTCAACGTATGGATGCGTTCCATGTCAACGCCCGGTACATCACTCCATTGCAGCAGTTTTTGCTGTTGCCGCTCGAGTTCTTTCAGTAGCTCGGTACGGACATCTCCACGTTCCAGCACATCGAGCAGTTCGGCGATAGCACGAAAAAATGTTAGAGCGCCTCCCATATCGGTCAGGGAGTGGTTTTGATGTAACTGCTGCAATAATGATTCGATACGCAACCAGGTACGTGTTTTTTCGTTCAGCGGGTATTCGAATAAAATCGTTGAGGGGGCGTCACTCATTCTTAGTCATCCTGTCGGCTGCGGAGGCGGCAAGCTCCAGGTACTGGCGGTGTAATTCCGCAACCTGTGGAGCCAGCTCGTTTGGGCAGCGACTGTTATCAATAATATCATCGGCATAAGCCAGGCGCTGTTCTCGGGTAGCCTGTGCTGCCAGTATGTTTTCTGCTTGTTGCTGGCTGATGCCATCGCGGGCCAGCGTACGTGCAAGCTGTGTTTCTTTGTCTACATCAACGACCAGAATACGCTGTGCCCGCTGTTGTAAACCATTCTCCACCAGTAAAGGGACGACCCACAGAATGTACGGTGCGGATGCAGCCTGAAACTGGGCCTGTGTTTCTTGGTGGATCAACGGATGGAGTAAATTATTCAGCCACTGTTTCTCCTCTGGTGAGGAAAAAATCCGCTGGCGTAGTGCGGCACGGTTCAATGAACCATCAGTATTGAGCATAGCGTCGCCAAACCGGAGCCTGATGGCATCCAGTGCGGGTTCCCCGGGCTCGACTACCTGACGCGCGATGATATCCGCATCAACGATGGAGGCCCCTAATTTGGCAAATTCATCGGCTACGGTGCTTTTTCCGCTGCCGATACCGCCCGTTAAGGCTACGATGTATGTCATTGCACCCGTGTTGAAAAGTTAACATTTCTACTATTTTCAAGGGTGAGGAATATCTTCCCGTCCCCCTGAAGTCAATCAGGTATCAACCGCAGTGTGCTTCACGTTATCACTTTGCTGGGTGATAGGTAAATTTCTCTGATTTTATCCCAAATAAAGTGAAAATCGCAGTCTTGCCGCAGGATTATTCCTGCGTATGATAACGTCACTGGTAAAGGGCTATTATTTTTTCAGAAATGATTATGCTCAGTAACGATACTGAGTATGCTGCCGTCACTAACCAGGAACTCGAACCTCATGCGTATTGAAGAAGATTTAAAGTTAGGCTTTAAAGACGTTCTCATCCGGCCAAAGCGTTCGACGCTGAAAAGCCGCTCCGACGTTGAACTGGAACGTCAATTCACCTTCCTCCATGCCGGCGGCAACTGGTCCGGCGTACCGATTATCGCAGCCAATATGGATACCGTGGGTACGTTTAGTATGGCGGAAGTCCTGGCCTCTTTTGATGTTCTGACGGCTGTGCATAAACACTACTCTGTCGAACAATGGTCTCAGTTTGTGCAACGCACACCGGCATCGGTGCTGCGCCATGTGATGGTCTCGACTGGGACATCTGAGGCTGATTTCATCAAGTTAAAGCAAATCTTGGCGCTGTCGCCTGAGCTGAAATTTATCTGTATCGATGTCGCCAATGGCTATTCCGAGCACTTTGTCACGTTCCTGCAAAAAGCACGCGAGGCCTGCCCGGATAAGGTCATCTGTGCAGGAAACGTTGTGACTGGCGAAATGGTGGAAGAACTGATTCTCTCCGGTGCGGACATCGTGAAAGTTGGCATTGGCCCCGGTTCTGTCTGCACAACACGCGTTAAAACGGGAGTTGGCTATCCTCAGCTTTCTGCTGTGATCGAATGCGCTGACGCCGCACATGGTCTCGGTGGGCAAATCGTGAGCGACGGCGGGTGCGCCATGCCGGGCGATGTCGCGAAAGCATTTGGCGGCGGAGCCGATTTCGTCATGCTGGGCGGTATGTTGGCAGGGCATGATGAATGTGAAGGCACCATCGTGGAAGAAAACGGAGAGAAAATGATGCTGTTCTACGGCATGAGTTCCGCATCCGCGATGGAGCGTCACGTTGGTGGTGTGGCGGAGTACCGTGCTGCAGAAGGAAAAACTGTGAAGTTGCCTCTGCGCGGTCCGGTAGACAATACCGTGCGCGATATTCTTGGTGGCTTGCGCTCGGCCTGTACCTATGTTGGTGCATCTCGTTTGAAAGAGCTGACAAAGCGTACAACGTTTATCCGCGTGGCCGAGCAGGAAAACCGTATTTTCAACGGGTAATCGCCGCCGTTACGCGCCATCATTTCCGTCCGCTGTTAGCGGCGGTGCATACGGCGTAGTTTGTCGCTGTTTGTATGTTGCATTGGTTTGTATGTTGTATTGGTCGGTTCAGGCACCGGCCAATACATTCCCCAACTGGAAGATAGGCAAATACATGCCAATCACCAGCGCCCCGACCATTCCCCCGACGACCATCATCAGCAACGGTTCCAGCGTTTGTGTCAGCATGTCTGCCTGCTGTTGTACGCGACCCTCATGCCATTCTGCCAGTTGCGTAAAGATCGCATCCAACGCACCGGTTTCTTCTCCCACGCGGATCAGTTGCGGACAGGGCACGGGGAACAGTACGGCGTGATGCTGTGTGGCATGGTATAGCGATATCCCCTGATGCAGCTGCGCCTGTATCTGTTGAATTGCAGCCTGATAAAGTGGGTGACGGATCGTCGCAGCGGCATCCAGCCCTTCTGGGAGCGTTAAGCCAGCATGTTGCGTCATAGCCAGAATATGGAATATCTGGTTCAGCGATTTACCGCGTAACAGGCTGGATACGATAGGAAGCTTCAGCAGCCATTCTTGCTCTCGGGTCTTCCACAATGGCCGTTTCTGCCTCAAGCGGGCGTACCCCACCATCAGGCAGCTAAGCATCAGCAACCCAATCAGTCCGTAGTCAGATATGATTTCTGCCAGATAAAGCAACTGACGGGTAAACCACGGCAACGGCGTATCGAACGAGGAATAGAGCGTCGCAAACTCGGGCAGAACCAGCGTTAACATCATCATGCTGACCAGCATGGCGATTGCTAAAACAAAGCAGGGGTAACGTAACGCTTTGATGACTTTCTGTTGCAGCCTGGACTGTTTTTCTTGCTGCTGGGCGAGCTGTAGGCAGCATGCGTCCAGCTTGCCGGTTAGCTCGCCGACGGCAATGAGGGAGCGATACAGAACGGGAAAGATGTGAGGATATTCCTGTAGTGCCTCAGACAGCGAGCTTCCCTGAGCAACGTGGGTACGAACATCCCGTAATACGCAGCGCCAGCCGGGGCGATCGTGCTGTTCCGACACCAGTTTTAATGCTTCTAGCAGTGGCAATCCGGCTTGTAGCAGGGCCGCAAGCTGTTTGATTGACTCGCCTAGCTGTTCACGTTTCCAGTAGCGTAGCGACAGGTAATGGCCGGCTTTTACGAGAAGCGGCTGGTAGCCCTGTGCAATCAGGCTGGCATAGGCGTGCTGGCGATGTGTGCTAATGAGTTCTCCATCGATAAATTCGCCCTCGGACGTGATGCCCTGCCAGTGATATAAGCGCTGTAGTCTCATTTCGCCTCCTGATTCATTGACCGCTCATCGCCCACCACACGGTAGACTTCAGCCAGTGAGGTCAGGCCGTCGTTGACCAACTCAAGCCCCGCGGCCAGCAAGGTTGGAAAACCGGAATGGCGAGAGAGTGCAGATAATTCCACTGTGCTGGTGTTGCCCGCTAGCGCTGCCTGAAAATCTGGCGTGATAGGCAACAATTCATAGAGCGCGACGCGACCATAGTAGCCAGAAAAACAGTGGCTACAGCCGCGGGCTTGCCAATGTTGCAGTGGCCCTTGCCATACGTCGTTTGGTAGTGAAAGTAGCGGTTCTTCTGGGGTTTTACAGTGTGGGCATAACCGGCGTACAAGGCGTTGGGCAATGATGAGTTTTAGCGCCGCCGCTAACAGGTAACCGGGGATGCCCAGATGACTGAGGCGAGTTAACGTTTCTACGGCAGAATTGGTATGCAGTGTGGACATGACCAGATGGCCGGTTTGTGCGGCTTTTACCGCAATTTCTGCGGTTTCAGCGTCACGGATTTCACCGATCATAATGACGTCTGGATCCTGTCGCAGCAGCGCTCGTAAAATTCGGCCAAAGCCCAGTTCGGCTTTGGGATTGACTGCCGTTTGGTTGATGCCCTGCAAGGGAATTTCGACCGGATCTTCCACGCTACAGATATTGCGGCTGCACTCGTTTAGCCAGCGTATCGCGCTGTAAAGCGTGACGGTTTTTCCACTGCCCGTTGGGCCTGTGACTAACAGCATTCCCTGTGAGGCGCTCAGCACGCTAATCACCTGCTGTAACGCCTTTGCGGTGAGCCCGAGTTTATCCAGTGCCAGCTCCTGCTGGTGCGTTTGCAGAATACGCAGTACGATTTTTTCGCCTTGTTGTACGGGCAGCGTAGCGATACGTAATGAATAGGCTTGTTGATCCAGCGTAAGGCTGAATTGGCCGTCCTGCGGCAGTCGCCGTTCAGCGATGTTCAACTTACTCATGATTTTCAACCGTGCGGTAATACGGTTTGTCAGTTCGGGCGGCGGTGCGGATATGGCTTGTAGCACGCCGTCAATGCGTAGTCGGACGCGATAGCCGTCCAGTAATGGCTCAAAGTGGATATCAGAAGCGCGACGCTGAACCGCGAGACGTAGTGTTTGATGGATAAATTGTGCAACAGGGGAGTCGTCGTCATGATCCTGCTGCCCTGTGCTGTTGTTATGAATATTGTTATGAGTGTTGGCATAAGTGCTGGCATGGTAGGTTTCTGCGGGCTCGGCAACGGCGTTCACCGGGTTAAGCTGCTGTTCCATTCTGGCCTGTGGCCACTGTTCCACCATAATGCGGCGATTGCTGGCGAAACGCAGCGCGGCAATCATCTCCGCAGAAGGGGAGGCCGTGACGGCGACCGATAGCGTTTGTTCATCGAGACTGAGCAACAATGCCTGATAACGTCGGCACAGCGTCTGTAATTCGCTGAGCGTATGCTCGGAGGAGAAGGAGGAGTCTGTCATGATTAGCCTGCCGTATTATCGAAACGGAAAACGTCCTGACAGGCGGATTGCAGGCTCTCTGTACTGTCATCCGTGGCGCAGCTTTTCGTCCAACGTGAAGCGCCGGTTTCTCTATCCCACGTTGGCGTCAGAATAACTTGCAGCCCTTGCAGAGTGGATTGGCCCGTTAGCGTAATCACGCCTTGAGCGACGCTAACGGCGCTGACATAGCGTGAGGATCTGCTACCCGGAATTCCCTGATTACCTGCATTGCAGGCCGTAAACGCGGCATTTTCCAGACCACAGAGATCAACCGGTGTTTTATAAGACACCATCGTCTGCAGCATGTCCGTTAGCGCTGCTTTTTGCAGATAGCCCTGATAAGCCGGTACGCCAATAGCACTGAGGATGGCGACGATCGCAATAACGATCATCAGCTCAATCAGCGTAAATCCTTGTTGTGTTGCCATGTTGATTTCCCTGTTGTTGCATATAAATTTTGTGGCGCATAAATGTTGCGGTACATAAATCCATACGGATGGCGGCAGCATAGAAAAGGGAGCGAAGGCTGACGAGCAGGGAAATGCGAAACAGGAAAGCGCTACGACATGTTTTGAGTGGACTTGCAGAGGATTGAAAATTTTTTGCGAGCAGAGACGCAATTTTTCACGCTGTCGGGACAGGAAGTCCGCGCGGGATTTGTCGTTTGTGTTGTTACGGTGGTGTGCGAGAGGATGAGATGTCGAGAGGAGAACGAGGTGCGAAATAGCACCTCACCGATAGAAATAGAAGAGCGGTTAGATGAAGCGCATGGATAAATCCAGTGCCTGTACGTGCTTGGTTAACGCTCCCACGGAGATATAGTCCACGCCCGTTTCGGCGTAGCCACGCAGCGTGTCGAGGGTGACATTACCGGATATCTCCAGCAGTGCTCGGCCCTGTGTCGTGTTAACGGCTTCCCGGATGTTATCCAGACTAAAATTATCCAGCATGATGATATCGGCACCTGCTTCCAGCGCTTGCTGTAATTCGTCCAGTGATTCGACTTCAACCTCTACCGGAACATCGCTACGCAGAGACTGTGCTTTTTCTACCGCATTTTTGATTGAACCCGCGGCGATGATATGGTTTTCCTTGATCAGGAAAGCATCGGATAGGCCGAGTCGGTGGTTGTCTCCGCCACCGCATGATACGGCGTATTTCAGCGCGGTTCTCAGCCCAGGCAGCGTCTTGCGTGTATCCAGCAGTCGAGTACGCGTTCCCTGTAACACGGCAACATAGCGGCTGACTTCAGTGGCGACGCCGGACAGCGTTTGCAGGAAATTCAGCGCAGTGCGTTCACCTGTCAGGAGCTGTTTGGCTGGGCCTGTGATGTCGCACAGCGTTTGGTTGGGCGTGATAGCGTCGCCATCGGCAACGTGCCAGACGATCGTTGTTGTATTGCCTAATTGAGAAAAGACTTCCTCAAGCCAGCGCGTGCCGCAGAATATACCTGCTTCACGCGTGATAATGCGTGCGCTGACGGTCTCGTTGTCGGGGAGCAGAAGTGCGGTAATGTCTTGATTAGCATCGACGATGCCACCTAAATCTTCACGCAAGGCCAGTTGCACGCTGGCGGGGATATCTTGTGCAATACGAGCGAGCAGGGCTTGTTGGCGTTGTTCCTGACTGTAGCGACGCGTTGACATGACAAAACTCCGAAGGGGGATTCGGAGGTCTATGCTACCTTGTTTATATCAGGACATCCAGAATGAATAGTTATTACAATTCAACCTGTTACTGTTATTAACTTTCCGGCGAACATCCGTGGTCGCCGGAAAGCGGAGGCGATTTTAGAAGTTGTAACCGACGACCAGGTAGTAGCCCCAGCCGGTAGATTTCACTTCAAACGGGCCTTTGCCGAAATTGAGTTCTGCGCCATCAGCCCATTGGCCGCCGTTGTGGAAATAACGCGCGACGAAAGAGTAGTGCCAGTGGTCATAGCCCAGCGCCAGAATATGGCTGGATGCAATGGAATTGTTGGTGCGGCTTGAGTTCGATTTATCACGCAGTTCTGAGCCAAAATCGAAATTGGTGAAGCTGATATACGAGACGTTGCCGCCCAACATCGAACCCAGTGGGTAAGAGTATTTCACTTTTACACGGTAGCCATCCCACTCGTTTTCGTTAGCGGCGCCGTAGTTCTGCCATTGGTATTTGGCATAGCCGTTCAGTGAGAGAGACAGGTCGGTGCCGGTATCAATATCGGTACCTAAGCCCATGTACCAGGTGCTCTGGCGTGAACCGCTGTTGCGACCCTGATCGTAAATAACGTTATTAGCGATGTACCACTCTTTAAACGGACCAAAGCTCAGATCGGCTCCCGTCAGTTTATCAATGGAGAAGCGTGGTTCGATCTCGACAAACAGCGGAGAGCCTTTGTCCCAAATGCCACGGCTGTCGGGATCGCCACCAAAAAACTTAGGCGCATCGGCGTAGCCGTAGAAATCGAACCAGTCTTTGCGCGCAAAGGCTTCGTATTCCAGGTAAGTCGTGCTGTTCAGTTGCGGCCCGAAACGCGTGTGGGCGCTCCCGACGACGTTAATGCTCTGGTGCCACCAGTCGGACAGGTATTCGGCTTTATTGCTGTCGGCAAGAGCAGGCATTGAGCATGACAGCGCGAGCAAAGCGCCTGCGGCGAAAGTTTTTTTCATGTTAAGTACCATAGGTGTGAGACGTTATTGACGTCGTACGTAAGATCGCAAAATAAGTTTTGGTAATATCTAAAAAAAGCAGAAGATAATTTTGTCATGCATTTTAAGTAAAAATAGACGCAATGCACGAAAACGATTGCCTTTTGCTATGCCATTACATTTGTAATGTGATTTTAATCACATAATGGTGTTAGGAATTTCACCTTACTAAAAAATTATCGGGATTGCGTTCAGGCAGGAAAGCGACGGGAATATCACGAAAAAAACGGTAAAACCTATTGATATCCAGTTGAATAGATAGCATGGCGTGAAACATGGTATCTTGGATACAAGGACCTTTTGGCTACAATGGGTTTTACACCTGACATTATTTTTATATCTGACATTGTTTTTACTCCTGAAATTGATTTTTCGCCTGATTCAGCCGGCAAACGATACGATGCGAGGTTATCGCCGATGCTTTTGGAAAATGGCTGGTTATCCGACATTACACACACGCCTTCACCGCATTATGATGGTCGCCCGAATGATGAGGTGCCTTCCCTACTGGTGATCCACAATATTAGTCTGCCGCCCGGTGAGTTTGGCGGCCCGTATATTGATCAACTGTTTACGGCGACGTTGGATCCTACTGCGCATCCTTATTTCGCCGATATTTCACATTTACGCGTCGCGGCACACTGCCTGATTCGCCGCGATGGGCAAATCACCCAGTATGTGCCTTTCGATCAGCGTGCCTGGCATGCCGGTGTTTCGGTGTTTGAAGGCCGGGAACGCTGTAATGATTTTTCTATTGGTATTGAGCTGGAAGGAACGGATACGCTGCCTTTTACCGTGCAGCAGTATCACTCGCTGGTTGCGATTACACGCCTGTTAATGCGAGCCTATCCTATTACGCTATCGCGAATCACCGGACACAGCGACATCGCGCCGGGCCGTAAAACCGATCCCGGACCGGCATTTGACTGGGACGGTTATCATCGTCTGCTACAAGAAAGCGGGACAGAGAACAAAGGGAGTCTGGATTAATGACGCTGTTTACACTGTTGCTTACGCTGGCATGGGAACGCTTGTTCAAACAGGGCGAGCACTGGCAGATCGATCATCGGCTTGAGGTCGTATTCCGGCATGTGCCGTCTCCGTCTTTATTGCAAACGCTGTTCCTGACGCTCTGCAGCATGAGCATCGTAGCGGGCTTGCTATGGCTCACGAGCGGCATTCTGTTCGGCCTGATTTCTCTTTTGCTGTGGATTGTCATCAGTCTGATGTGCATTGGTGCGGGTGAAATCCGTCAGCACTATCGGCGCTATTTGCAGGCGGCGCAGCGCGGCGAGGCGGATGCCAGCCGAGAAATGGCGGCTGAACTGGCGCTGATTCACGGTCTGCCCGTTGGCACGGGAGAAGAAGAGCAACTTAAAGAGCTGCAAAATGCGCTGCTGTGGATAAATTTCCGGTTTTATTTAGCGCCGCTGTTCTGGTTTATCGCTGCCGGACCCTACGGGCCGATTGCGCTGACGGGGTATGCATTTTTACGCGCCAGACAGACCTGGCTTGCCCGCCACCACACCCCGCTGGAGCGCGCGCAGTCTGGCGTCGATAGTTTACTGCATTGGCTTGATTGGATCCCTGCACGTTTGGCGGGCGCCGCTTACGCATTGCTGGGGCACGGCGAGAAAGCACTGCCTGCCTGGTTCGCCTCGCTGGGGGATTCTCGCAGTTCACAGTATTGGGTGTTGACTCAACTGGCCCAATTTTCTCTCGCGCGTGAATCCCACGTTGAGCCTGTGGAAACGCCCAAAGCCGCTGTGACGCTGGCGAAAAAGGTGACGCTGGTATTAGTGGTCGTCGTCGCGCTCCTGACGATATACGGTGCGCTGGTTTAATTTCCCGTTGGGCGTCCCAGCGCACCCGTTTCTCGCTTATTGCCTGTCAGCGGGTGGTTCGCCGAACACGGGCATTCCGTCACGATCCCAGGTGAAGGTTTTGATCCGCGTATGGCGATTGGGGTCATACAGCGGGTCGCCTTCGATCTCCGTGTAGTTGCGGGCATGGTAAACCAGAACGTCTTCGCCCGTTTCTGTTTGCGTAAAGCTATTATGGCCTGGCCCAAACTGCCGATTTGCTCGGCTGGTGGTAAAGACCGGCTGCTGCGATTTATGCCAGCTTGTCGGGTTCAACAGATCGCTGTCTGCGTTCGCCCATAGTAAGCCGATACAGTAATTTTCATCGGTGGCGCTGGCGGAATAGGTAATGAAGAGACGTTCGCCGTGTTTAATGACAGCGGGACCTTCGTTGACTTTAAAACCGATCACTTCCCACGGTAGTTCCGGCTTGCTCAACATGACCGGCGTGCCTTTCAGCGTCCACGGATTTTCCATTTCCGCCAGATACAGATTCGAATTACCAGGAATAGCGGGATCTTTTTGTGCCCACAGATAGTAGCGTTTGCCTTTATGTTCAAAGTGGGTGGCATCCAGCGAAAAGGTATCGAATTGCGTATAAATCCGGCCTCTTTCTACCCAGTTGCCTTTTAGCGGGTCGCTGTCTGCACATTCCAGCGCAAACATACGGTGCTGGAATAAGCCGTCTTTGATGTCTTCCGACGGCGCAGCGGCGAAATAGACATACCACTTGCCATGAATCACGTGCAGTTCCGGTGCCCAAATCAGCGCACTTAAAGAGCCGCGTTCATGCTTGCGCCAGATTGTCACCGGGGTCGCGTGGGCAAGCGCCTCCAGCGAACTGGCCCGGCGAATTTCGAGCCGATTGTATTCAGGTACTGAGGCAATAAAATAATATTGTCCGTCCGTGTGGCGAAGAATGAAAGGGTCAGCCCGTTGTTCAATCAGTGGGTTAGGCCATTGATGTGGGTTCATCATTCTTTCCTCCTCTTTTTACGTTGAGTGATTGACTGTCGCGGCTTTCGCTCAGTTCCCGATAGTTATTACGGCGTTTTTCCAGATCGACTTGTATTTGCTGCATGAGTTGGCGATCGACCTTCAGCAAACGCACAACGCCCGCGGTAATCAAATAGCCTACGCCGGGAATAAGAGTGAACAACATAATGATACCGTTCATGGCTTCTGCATTTTGCTGTGTAGCATTGGCATCATAACCATAGTAGGACAGCAGGAAGCCGACCATCGCCCCCGCAATCGCTAGCCCGACCTTCAGGAAGAACAGATTGCCTGAGAAGCTGATCCCGGTGATTCGCTTGCCGGTTTTCCACTCGCCATAGTCATCCACATCGGCCATCAGCGACCAGTGGAGCGGGGACGGAATCTGGTGCAGGACGTTCAGCAGGAAGTACATCACCAGAATAAAGCTGGTTAGGTGAGGGTTGAAGAAATAGAAGGCGCTGGAGAAGATCGCTAGCGCGATGTTGACCCAGAAAAACACTTTCAGTTTACAGAAACGGTCGGTCAGGGGTTTCGCCAATGCGCTGCCGAACATCATGCCGACCACGCCGAGGCTGATAAACAGGCTGGCGAATGAGGCGGACTTTCCCATCACCCACGTAACGTAGTACATCGTGGCCGCCATGCGGATAAATCCAGGACAGACGTTGCACAGGGTTAACAGCAGAATGCGCGGCCATTGGTCGTTTTTCCAGACGTCTCGCAGGTCCGCTTTCAGCGCATCGTTGGTGGGGATGGCGGGTTTAATTCGCTCCTGAACGGTAGCAAAGCAAAATAGAAACATGAATAGGGCAATGATCGCCATCACGCCCATCGACATTTGGTAACCACGCGCTTTGTCCTCACCGCCGAACCACTCAGCCATAGGCAGCAGCGTCGAAGAGAGGATGAGCGTGGCGATACCGACCATGATGAAGCGGTATGACTGGCAGGAGACTCGCTCATGCGGATCGGCGGTTATCACGCCACCCAGTGAGCAGTAGGGGATGTTGATGGCGGTGTACGTCAGCGACATCAGAAAATAGGTGACGAACGCGTAGATGACCTTGCCGTTGTAGCTCCAATCCGGCGTGGTAAACATGAGGACGCTGAACAGCACGTAGGGCACGCAGACCCAAAGCAGATAAGGCCGAAAGCGACCCCAGCGGCTTTGGGTGCGATCGGCGATCGCGCCCATAATCGGATCCGTGACGGCATCGATGACGCGAATGGAAAGTAGCAGGGTGCCGACTAAAGCAGGCGAGAGGCCATAGATATCTGTGTAGAAGTAGCTCAGAAATAGCATGATGGCTCCGCCAATCATGTTGCATCCTGCGTCACCCATTCCGTAGCCGATCTTTTCTTTAACGGACAGTGCGTTGTTCTTCATGAATACGACTCCTGTGCTTAACGTGTAAACACGATTATTCCTCTCGATAGGGATAAAAGAGCGTATGAAATCGGTTGCAAAAATGGACAAACGGGTCGTGCGGGGCAAAATGTGATGGACATGGCAAATATGAAAATGGCCGACAGAGTCGGCCATGGAAAAGGATGTGGTGAGCGCTGAGGCTTAGGCTTACGCCGCCTGATTTTTCTTTTTGATGAAGTAGCCCACGGCCAGAATAACCAGCCAGACCGGAATCAGCATGACGGAAATCTGAATGCCTGGCGTCAGGAACATGATGACCAGTATGCCGGCCAGGAACAGCAGACAGATATAGTTACCCAGCGGATAAAGCAGCGCTTTAAACTTGGTCACCGTACCTTCTTTGTCCTTTTGCGCACGGAACTTCAGGTGCGCCAGACTGATCATCGCCCAGTTAATCACAAGAGCCGACACGACTAGCGCCATCAGCAGCTCAAACGCTTTACCCGGAATGAGGTAGTTGATCAGGACGCACAGCGCCGTCGCCAGCGCGGAGATACCGATAGCAACAACCGGAACGCCACGAGCATCGACAGTTTTCAGGACTTTCGGTCCGTTACCCTGTTTCGCCAGACCGAACAGCATGCGGCTGTTGCAATATACGCAGCTGTTGTAAACGGACAGTGCCGCGGTCAGTACCACGATGTTCAGCACTGTCGCTACGACGTTGCTGTTCAGTTCATGGAAGATCATGACGAACGGACTACCGCCTTCCACAACCTTGCCCCACGGGTACAGTGACAGCAGGATAGCGAGTGAACCGATGTAGAAAATCAGGATGCGGTAGATAACCTGATTGGTCGCGCGTGGAATACTTTTCTCTGGGTCATCCGCTTCTGCCGCGGTAATCCCCACCAGTTCCAGCCCGCCAAATGAGAACATGATTACGGCCATCGCCATCACCAGACCGAGCACGCCGTTCGGGAAGAACCCGCCCTGCGCCCACAAGTTGGTTACGGTCGCTTCCGGCCCGCCCGTACCGCTGAGCAGCAGCCAGCCACCGAAGACGATCATGCCAATAATCGCGACGACTTTGATGATGGCAAACCAGAATTCCATCTCACCGTAGACTTTGACGTTCGCCAGATTGATGGCGTTAATCAGCAGGAAGAAGACGGCGGCGGACACCCAGGTCGGAATATCTGGCCACCAGTACTGGACGTAAATCCCCACGGCGCTGAGCTCGGCCATGGCGACCAGCACATACAGCACCCAGTAGTTCCAACCCGATGCGAAGCCCGCGAAATCGCCCCAGTATTTATAAGCAAAGTGGCTGAACGATCCGGCTACCGGCTCTTCAACCACCATCTCGCCCAGCTGGCGCATAATGAGAAACGCGATCAGACCGCCAATCGCATAGCCTAACAGGACCGATGGCCCGGCCATCTTGATTGTCTGAGCAATACCAAGAAAGAGGCCAGTACCTACTGCGCCACCCAAGGCAATCAACTGAATATGACGGTTTTTCAAACCACGCTTTAGCGTGCCGTCCGTTTGTTGATTATCCATCAAATTTAACCCTCTGCCAGTGCAAGTAAAAAACACGGTGTGAACGAACACGCGTATTAGTGACTATACGTTTGTGTAATTTTATTTTTACGGGATGGAATTTCTTAAAATAAGAAAACGGCTACCGTTTGGCAGAGAATAGTGGTAAGTGCACAAGATTGCACTGATTTCTTATCGTTTGATAATTAAAAACTATTGCCACATCAAAAATTTTACCTTTCTCTGATTAAGAGCCTGATGACGAGAAAATCGAGAGAGGATTTTTCAGGGTAGAAGAGGGGGCCTACTCCTTTAGTTTTACTCCCTTTTATTATCTCTTTATCCCTGCTGTAAAATAGTGTTTACCTCGTTGTGAAGCTGCGGGTAGCTACGCTTCCCTTCTGAGAATAAAAAATCTGATTTATTGCATTTAAATTCACTATTTTCCTATTTAAACGGTTCAGCAATGCCTGCTTTACGTTTCAAAAAAGTTAAAATATAGACAGAGGGGATTAATGGTAATACCACAGGCGGGCTATCACTTTGCCGCATGTTTCTCGTGCATTTGTTAAAATCTGGTGGGATTGGTGATTTAGCTCAAGGTCCTTATGGACAGAAGGTGAATACTTTGTTACTTTAGCGTCACGTTTTTGAAATTGGTATTACCAATTGACTCCGCGCCATTCGCAGAGAAGAATTCACTATGGCATACAGCAAGATCCGTCAGCCCAAACTGTCAGATGTGATTGAACAGCAGCTGGAGTTTCTGATCCTTGAGGGAACCTTGCGCCCCGGCGAGAAGCTCCCACCGGAGCGCGAACTGGCTAAACAGTTCGATGTTTCCCGCCCTTCTCTGAGAGAAGCCATTCAACGCCTGGAAGCCAAAGGTCTCCTTTTGCGCCGTCAGGGTGGTGGTACCTTCGTCCAAGCCAATCTATGGCAAAGCGTCAGCGATCCGCTGGCAGAATTACTGAGCACACATCCCGAATCACAGTTCGATCTTCTGGAAACGCGTCATGCGCTGGAAGGCATTGCTGCCTACTATGCTGCGTTGCGTGGCACAGAGTCGGATCTGCAGCGTATCCGGGATTGTCATGCCGTGATTGAGAAGGCGAGGGAAGCGGGCGATCTGGACGCCGAGTCAGAAGCCGTTATGCAGTATCAGGTTGCTGTAACAGAAGCCACGCATAATGTGGTGTTGCTGCATTTGGTGCGCTGTATGGGGCCGATGCTCGAACAGAACGTGAGGCAGAATTTTGAATTGCTTTATTTGAGCCGTGAAGTGTTGGCTCAGGTTAGCATTCATCGCGCCAGCATTTTTGAGGCGATTGTTGCCCGTGAGCCGGAAAAGGCGCGCGAAGCATCACACCGTCATCTGGCGTTTATTGAGGAAGTATTGCTGGATCTTAACCGGGAACATAGTCGGCGCGAGAGATCGCTGCGTCGGCTCCAGCAACGCAGGGATTGAGCATCCGTAATTTGGGGCTCTGAATGCGGTAATGACGACGATGAGCCTGTCTTCATGCGTTTTGCTTAGGACGAAACCTGAGTCAGAGTGCAGGAAGACAGGCTCCATAAACTAACTGATTAGAGAAGATAAGGAATAACCATGTCAGATCGTTTAAATAATGACGTGGATCCGATCGAAACCCGCGACTGGCTGCAGGCGATCGAATCGGTCATCCGTGAAGAGGGTGTTGAACGCGCCCAGTTCCTGATTGATCAGGTTCTGAGTGAAGCACGTAAAGGCGGTGTCAGCGTTGCTGCTGGTACAGCTGCACGTCAATACATCAACACCATCGCAGTGGAAGACGAGCCGGAATACCCTGGTAATCTGGATCTGGAACGTCGTATTCGCTCAGCAATCCGCTGGAACGCGATCATGACAGTGCTGCGTGCTTCTAAAAAGGATCTGGATCTGGGCGGCCACATGGCTTCTTTCCAGTCTTCCGCCACTTTCTATGAAGTGTGCTTTAACCACTTCTTCCGTGCTCGCACTGCGCAGGACGGCGGCGACCTGGTCTACTTCCAGGGCCACATTTCTCCGGGCGTTTACGCTCGTGCCTTCCTTGAAGGCCGCCTGACAGAAGATCAGATGAACAATTTCCGTCAGGAAGTTCACGGTAACGGTCTGTCTTCTTATCCGCACCCTAAACTGATGCCAGACTTCTGGCAGTTCCCGACCGTCTCTATGGGTCTGGGCCCAATTGGTGCTATCTACCAGGCTAAATTCCTGAAGTATCTGGAAAACCGTGGTCTGAAAGATACTTCTAAGCAAACCGTTTATGCCTTCCTGGGCGACGGTGAAATGGACGAACCAGAATCCAAAGGTGCGATCACTATCGCGACCCGTGAAAAACTGGACAACCTGGTATTCGTCATCAACTGTAACCTGCAACGTCTGGATGGTCCGGTTACCGGTAATGGTAAGATCATCAACGAGCTGGAAGGTATCTTCAGCGGCGCTGGCTGGGATGTGATTAAAGTCATGTGGGGCGACCGTTGGGACGAACTGCTGCGTAAAGACACCAGCGGTAAACTGATCCAACTGATGGAAGAAACCGTTGACGGTGACTACCAGACCTTCAAATCCAAAAACGGTGCCTATGTGCGTGAGCACTTCTTCGGTAAATACCCGGAGACGGCAGAACTGGTTAAAGACTGGAGCGACGATCAAATTTGGTCACTGAACCGTGGTGGTCACGATCCGAAGAAAGTCTACGCTGCACTGAAAAAAGCGCAGGACACCAAAGGCAAACCAACCGTTATTCTGGCACATACCATTAAAGGTTATGGTATGGGCGACGCGGCTGAAGGTAAGAACATCGCTCACCAGGTTAAGAAAGTTAACATGGATGGCGTGCGTTACTTCCGCGACCGCTTCAACGTGCCAGTTAGCGATGAAAACATCGAAAGCCTGCCGTATATCACTTTCGATAAAGAGTCTGAAGAGTACAAATACTTGCATGAGCGTCGTCAGGCGCTGGGTGGCTACCTGCCGTCTCGTCAACCGAACTTTGATGAGAAACTGGAACTGCCAACGCTGGAAGATTTCAGCACCCTGCTGGAAGAACAGAACAAAGAAATCTCTACCACTATCGCGTTTGTACGTGTCCTGAATGTGATGCTGAAGAACCAATCTATCAAAGATCGTCTGGTTCCGATCATCGCTGACGAAGCGCGCACCTTCGGTATGGAAGGTCTGTTCCGCCAGATCGGTATTTATAGCCCGAAAGGCCAGCAGTACACGCCGCAGGACCGTGAGCAGGTTGCTTACTACAAAGAAGACCAGAAAGGTCAGATTCTGCAGGAAGGTATCAACGAGCTGGGCGCTGGTTCTTCCTGGCTGGCGGCGGCAACGTCTTACAGCACCAACAACCTGCCGATGATTCCGTTCTACATCTACTACTCCATGTTCGGTTTCCAACGTATCGGCGACCTGTGCTGGGCAGCGGGTGACCAACAGGCTCGTGGCTTCCTGATCGGTGGTACTTCCGGTCGTACGACGCTGAACGGTGAAGGTCTGCAGCATGAAGATGGTCACAGCCACATTCAGTCTCTGACTATTCCGAACTGTATTTCCTACGATCCGGCATTTGCCTACGAAGTTGCGGTCATCATGCATGACGGTCTGCATCGCATGTACGGTGAAGCACAGGAAAACATTTACTACTACATCACCACGCTGAACGAAAACTACCACATGCCTGCGATGCCGCAGGGTGCGGAAGAAGGTATCCGTAAGGGTATCTACAAGCTGGAAACGGTTGAAGGTAGCAAAGGTAAAGTGCAACTGCTGGGTTCAGGTTCTATCCTGCGTCACGTACGTGAAGCGGCTCAGATTCTGGCGACAGACTACGGCATTGGTTCTGACGTATTCAGCGTGACGTCCTTCACTGAACTGGCACGTGAAGGCCAGGATTGTGAGCGTTGGAACATGCTGCATCCAACCGAAACGCCACGCGTACCTTACGTGGCTCAGGTACTGAGCGATGCGCCAGCGGTTGCATCTACTGACTACATGAAGCTGTTTGCTGAGCAAATCCGTAACTTCATCCCAGCTAGCGATTACCGCGTACTGGGTACTGACGGTTTCGGTCGTTCTGACAGCCGTGAGAACCTGCGTCACCACTTCGAAGTGGATGCGTCTTACGTTGTTGTTGCGGCTCTGGGTGAACTGGCTAAACGCGGTGAAATCGATAAGAAAGTGGTTGCTGATGCCATCACTAAATTCAACATCGATGCAGATAAAGTTAACCCGCGTCTGGCATAAGAGGTAAAGATTACATGGCTATCGAAATCAACGTACCGGATATCGGTGCAGATGAAGTTGAAGTCACCGAAGTGCTGGTGAAGGTTGGCGACAAAGTTGAAGCTGAACAATCGCTGATCACGGTTGAAGGTGATAAGGCTTCTATGGAAGTCCCTTCTCCGCAGGCTGGTGTCGTGAAAGAGATTAAAGTCTCTGTCGGTGACAAAGTTGAAACTGGCAAACTGATCATGATTTTCGATTCCGCCGACGGTGCAGCTGACGCTGCACCTGCCAAGGCAGAAGAGAAGAAAGAGGCGGCTCCGGCTGCTGCCCCAGCGGCATCGGCAGCGAAAGACGTCAACGTACCGGATATCGGCGGTGACGAAGTCGAAGTGACTGAAGTGCTGGTTAAAGTGGGCGACACCGTTGCTGCTGAACAGTCTCTGATCACCGTAGAAGGCGACAAAGCGTCTATGGAAGTTCCGGCACCTTTCGCAGGTACGGTTAAAGAGATCAAAATCAGCACCGGCGATAAAGTCTCTACCGGTTCTCTGATCATGGTATTCGAAGTGGCGGGTGCAGCACCTGCCGCCTCAGCAGAGAAAGCTGAAGCAGCACCTGCTGCTGCGCCAGCTGCCTCTGCGGCGAAAGAAGTTAACGTACCGGATATCGGCGGTGACGAAGTCGAAGTGACTGAAGTGATGGTTAAAGTTGGCGATAAAATCGCGGCTGAGCAATCACTGATCACCGTTGAAGGCGATAAGGCTTCAATGGAAGTCCCTGCGCCGTTCGCGGGTACGGTTAAAGAAATCAAAATCAGCACCGGCGACAAAGTGAAAACCGGTTCACTGATCATGGTCTTCGAAGTGGAAGGCGCTGCACCTGCGGCGGCTCCAGCGGCCAAGCAAGAAGCGGCGGCTGCACCGGCTCCGGCGGCAAAATCTGCTGCGCCAGCACCAGCTGCAAAAGCGGAAAGCAAGAGCGAATTCGCTGAGAATGATGCTTACGTTCACGCAACGCCGGTTATCCGTCGTCTGGCACGTGAATTCGGCGTGAATCTGGCGAAAGTGAAGGGTTCTGGTCGTAAAGGCCGTATCCTGCGCGAAGACGTTCAGGCTTACGTGAAAGATGCGGTGAAACGCGCTGAGTCTGCGCCAGCTGCTGCCGCTGGCGGCGGTCTGCCAGGCATGCTGCCATGGCCGAAAGTCGACTTCAGCAAGTTTGGTGAAGTGGAAGAAGTGGAACTGGGTCGTATCCAGAAAATCTCTGGTGCTAACCTGAGCCGTAACTGGGTGATGATCCCGCACGTTACGCACTTCGACAAAACCGACATCACCGATCTGGAAGCGTTCCGTAAACAGCAGAACGCCGAAGCTGAGAAGCGCAAACTGGATGTGAAATTCACCCCAGTTGTCTTCATCATGAAAGCCGTTGCCGCTGCGCTTGAGCAGATGCCACGCTTCAACAGTTCACTGTCTGAAGACGCGCAACGTCTGACGCTGAAGAAATACATCAACATCGGTGTTGCAGTTGATACGCCGAATGGTCTGGTGGTTCCAGTGTTCAAAGACGTGAACAAGAAGAGCATCACTGAGCTGTCTCGCGAACTGATGGCGATCTCCAAGAAAGCCCGCGATGGCAAGCTGACTGCTGGCGAAATGCAGGGCGGATGCTTCACGATCTCCAGCCTGGGCGGCATCGGGACTACGCACTTTGCGCCGATCGTCAACGCGCCGGAAGTCGCTATTCTTGGTGTGTCTAAGTCCGCGATGGAACCGGTCTGGAATGGTAAAGAGTTCACTCCGCGTCTGATGATGCCGATGTCTCTGTCCTTCGACCACCGTGTCATTGACGGTGCTGATGGTGCTCGCTTCATTACCATCATTAACAACATGTTGTCTGACATCCGCCGTCTGGTGATGTAATCGAAAAGCCGGCCTGACGGCCGGCTTTTTTCTGATAAGCTGTAATTTGTTACAGCGGTCAGTGATCAAGGACAAATCGTTAGTCGCTTGTTGTTTCAAAATTGTTAACGATTTTGTAAACTACTGCGGCAAAGACACGTCCCGGTGGAAGAGGGCGTTAAGACTCAATAACAATGACGTCACAGACCCGCCGGAAATCAATTAAGAGGTCATGATGAGTACTGAAATTAAAGCTCAGGTAGTGGTACTTGGTGCCGGCCCCGCGGGTTACTCTGCTGCATTCCGCGCGGCGGATTTGGGTCTGGAAACCGTACTGGTAGAGCGCTACTCCACGCTGGGTGGGGTGTGTCTGAATGTGGGTTGTATCCCTTCCAAAGCCCTGCTGCACGTTGCTAAAGTTATTGAAGAAGCCAAAGCACTGGCAGAACACGGTATCGTGTTCGGTGAACCTAAAACCGACATTGATAAAATCCGTCTGTGGAAAGAAAAAGTCATCACCCAACTGACCGGTGGTCTGGCTGGCATGGCGAAAGGCCGTAAAGTTACAGTGGTTAACGGTCTGGGTAAATTCACCGGTGCCAACACGCTGGAAGTTGACGGCGAAAACGGCAAAACGACGATCAACTTCGATAACGCGATTATCGCGGCGGGTTCACGTCCAATTCAACTGCCTTTCATTCCTCATGATGACCCGCGCGTATGGGATTCTACCGATGCGCTGGAGCTGAAAAATGTCCCAGGACGTCTGCTGGTTATGGGCGGCGGTATCATCGGTCTGGAAATGGGTACCGTTTACCATGCTCTGGGTTCACAGATCGACGTTGTTGAAATGTTCGATCAGGTTATCCCGGCTGCAGACAAAGATGTCGTTAAGGTCTTCACCAAGCGTATCAGCAAGCAGTTCAACCTGATGCTGGAAACCAAAGTGACGGCAGTAGAAGCCAAAGAAGATGGCATCTATGTGACGATGGAAGGCAAAAAAGCGCCAGCCGAGCCACAGCGTTACGATGCGGTTCTGGTTGCTATCGGTCGTGTACCGAACGGCAAAAACCTGGATGCTGGCAAAGCGGGCGTTGAAGTTGACGATCGCGGTTTCATCCACGTTGATAAGCAAATGCGCACCAACGTGCCGCACATCTACGCTATCGGCGACATCGTCGGTCAGCCGATGCTGGCGCACAAAGGCGTGCATGAAGGCCACGTTGCTGCCGAAGTGATCTCCGGCAAGAAACACTACTTCGATCCGAAAGTGATTCCTTCTATCGCCTATACCGAACCGGAAGTGGCCTGGGTAGGCCTGACTGAGAAAGAAGCGAAAGAGAAAGGCATCAGCTACGAAACCGCGACCTTCCCATGGGCAGCGTCTGGCCGTGCTATCGCGTCTGACTGTGCTGACGGTATGACCAAACTGATTTTCGACAAAGAAACTCACCGTGTTATCGGTGGTGCGATTGTCGGTACTAACGGTGGTGAACTGTTAGGTGAAATCGGTCTGGCGATCGAGATGGGCTGTGATGCAGAAGATATCGCACTGACCATCCATGCGCACCCAACGCTGCATGAGTCCGTTGGTCTGGCGGCTGAAATCTTTGAAGGCAGCATCACTGACCTGCCGAACCCGAAAGCGAAAAAGAAGTAAGTTCGCTTAGGTTCGACTAGCGTGAATTCAATCCGGCACCTTTTATAGGTGCCGGATTTTTTTTACGTATCAGAGGCGGGAAATACTCGCGCGCAGAGGAAATCGACGAGTGCGCGTACTTTTGGTGACGGGTGTTTGCTGGAAGGCCACAACACATAGAAGACGCCGCTGCGCTCCACATAGTCGGTCAGGATCGGCTGTAGCTGCCCCTCTGCCAACAGCTCACGGATAGAGAAATCCGGCAGGTAAGCGATCCCCAACCCTTGCAGTGCAAAACAAACGCGTGTTTCGATATTGTTGCAGATCATCGAAGTGGGCAATGGCAACTCTGGTTCGCCCGGGGGAAGCCGCAGCGCCCACGGCTCCAGTTTGCCGCTGTTGGGAAAGCGATAGTGCAGACAGGCATGCTGCATCAGGTCGGCAGGTGTCTGGGGGCAACCGGATTGGGCAAGGTATTCTGGCGCGGCCACCACCAGAAAACGGAAAGTGCCCAGCCTGCGCGCGGTGAGGCGTGAATCAACGGGGTCTCCTGTCCGAACCACAGCATCGAAACCTTCCTCAATGACGTCCACCATGCGGTCGGTGAAGTCTAAATCCAGTTCGATCTCGGGGTATTTGTGCATAAAGTCGCCGAGCACGGGGAGCACCAGTGAACTGACCAACGGCAGACTGACTCGCAGGCGTCCGCGCGGTACGGCGCTGGTCTGTGACAGTTCCAGTTCTGCTGCTTCGATTTCAGCCAGAATTCGCCGGCTACGCGCCAGAAATAGTGAACCTTCGGCGGTCAATGTGATGCTGCGGGTACTGCGGTGAAATAGCCTCACACCCAGTTTTTCTTCAAGCCGAGCGATGCTTTTACCTACCGCAGACGCTGACACGCCCAGTAACCTGCCAGCGGCAACAAAACTGCGCGTTTCTGCCACCTGCACAAACACCACGAAGCCATTCAGGCTGTCCATATTACTTCCTCTCTATTGCGGACAATTTATTCCGTATATCGAGGAACTGTAGCCTACTTTTTCTTTAATTGTCGGTTTTCTATCGTAACGGGAACGCTCATTGATGAAAGGAACATTCCGTGATAACTGCCGTATTTCCTCTGGATACTGGTGCTTCAACACCCCCCTCTCTCGGCTCGAATTCAGGACGTCGTTCAACAGGCGTTGGACGAGCGGCGCTTGGTCGGCGCTGTCGTGCTGGTCGCACATAATGGAGAATTGATTCATCAACAGGCCGCTGGATGGGCTGACCGGGAAAATGCCTGCCCGATGGCGCTGGACGCCATCTTCCGGCTGGCTTCTGTCAGCAAGCCCATCGTGTCAGTTGCGGCGCTGGTACTGGTGGCGCAAGGTCGGCTCGATCTGGATGAAGACATCATTCGCTGGATGCCGACGTTCCAGCTCCGGCTGGCCGACGGCAGCCCTGCTCGCGTTACCGTGCGGCAGTTGCTTAGCCACACTGCGGGTTTGGGCTACCGCTTTTTCGAAACCCATGCGGACGGCCCCTATGCACAGGCGGGTGTCTCCGACGGTATGGATGCCTCCGGCATCAGCCTGACGGAGAACCTGCGTCGTATCGCCAGTGTTCCCCTGCAATACGTGCCGGGTGAGGCCTGGGGTTATTCGCTGGCAACAGACGTATTGGGAGCCTTGATCGAATGCATTCACGGTACGTCATTGAATGAGGCGGTTCGCCAACTGGTGACCGACCCGCTGGGCATGCACGATACCGGCTTCGTTGTACGCGATCCATCGCGCCTGACGGCCGCTTACGTGAACGACACCCCGCAGCCGCATCGCCTGACCGAAGGTGAAATAGTTTCTCCCTTCGAGGGAGCCATCGGCATCGCGTACAGTCCCGCTCGCATCTATGACCCTCGGGCCTTTCCATCAGGTGGTGCTGGCATGGCTGGCACGGCCTGGGATCTGTTGCGCCTGCTGGAAGCCCTGCGTAAAGGGGACGGTGTCCCGCTGCCTGACGCGCTGATCGAGGAGATGGGGCGCGATCAGACTCAGGGGCTGGAATTGCCTAATGCACCGGGCTGCGGTTTTGGCCTCGGTTTCTCCGTCTTGCGCGATCCGCTGTTAGCCGGGTCGCCGGAATCATCAGGCACCTGGCGCTGGGGAGGTGCCTATGGTCATTCATGGTTTGTCGATCGAACACAAGGTTTGAGCGTAGTGGCTTTCACCAACACGATGTACGAAGGGATGTCGGGGAGTTTTGTCACTGAACTGCGCGATGCCGTGTATGGCGAGTTGGAGGCTGCACGATGACTACCTCACTGACGGATACACAGCATGATAGCTTACCGATTGCTTCACTCCTGGCGTTAGCGACGGCAGCTTTTATCACTATCCTGACCGAAGCACTGCCAGCGGGCTTGCTGCCGCAAATGGCGCAAGGTCTGGCGGTGTCCGAAGCCTGGATCGGGCAAACCGTGACTATCTATGCCGTAGGATCTCTGGCGGCTGCGCTCCCATTGACCGCGGTGACGCAAGGTGTGCGTCGTCGCCTGCTGTTGTTGGTAGCTATTGCAGGTTTCGCTGTCGCCAATGCGATTACGGCATTTTCCGGTAGCTATGTGCTAACGATGGCGGCGCGTTTTCTAGCGGGTGTTGCCGCTGGGCTACTGTGGGCGCTACTGGCGGGCTATGCAGCCCGTATGGTGCCTGAACACCAGAAGGGACGGGCTATTGCGATAGCGATGGTCGGCACGCCATTAGCCTTGTCGCTCGGTGTGCCCGCGGGAACGTTTCTTGGCAACGTGATCGGCTGGCGAATGTGTTTCGCTATGATGAGTGGTTTGGCCGTCGTGCTCATGTTGTGGGTACGTATTCAGGTACCGGATTTCGCTGGGCAATCTGCAAGAAGGAGGCTATCTCTGGGGCAGGTGTTCACCATGGCAGGCGTGCGGCCCGTGCTATGCGCAGTGCTGACCTTTGTGCTGGCGCATAACATTCTCTACACCTACATTGCGCCGTTTCTCGCGGCGGTGGGCATGGTTGCACAGACCGGTTTGGTGTTACTGGTATTCGGCGTGACATCACTGCTGGGCATCTGGATTGTCGGCGTGCTGATTGACCGCTATTTGCGAGCCCTTACACTCGCCTGCTCGGCATTGTTCTGCCTGTCCGTACTGGCGCTTGGCGTGGCGGGTGATGTTCTGGCTGTGGTCTATGCGGCAGTGGCCGTATGGGGAGTCGCCTTCGGCGGTGCGGCAACGTTATTCCAGACGGCTCTTGTCAGAACGGCGGAGGGGGGGACCGATGTGGCGCAGTCTATGTTGGTTACTGCCTGGAACATGGCTATTGCAGGGGGAGGTATCATCGGTGGTGTTCTGCTGGAGCGCCTCGGCGTTGCCGCCTTCTCTCCAACGCTGTTGGTGCTGTTATTGATTGCGTTCGTTGTGGTGTGGTCTGCCAGACAACACGGTTTCCCCGTGGCGCGACGGTAGGGTACCAGGGGCCGGATTTTTTGTTCACGTGAGCCTGCGATGAATCAACCTATTTCCCTGTTTCGTCTGGCTGCAATGTTTATGGGGAGCGCCGCGGCGTAAATTGGCTAAAATGTGCATGATGTTTGGTATGATAGTCCCCAACGACGAGCAACAGGCTATGCTTACAATGTCACCAGTACTCAACGATAGCGGGAGTTTTGATATGGCGATTCTTCCAATGTCATATAGTCCCGCCACTATGGCGCGGGAATATCGGAAAATTGGCGAAACGAGTGTGAACGGTCGCGCGGTGGATATTTATATCCATAACGAGCGGCATCATGCCGTTGCTATATACGGAGAACCTGATGACGTTAACGGAGATTTACGGCATGTTGTCGTCGCAAAGATTGACCTAAAATCTCGCCACAGCAATGATGAAACCGAGACTATTTTGGCGGTCATCGGTTATTACGAAAATCAGCAACTGGTAGATGACACTCTTGCTCAGGTTGAAGGTGTGATTGTCACTAAACGTGAACGAAACGCCAATGTCGCGAGCGCCATGTATAAGACGCTCATTAATGACGGCATTGTGCTGGTGAGTGATAACGTTCAATTCCCAGGTGGGAAAGCGTTGTGGGCACGTATGGCGCGTAAAGAAGTGGGCATTCAGGTATTTGTATTCGACTCAGAGCAGCGTGCGTTTTGGCCGTATGACGGAGAACGAATCCGATATGATGGCCGTAGTATTCCCGAAAGCGATATCTGGAGCCTTGCACCGAATGAATCGCGCAAAGGGGTTGTGCTGGTGGCTGAACGTAAACGAGGTGAATCCGTAGCCTGATGTCATTTTTGCGCCTACTGCTACGATGAATCATAATCCGGCACCGTAAAGGTGCTGGATTTTTTTGCCTGCGGCTTCGCAGAATGCGCGTTCCGTCCGTTTATTTTTAGCGGCGTCAATTACAATCAAACCTCAAAAAGAAACGACGTTTTATTTTTGAGGTTATGATGAATCTTAATACCTTACGCTCCTCTGTCTGGTTACTGGCGGCTTTGCTGACCAGCCCTTCACTGATGGCGAACGATATGAACCCTACGATTCAACCCGCGACAGATCAGGCGGTGACGGATGAAGGGCTGCCTTCATTTTATCCGCAGCTTAAACAGCAGATGACCTACTCGGATTCCTGGCTATCTGGGAATTTTACGGATTTTAGCCAATGGCAATCCCAGTCGAGAAAAACGCTGCGTTCGCTACTCCTGACGCCGGATTCCACCAAAGACTTTGCCCCGCAGGCGATGGAAAAACAGGATCGCGGCAGCTATACAGCGGAGAAGGTCGCTTTCAACTTGACCGATGAAAGCCGCGTAGACGCGTTGCTCCTGACGCCAAAAAGTGCGGGGCCGCATCCTGCGGTAATCCTGCTGCACGATCACGGCGCGAAGTTTGATATCGGCAAAGAGAAGATGATCAAGCCGTGGGGCAATGACGCACAGCTCGATTCTGCACAGGCATGGGCTGATAAGTTTTTCACTGGCCGTTTTGTCGGAGATGAACTGGCTAAGCGGGGCTATGTGGTGCTGGCGGTCGATGCGCTAGGTTGGGGATCGCGCGGGCCGATCAAGTATGAGCAGCAGCAGGCGCTGGCGAGCAATTTCTTTAATCTGGGGCGCTCACTCGCGGGGCTGATGGCCTACGAAGACATGCGGGCGACGGACTTTCTGGCATCGCTTGAGCAGGTTGATAAACAACGCATCGGCGTCGTGGGTTTTTCAATGGGTGCCTATCGTGCCTGGCAGCTCGCGGCGCTGTCCGACAAGGTAGCAGCAACGGCAGCGGTGTCCTGGATTGGCACGTATGACGGTCTGATGACGCCGGGCAACAACGTGCTGAGAGGGCAGTCATCATTCTATATGCTGCATCCGGGGCAACCGACGCGCTTTGATTTCCCCGATGTGGCGAGCGTAGCTGCACCAAAACCGATGCTGTTATTTAACGGCGGCCAGGACAAACTGTTCCCGACGCAATCTGTTGAAGATGCTTACGCCAAAATGCACAAGGTGTGGCAATCACAGCGGGCAGACAGCAAGCTGCAAACCAAAATCTGGCCTGAGCTGGGGCACGTGTTCTATCAGGAACAGCAGGAAGAGGTGTTTCGCTTTCTGGACCAATGGCTAAAACCCTAGCCGGCAGCGCCTGAATTATAATAAGTTTTTTGATAACATCAGCTTACTGATGCATGACTCGCCTCTGCGTGCCGCGGCACTCAGAGGCTTTTTAATTTTACAGGGATGAAGTGATGAAGAAATATCTGGGTATTATCATGATGGCCTTATGGCTGTCGGGCTGTAACGGAGAAGAAACCCTGAGCGAGGGGAAATATCTGGTTGAAGATATCAGCGTAGTGTTTGATAACAGTAAAAATCCTGAAGCCAATAAAAACAGAGATAACCTTCAGGAACATATTACGCAAAACCTCAAAGGCATTAAAAACGATATCTATTTCAATCTGACGCCGACGCAGGTGAGTTACTATAACGTAGATGGTGAATATACCGAGGAGATAAAAGACAACCGTATACGCGTAAACGGTATGTGGCACACGCTAAACATCACCGGGAAAAACACGGTTACGTTCGTATCGGATAAAAGCGCTGCCTGTGCGTTTTATTATTGTGAAATCACCATGGTCTTGAAAAAGACGGAAGAACAGTCACCCGGTTTACTCAAAATCCAGCAGCGTTTTGAAGAACATAAAAAAGCCTATCAGGCGTGGCTTCTTGAAGAGAAAGCGGTATTTAATCGCGCGCCGATGGATGATTTCCCCGGTATCCCTTTTTATCCCGAAGAATATTTCACGATTAAGCTGCCGTTTAGCATGTACGACAAGCTGAGCCTACAAGAGCACGGGATGTATATTCGTAAGATGGGGCGTCTACTCATCGACCGGGAAAATAAAGACACGCAGATCTATTCCTATCGGGATAAGCAGAATAACACCGATTTTGACCTGTTTACCGTGAACGCGGCAAAAGAGGATTTTAATCTGACATCGTGGCTGGAGGGACAAAAGGGTGTGTTGTTCCAGTCGGAAAACGGCGCGGCATATGATAATCAACAGGGCAAATTGGAAGCCGTCTATTTTCAATATGATGAGGCTAAGCAATGCTACTTTATCGGGTTAGCGAATGCTGAGGACACCGTCGCGTTAGCCAACGCGTTTGCCGTACTGCGTACCATGGATGAACGTTACCGTGGCGAGCAGGCATTGTCGATGTACGACTTGGCATTATCTCAGCCAGAATTGGAAGCGAAGTATGGCGTAAAGATCGCTGATGAATTTAAGATCACAGAAATGCATCAGGCTATCTGGAAAGCACTCGAACAGCGCATGGAAAAGCCTGAGCGCTTTATTAAACGGAGCATGTCAAAAACGCGCATTAAAATACGGTTCCCGTCGGAAGTGTTTAAGTACGATGTTTATTTTACGATCTCTCCCCAATCGATTCCTGAACTCATGGCTGAAACCAAAGAGATCGTCCCCGAAGGTAAAGACGTTGATAACATTTTTATTTATGGCGACAGCGCGTTTGTCGGCTATGAATACGATGTGAATGTGGGAAGTGGACTCACATTACAATTTTTAGTCCCGAAAGATGCAGGCACGCCGCTGGAACGCCTGATGTTCCTGCATGTATTACGTCAGCTTGATGTGACGCGATTCCCGGCTATTTCCGCGCAAGAGAAAAAGAACCTGTTTACGTATGGCGAAGCGACGTCATTTAAAAACAACCTTGATAATCGCTACTTCAAGGTAGAAGAAGGTCTCATCGACAGCACGGGCAAGCTGATCGTCAAGAATCCTGATGATGGCTATTTCAATTTTGACTATCGCGCTCCCCATATACTGGCGACCCACTATAAATCAGAAGGGGAAGGGAATTACTCCAGAGTGCCGGGCGTGACGGTATTTGATGAAAAAGGGAAATGGCTTTCCCATCAGGCGGATTAAGCCGATCTGGCGGCGAGATGATTACCAGTATCGTACTGTCGATAATGAGGGTTATCGACAGCAACTCACATCCCAGCATCCCGCTAAAACCAGAATCTTGTTAAAACAGAATTTTGTTAAAACAGTGCCTTGTTAAAACAATAGCCCAAGCAAATAGCGTAGATCGCCGTCCTGCCGTAATGCGCAGCGATCGGTGATCTGGTTGCTGTCGAGATGCGCCAGAGAACCGATCGTTTGCCGCAGCTTGGCACGGAGATCGGTAGGGCGCGCCGAGGTTTCCTGACGTGTGGTGCGCTGGATTAGCGTGCTGCCGTTACGCAAGTGCAGCGTAACTTCATGAAAGCGCGCCTCTGGGTCAAGCTCATCAGGTGGCGCGGTTTCATCGGCGCGGCGTATGACGCGATTCGCCAGTGCGGCAATCGTGGTTTCAACCGGGGCTTCCGAGAAATGTGCCAGCTTTAGCTCCCCTTCTATCAGCGCCGCCGCAATTACATATTCCAGACTGAATCGCGCTTCTACGCCGTTGGTCGCGTTACGGATAAAGGGAGCAACATCGCCGCCCGGCGGGAAAGTCACCGTGATATGTTCGATGGCAGCAGCCAGATCGGCATCCGCACCATTCTGCTGATGCCACTGTTCCCGTAGGGCAAAAGCCGCTTCGGCTGCGCTGTGGGTGCCACCACAGGTTGGGTAGCGCTTGAATTCCAGACCGGGAGACAGTATGCGCCACGGCGCACCCCAGTTTTCAACCAGCAGCTCCGGCTGCTGTTTTTGATCGCCGTGCGCGGCAAGAAAGGCGTCAATCACCTGCTGTTCGTTGCCCTCGAAGCCCGCTAAGCCCAGCTTGACGGCGGTTAGCCCCGCTCTGGCTGAAAGCCCGGCATGTAGCGGTTTGACCGCTGAGCCAAACTGCGCCCGCAGCCCTGCGGCCTGTGTGGCAGCCAGACCAAGAATGGTCTGCGTCTGTTCTACCGAAGCACCAGACAGACGTGCAGCAGCGGCAGCGGCGGCGATAGCGCCGAGCGTCGCCGTGTTGTGGTAGCCGAGGCTGTAATGACGCGGGCCGCATGCCAGCCCGATTCTGCCTGCGGCTTCCACGCCGATCACATACGCCGTCAAAAACGCCTCTTCCGTGACGGAGGAATCTTCTGCCGCCAGAGCAAACAGGGCAGGCAGAATGACGGTGCTGGGGTGGCCGCGAAACGCCGGATGGTAATCGTCAAAATCCAATACGTGACCGGCATAACCCAGAATCAGGCTACGCGTCAGGCTGTCCGTACCGCTGAAGACCTGCTTTAACGGCGCAAGCCCGCTATCGGCAATCGCACCCTGTACGATGGGAAGTGCGGTGGAAACGAAGTCAGTCACCCCGTTACGGGCGGCATCAATCGCTTCCTGATTAGGTTCGCTATGGATGATGTGGCGGGCAAGCGTTGCGGTGATATCAGTCTGATTGGTCATGGATAGTCATGTGCTGGCAGAAAAACACTAATTTACTGCGCATCGCTGAAGAGCGATTAATAACCAAATGGAATAAAAAATTCCATTTGGTTATTAGTGATTGAGAATCAGAAGCGGTCTTTTAGCTGTCCCGGAGTGATACCGAACGCACGGCGCAGGGCGGTGGCAAAGTTGGCGGGGCTGTTGTAACCGGCGATGCTGGCGGCTTGCGCAATACCGATGCCGTCTTTCTGCAAGGCCAGCATAGCGCGCTGTAAACGGCAGTTACGCAGGTATTCAAACACGCTCATATTGAACGTCTGACGAAAATGGCGCTGTAGCGTGCTTTCACTCATGTTGACGCTTTTAGCGATTTCACTCATCGAAAGCTGGTCGGCGCTGCCGCTTTCCAGCATATCTCTGACCTGTTGAATGCGATGGTAGCTGCGCAGGGTAACACCGCTACTTTTCTCTTGCGCGACACTGGCGGTCAATGAGGTAAACGCCTCTATAATCAGGCTCATACACTGCATTTCCAGATAAAGGCGCTGGAGCGGCGTTTGGCAAGGTTCGGCATCCAGCGTTTGTAAAGCAATCGCCAGCGCCTGCCGGGACGGTGTCCACAGGTGTGTCGCCAGATGCGTCTGCGTGAAATCGTGGATAGCCTGCCAGTCGCCAACGGTGTCCATCATATTGCCGTACAGCCATTCCCTGTCGAACGTCAGCGTAATCGTTCGCTCAAATTCATCACGCTTGCCGATGCGGGTAAACATCGTCGGCTCCGTCAGCGCAATCAGCGAGGCGGGCTGCTTCTCTCCCAGATGCAGTTCCTGATGACCAAATGAGATGTGCGCATTGCCGCTCACTACGATGGCCAGCTTGATGGCACCATCCAGCAGGTTTTGGGTTTTCATGTTGTGGCGATTAATCACATCCGCGGTATGCAGGATCAGATGGGGATTGAGCTGTACGACAGTGAACGACCCGAATAGCACCGGCGTGTTATCGATCAACCGAGGGCCGATAAACCGGTAATTATTCGCGACCAGACTCGATTGCTGAACGATGTGATCTTTATAGATCGGCTTTGATGACTGAGTGAAGCTGCGCACGTGATTACCTACCTGATTAAACCCTTCGACCTGCGCCTTCCATTTTGATGCTTTGGCAAAACATTTTGCTGCTATAGCAAACCCCGTCCTGAATGACAAATGTAACAATGACCGCGCCAAAATGGTAATGCAAATACTTCTCAATAGCATTTTTCGTTGAGGACATCACATTGCACGATAAATGCATTTTCCATTTCCGGCAATGCGGAGAAAAGGGCTGATTGATTACACACAGCATTTCATAACAACACGACGTGATGCCGTTGGCATGACGCTTCTCCCCGATAACCGCCACGTTTGCGCGTTTTATCTCCGCCGTTATTCAGCGTTTTTGCTGATTGTCGTTAGGTGTCGCTGTACCGGCTGCGATGTTGATCCTTTTTCAGGCTACTTACTCATTTCTTACAGGGCAGGATAATTTTGATGAAACTACCACAATCGCGTCGTTATCTGGCGACGCTCATTGGCGTTAGCTGCGGGATGACGTCGTTTCTGAGCGCTGCGCAGACCTCGCCTTCAACAGAACCTGCCCCTCAGGTGCAGAATCAGGCCGAAAGTAAAGCATCGGGCGATACGATGGTGGTGACGGCCGCTGAGCAAACCCGTCAGGCTCCGGGTGTGTCGGTGATTACGGCTGAAGATATCAGCAAACGTCCGCCCGCTAACGATCTGTCCGATCTGATTCGCACTATGCCGGGCGTCAATCTGTCCGGTAACTCAACCAGCGGCCAGCGCGGTAACAACCGCCAGATCGATATCCGCGGTATGGGACCGGAAAATACGCTGATTCTGGTGGATGGCAAGCCCGTGTCGAGCCGTACAGCCGTGCGTTACGGCTGGCGCGGCGAGCGTGATACTCGCGGTGATACCAACTGGGTGCCTGCCGATATGGTCGAGCGCATTGAAGTGCTGCGTGGCCCAGCCGCGGCGCGCTATGGTAACGGTGCGGCGGGCGGTGTGGTTAACATCATCACCAAACAGCCGACGCAAGAATGGCACGGCACCTGGAATACCTTCCTGAACGCGCCAGAGCATAGTTCAGAAGGCGCAACCAAGCGTACCGATTTCAGCCTGATGGGCGGCCTGACCGACAGCCTGAGCTTCCGTCTGTACGGCAATCTGAACAAAACCCAAGCTGATGCGCGCGATATTAACCAGGGGCATCAGTCCGCACGTGCGGGTAATCAATCAGCTTCACTGCCTTCCGGGCGCGAAGGGGTACGTAATAAAGACATCAATGGCCTGTTGCGCTGGGATATGACCGAGCAGCAGTCGCTGGAATTCGAAGCGGGTTCCAGCCGTCAGGGCAATATCTATGCGGGCGATTCGCAAAATACCAACACCAACCCGCTTGTCGTGAGTAATTATGGCAAGGAAACCAACCGCATGTACCGCCAGAACTTTGCGGTCACACATCGCGGCTACTGGGACAGCGGCGTCAGTTCTACGTCGTACCTGCAATACGAACGTACGCACAATACCCGTATCCTTGAGGGACTGTCTGGTGGTTTAGAAGGGATTTTTGATACCACTAATCCGAACCAATATGGCACGATAAAACTGGATAATTTCACTGCGCACAATGAAGTGAATCTTCCGCTTAATCTCTGGGTCGAGCAGGTGCTCACGTTCGGGGTCGAGTGGAACGAGCAGAAGATGACGGATCCAGTGTCGAACATGCAGACGACGACCGAAGCCGGCAGTGTGGGTTCGCTGAGCAGCAGTGGCCGCAGTGAGAAATCCGCCGCTCGTCTGGCTTCCGCTTTCGTGGAAGATAACGTCCAACTGACGGACAGTACCATGTTGACGCCGGCGTTACGTGTCGATCATCACAGCACGGCAGGCACCAACTGGAGCCCGTCGCTCAACCTGTCGCAGGAGCTGGGTGATGATTATACGCTGAAGTTAGGTATCGCCCGTGCTTACAAAGCGCCGAACTTGTACCAGACTAACGAGAATTATCTCCTCTATAGCCGTGGACAGGGCTGTGCTGGCGGCACATCTTGCTACCTGATCGGCAATGAAGACCTGAAGGCGGAAACCAGCCTGAATAAAGAGATCGGTCTGGAGTTTCACCGTGATGGGTTGATCGCGGGCATAACCTACTTCCATAACGATTATCGCAACAAGATTGAAGCGGGCAACAATGTCATCGGTAAAGCGGTGGGCGGAACCAATGCCCAATATGCTAATGCCAATATCTTCCAATGGGGCAATGTACCGAAAGCGGTTATTCAGGGGCTGGAAGGTAACCTGACCGTTCCTGTCACGGAAAGCATCAACTGGCGTAACAACCTGACCTGGATGCTGGAATCGAAGAATAAAACCACGGGCGATTATCTGTCGATTACGCCGGAGTTTACCCTGAATTCATCAGTGGACTGGCAGGCAACGGAAAACCTTTCCTTCCTGGCCGATGTGACCTGGTATGGTCGCCAGAAGCCGAAGAAATATAACTACAAAGGTGAGCGTGTAACGGGTAGCGCAACCAATGAGTTAAGTCCTTATGCGCTGTTCGGGTTAAGCAGTACCTATAAGTTTAACAAGAACCTGAGCGTGACCGGTGGTGTCGATAACCTGTTTGATAAACGCCTGTTCCGCGCGGGTAATGCACAGGATGTGGTGAACAATAACGTGGTTACCATCGCGGGTGCCGGTGCGGCAACCTATAACGAACCGGGACGGACTTTCTTTGTTAGCGTGAATACGTCGTTCTAAGTGTTATATCCGTCATACTGAATCGCGAACGCCACGGTGCCATTGTGCCGTGGCGTTTTTTTATTGCGCCATGCCTGGCCGCCACCCTGCGGGTCGTTGCCGCTATCAGGGACAGAAAATGCCTTTTAAGGTGGCGACGATTTTTTCCACGTCCTGATTTTCGATGCGGTAGTACAGCGTTTGTGATTCGCGCCGATAGCTAATCAACCCTTCTTCACGCATTTTTGCCAGATGCTGCGATAGGGCGGACTGACTCAGCGGGATGTGTTCAAGCAGCGCACCCACCGACATTTCACCGTGCTCGATAAGCAGGCAAAGCACCAGTAGCCTGTTCTCGTTGCCAATCGCGCGCAGCATAGCCGCTGCTTTTGCGGCACCGTCCTGCATGAATTCTCGATCCGAATTGCTTAACGCCATGTTCCTGCCATCCTGCGTAACTGACTAATTTAGTGATGCCTAATATATTGAGCTTATCATACCCTGGGATTCGAGCGAGGATAATGACTGACATCGATAAAACAGCTTATAACGGAGCCTGCGCGATGTGACATGCGGTTTACAATAGAGGCGTTCCTCCATAGAATAGCGCGACATCCTTTCCTGAATCTGCTGCTGCAGGAAAAACAACCTTCTCTCCGAAATGGGAGGAGCGACTTTTTGTTTTTCTAGGTAGCACCATGTCTACATTTACTCGCTTACAAAAACGTTTATCTCGTTTGGGGATAGACACCGATTACCAACATTCTATTTATCATCTCCGCAGGCAGCATGCAGAAGCGCAGGTTCTGTTGCCGGACACGTTGCCGCTGGAAGAAAAGGCGGTTCAGCAACTGCTGGATTTCGCCTCGGTACATCTGCCGGGCAGCGATGCACGTGTCTGCGCCTCGCGAGATACTTCGACCTTCCAGTCTGGGCACGGTAGGGTCGGGTAACCATTTCGTTGAGCTGCAAATTGTCGATGCCGTGTTGGACAGGCACGCGGCGTATCAGGCTGGCGTGCAGGAAGGCGAAGTTGTGGTGATGATTCACACCGGTTCACGGGACGTGGGTTTTTATGTCGGCCAGCGTGGGATCGATAAAGCGCGAGCCTGTTGGCCTGCGGGAGAAAAATATCCGGCGTCCGGCCTGTTTGGTCTGGTTGATGAGCAGGCGACGGAGTATATGGAAGCTATGGGCGTCGCCGCACGCTATGCGTGGATCAACCGGATCGTGCTGACTGAACTGATTCGCTCTTCCTGGAAGCAAGTGTTTACGCATGATGCCAGCAAGCTGGTGGTCGATCTGTCGCATAACATTATTCTGCCGGAGCACGGAATGAACCTGCATCGTAAAGGCGCGACGCCGGCTAAAGCCGGAGAATTTGCGCTGATTCCTGGTTCAATGGGCGATTACTCTTATCTCGTTACAGGAAAGGGAAATCCCGATTGGCTGTGGTCGTGTTCACACGGCGCGGGGCGTGCCGAACGTCGGCAAAGTATGCGTAACAAGGTTGAGACGGCGAAGCAAGCAGACACGTTGCCTTGGCAATGCATCACGCTGAAAGACGAACGACTGCGGGAAGAAGCGCCAGCGGCCTATAAACCGGTTACGCCTGTGATTGATATTCAGGCGCAGTCAGGGCTGATTCAACCCGTAGCACGGCTGCGCCCGTGGCTGACGTTTAAGGCCTGATATGACCCGCTCTAGCGGGAATTGATGCGCTATTCTTTGTACTAAAAATAACGACCCAATCGGCAAGCTGTCGATTGGGTCGTGTGTTCTTCGGTGCCGGAGTCCGTTCGTCAGGCCTCTTTCAGAGGAATAAACGCAGCAAATTAGGGCTTTTGTTTGATGACGTTATTGGCACCGCTGGAAGAGAGCTTTGGTTCTGTTCCTCCCCATGAGAGGCGGTTGCTGATGCCATTGAAGGAAACAACGGCGGGGCCTTTAAAATCCAGATCGAGATGATGTTCCGTACCTGTCACATTCACTTTTGCGGGTTTATCCTCGGCAAAGATGTGCGTGCGGATGGTGTTTTTATACGCGGCGACGGTCAGGTCACCCGTAGATTGACCTGTGGCGGCAATCTCTGCACCGGTCACGGTAAGCGATGTCGCGGTATCGAATGTGATGTTGTGCTCAGAGCCCGCGACGGAAATCGTGGCACATTTGCCCGTCAGTACGATGTTGTTGCCGTTGCCTGAAATATTGACATCATTGCCATTACAAGGAATATCGCGGGTTAAACCGATACCCTCCAGCTCGATAGGGGCGGCATAGACGGATGCGGTGAACGCAAAAGCAGAGACGAAAACCATTGGCAGATATCGTGTTATCTTCATGGCGTTTTTTCCTGTTATCAAAGAGGTCATCCGGCAATCGTTGCCGTAAAGGCACCTATCATCTGTTAACACTTTTCCCGACTCTATTGCGAACATTCTGATTATCGCTACGCCATCAAACGATGATTAATCGCGCTATGTTGTTAAAAACCTACCTATTATGTGGTTAACTCAGCATAGTTAGTGTGCGCCGTCAGGGACATGCTATTCTGCTGATGTCGGCATTTTTTAGTGATAGTGAAATTGGGCACATAGCATAGTTGAATAAAAATTAATGTTGCTATTATGTGAACGAATTAACAATCAATTCAAATCCTGATATGCTGACGAGGCTGGACCGGACACTCTACTACCTTACATCCACACGCTGGCACCCAGGCATGGACACCACAAGCGGGAACAAGAGCGCCGGGCATAATGAAGACAATGAGAGCGAGGAGAACGTCGTGCTAGAAGAATATCGTAAGCACGTAGCCGACCGGGCTGCGCAGGGGATTGTTCCTAAACCGTTAGATGCCACGCAGATGGCCGCGCTGGTTGAGTCACTCAAGAATCCCCCGGCGGGCGAAGAAGAAGTATTGCTTGACCTGCTGATTAACCGTGTCCCCCCCGGCGTTGATGAAGCCGCCTACGTGAAGGCCGGTTTTCTGGCTGCCGTCGCTAAAGGCGAAGCCATTTCCCCATTGGTCACCCAGGAAAAAGCGATCGAGCTGCTGGGCACCATGCAAGGGGGCTACAACATTCATCCGCTGATTGATGCGTTAGACAACGACAAGCTGGCACCGATCGCCGCCGAAGCGCTGTCCCACACGCTGCTGATGTTTGATAACTTCTACGATGTAGAAGAAAAGGCGAAAGCAGGCAATGCGCACGCCAAGAAAGTGATTCAATCCTGGGCTGATGCCGAGTGGTTCCTGTCCCGCCCGAAACTGGCGGAAAAAATTACCGTTACCGTTTTTAAAGTCACCGGTGAAACCAACACGGATGACTTGTCTCCGGCACCTGATGCCTGGTCACGCCCTGACATCCCGCTGCACGCGCTGGCGATGCTGAAAAACGCCCGTGAAGGTATCGATCCCGATCAACCTGGCGCCGTGGGCCCGATCAAACAGATCGAAGAACTGAATAAGAAAGGCTTCCCGCTGGCTTACGTCGGTGACGTTGTCGGTACCGGTTCGTCGCGTAAATCGGCAACCAACTCCGTACTGTGGTTCATGGGCGAAGATATTCCTTATGTCCCGAACAAACGCGGTGGTGGTGTGGTGCTGGGCGGTAAGATCGCCCCGATCTTCTTCAACACCATGGAAGATGCCGGTGCGCTGCCGATCGAAGTTGATGTGAACGATCTGAATATGGGCGATGTGATTGATATCTACCCGTATGAAGGTGAAGTACGTCGTCATGATACCAATGAAGTGCTGGCGACCTTCGCGCTGAAGACTGACGTCTTACTGGATGAAGTCCGCGCCGGTGGCCGTATTCCGCTGATTATCGGTCGTGGACTGACGTCCAAGGCGCGCGAATCACTGGGCTTGCCGCACAGCGATGTCTTCCGTATTTCCAAAGCGGTTGAAGTCAGCAAAAAAGGCTTCTCGCTGGCGCAGAAAATGGTGGGGCGTGCCTGTGGCGTTGCGGGTATTCGCCCTGACGAGTACTGCGAACCGAAGATGACGTCTGTCGGTTCACAGGACACCACCGGGCCAATGACCCGTGATGAGCTGAAAGATCTGGCCTGTCTGGGCTTCTCCGCCGATCTGGTGATGCAGTCATTCTGTCACACTGCGGCCTATCCGAAGCCGGTTGACGTGACCACGCACCACACGCTGCCTGATTTCATCATGAACCGTGGCGGCGTCTCACTGCGTCCTGGCGATGGTGTTATCCACTCCTGGCTGAACCGTATGCTGCTGCCGGATACCGTCGGTACGGGCGGTGACTCACACACCCGTTTCCCAATCGGTATCTCTTTCCCTGCGGGCTCCGGTCTGGTGGCGTTTGCCGCCGCGACGGGCGTGATGCCGCTGGATATGCCGGAATCCGTTCTGGTGCGTTTCAAAGGGAAAATGCAGCCGGGCATTACTCTGCGCGATCTGGTTCACGCCATTCCGCTGTACGCCATCAAGCAAGGCCTGCTGACCGTTGAGAAGAAAGGCAAGAAGAACATCTTCTCTGGCCGTATTCTGGAAATCGAAGGTCTGCCAGATCTGAAAGTCGAGCAGGCGTTTGAACTGACCGACGCCTCGGCGGAACGTTCTGCGGCTGGCTGTACGATCAAGCTGGATAAAGCGCCGATCATTGAGTATCTGAACTCCAACATCGTGCTGTTGAAGTGGATGATCTCCGAAGGCTACGGCGATCGCCGTACGCTGGAGCGCCGTATTCAGGGCATGGAAAAATGGTTGGCCGATCCACAACTGCTGGAAGCGGATGCCGATGCCGAGTACGCCGCGGTGATCGACATCGATCTGGCTGACATCAAAGAGCCGATCCTGTGTGCGCCGAACGATCCAGACGATGCGCGCTGGCTGTCTGACGTGCAGGGCGAGAAGATTGATGAAGTCTTCATCGGTTCCTGTATGACTAACATCGGGCACTTCCGTGCGGCAGGTAAACTGCTGGATAGCCACAAAGGCCAACTGCCGACCCGCCTGTGGGTTGCGCCGCCGACCAAGATGGATGCGGCACAGCTGACGGAAGAAGGGTACTACAGCGTGTTTGGTAAGAGCGGCGCGCGTATCGAGATCCCTGGCTGTTCGCTGTGTATGGGTAACCAGGCGCGCGTAGCGGATGGTGCAACGGTCGTTTCCACGTCGACGCGTAACTTCCCGAACCGTTTGGGAACCGGTGCCAACGTGTATCTGGCGTCTGCTGAGCTGGCTGCGGTAGCTTCTCTGCTGGGTCGCCTGCCGACGTCAGAAGAGTACCAGACCTACATGTCTCAGGTGGATAAAACCGCGCAGGACACCTATCGCTATCTGAATTTTGACCAGTTAGGTCAATATACCGAGAAAGCCGACGGCGTGATCTTCCAGACGACTGTCTAACTCGCTATAGTTCGCATCTCTACACCGAAGGAGGCCTTGTGCCTCCTTTTTTTCTGCCTGTTTTACGCGTCATACCTCACGTTGCCTGTGCATTGGCGGTTGGCATCGTGCCTTTGCAGTATGAAAGGTGAAGGTGCATCACGACGATAGGGCGCAGAGGTGACTAAACTGAACAAAAGAAACATCACAGTGAGGATGGCATCATGGACTATGAATTTTTGCGGGATGTGACGGGTCAGGTCATCGTTCGTATGTCGATGGGACATGAAGCGATCGGACACTGGTTCAATGAAGAAGTGAAAGGCCAACTGACGATCTTGACTGACGTCGAAGACGCTGCGCGTTCCGTCGCAGGCAGCGAACGGCAGTGGCGGCGCGTGGGCCATGAATACACGCTGTCGCTGGATGAAGAAGAAGTGATGGTGCAGGCAAATCAGCTGTCTTTCACCACGGATGAGCTGGAAGAAGGCATGAGTTATTACGACGAAGAGAGCCTGTCTTTATGCGGTCTGGATGATTTTCTGACGCTGGTGGAAAAATACCGCGAGTTCGTCCTGCATTGATGCTTTTTGGCAAAACGACCGCATGTGGCAATGCGATCGTGTTGAGAACACAGTTATGTTGGACACACCACCCGACAGGCGGGTGATGTTTTGCCATCAGTTAGCCAAGATCGGCATGGCCGAAACGTGTCTGCCAGTCATGATCGAACCGGTTAAGCGCATCGTCAACCGCAGGGTCCTGCAGGAACAGCTCGGCAACGGCAGGATCGACGGTAATCGCCCGACACCCCGCCAGTAAACAGTCCAGCACCTGACGCGGTGTGCGAAAGCTGGCTGCCAGCACCTGAGTCTGCGGGCTGTGCAGGTTAATCAGGGTTTGCAGCTCTTTCACGAGTGCAATCCCATCGCCACCCTGTGCATCGATGCGGTTGACGTAAGGCGCGATATAGCGAGCGCCAGCCAGAGCGGCATAAAACCCTTGTCCCGCACCGTAGACGGCTGTGCCGAGGGTGGGGATATCCAGCGCCGTCAATTGCCTGATGGCACTCAAACCCGCATGCGTCACTGGCACTTTGACGACCAGAGAAGGAATCACCTCTCTGAGCTTCAATGCCTCTTCCACCATCACATCAGGATCGCGCGACATCACCTGAGCAAACAGCTGTCCTTCCGTGCCGATAATGGCCTGCATATCCCGCAGCACGCTGTAAATATCTGATTTTCCGCGTGCGACAATGCTCGGATTGGTGGTCACGCCTTTAATCGGCAACACGCCAGCGAGTCGTTCTACTGCGGCGACATCCGCCGTATCTAAATAGAATTCCATCATTTCCCCCGTTAACTAAAATCGGTCTGTTGGATGACATTCATCAATGCGGGCTTAGCGCACGATAATGCCCAACAGAATTCCCACCGCGCCGAAATCGGAATCGCTGAACGTGGTGTTTGCCAGTCCAATACTGCCCAACACCGGCAGCAGGAAAACAGGCAGGAAGGTAATCAGCAGTCCGTTGGCAAAAGAACCTAGAATCGCACCGCGACGTCCGCCGGTGGCGTTACCGAAAACGCCAGCCGCTGCGCCGACGAAGAAGTGCGGCACCACGCCGGGAATGATCACCGTTAATCCCATCAGGTAAAGCAGGACCATACCGATCACCCCAGCGGCAAAGCTGCTCAGGAAGCCGACAAGAACGGCATTCGGGGCATACGGGAAGACAACGGGGCAATCTAATGCCGGTTTAGCGTTGGGAACCAGTTTGTCAGAAATGCCTTTAAACGCAGGCACGATTTCCGCAATCACCATCCGCACGCCTTGCAGCACGATATACACGCCAGCGGCAAAGGTAATGGATTGGATCAGCGAAAACATGAACCAGTTTTTCCCACCGGCGTTCATCGTTTTCACTGCTTCTGGGCCGGCAAACAGACAGGTGAAAATGAAGATGAAAAACATGGTAAAGGCGATGGCAACCGGCGTATCACGCAGGAACAGCAGACTCTTTGGTACTTCCATGTCCTCTGTTGATTTCTCTTTATTACCAAACTTGCTGCCGATAAACGCTGACAGCAGCTGTGATATTGCAGAGAAGTGACCAAAGGCGACGTCATCCGAGCCTGTGACTTTCTTCATATAGGGGTGAATAATGGCAGGGAACAGCACCATTGATACCCCAACGACCAGCGACCCAACGGTAATCAGCATCACCCCTTTCATGCCCGCAGTCGCTAGAATCACCGCAACCATCATCGACATAAACAGCGTGTGGTGGCCGGTCAGGAAAATGTATTTCCACGGCGTAAAGCGTGCGATCGCGATATTAATGACCATCGCAAAGAACATGATCATGGCCATCTCGGTGCCGAAGTTCTTCTGTGCTACCGCGACAATGGCTTCATTGTTCGGCACCACACCGGCGATACCAAACGCATGGTGGAAAATCTGGGCGAAATCGCCCAGTGAGGACACGATCAGGCTCGCGCCCGCCCCGAGGATCAGGAAGCCCATTACGGTTTTCACCGTTCCCTTGATGCATTCCGTAGCCGGTTTTTTCTGTGCAATCAGGCCGATAAGCGCAATCAAACCGACCAATATGGACGGCTCAGACAGCACATCACTCATTAAAAAACGGAAGAATTCCATTTTTGATCCCTCGCTTATAACGCGCCAAGTTCTGTCAGGGCGACCGACAGGCGCTCTTTCATCGCCACTTTATCGATCATGTTGTTCAGGGACACAATTTTCCCTCCTACTGCCTGCGCGACGAGCTGATCGGCAATATCCTTTGTTCCAACAAAAATGTCGCTGTCCGTGCCTTTCGCCGAACCTAAATCCACGTGATCCACGTCAGCAACCACGCCGAGTTCTTTCACGATGTTTTTAATGCTCATTTCCATCATCAGGCTGGTACCAAGACCGTTACCGCATACGACTGTAATTTTCATAATTTGTGTCCTCTGGTGGCGATTAATAACGAGAAATAACGGAAAGCACCTGTTCGACTTCCGTCGCGTTAATTAACGCGGCGACGTCATCAGGCGTGTCGAACAACTGAGCGAGCTGTGAAATAATATCGATATGGCTATTGCTGTCCGTGGCGGCCAGAACGATCAGTAAATGCACGGGATCGTTGCCTTCGGAATGGAAAACCACGCCGTCGCGAATCAGCGTCAGGCTGACGGCGAGTTGGTTCACACCGTCTTCCGGGCGGGCATGTGGCATAGCAATCCCCGGGCCGACGACATAGTAAGGCCCGATAGCCTCATGAGAGCGGTAGATCGCCTCAACATAGGTGGGTTCAATCGAACCGTTATCCAGTAAAGGCTTACAGGACAAGGCGATAGCGTGACGCCAGTCATCACAGGCAGGTAAAATCTGAACAACGTCTGGTGTTAGTAAAGTGTTAAGCATTAGAGTCACCTCTGTATCATTCTGAACGCAGGATAGTGTGCCGCCCTCGAAAATAATGTGACTAACATCTAAAAAGATAGCGCTAACTGATATGGCTATCATTAACTGTGACCTGCTTAGCACAAGCGGGGCCATTATTTGTTCCCCCGCGTCGTCACAGGCACACTAGGAACGGCCATGGTTCGGCGTGAATGCGTCGGGAAATCGGGGCGTTCGCCCTTCACGCTAGCCTGAAAGCAATGACGTAACAGGCTGTTATCGCGACCGCGCGATGAGAAAAATGACGAATGGAGAGGAAGTGAGCATGCGTAAGCGTCGTAGTACCGGTAAGGTTACGCTACAGGATGTCGCCGACTACGCGGGCGTAGGGACGATGACGGTATCGCGCGTGATGCGCAAACCCGATCTGGTCTCTGAAAAGTTACGCAGCAAAGTGGAACTGGCCGCCAGAGCATTAGGCTATGAACCCAATCAAGAGGCTAGCCAGCTCACCGAGAGTACAAGTCGCGTGACGCTACAGGACATTGCGAGCCATGCCGGTGTCGGCGCGATGACGGTGTCCCGCGCGTTGCGGGAGCCAGGTCTGGTTTCTGATGCCACACAGAAGAAAATCAATGACGCGATAAAAACGCTGGGCTATGTACCGAATCAGGCTGCAGGCGCGTTGGCATCGGCCTATCAGCCTGCTATCGCGGTGCTTTATCCTTTTCAGCAAGATCGCGCCAGCGTGCGTTTTGTGCAGGCGCTGCAACAGGCGGTGGGCAAACATAACGTTCCGTTAATCATGGGCTGCCATGAGTATCGCCAGCATACCGAAGCGGGAATGGTCGAAAAGCTCCTACAGCAGCGGCCTGCGGCGCTGGTGTTATTCAGCGCGCAACTCTCACAGCGAACCCAAGACCTCATAAAGGCCAGTAACGTCATTACGGTGAACGTTTCCGGTGCTGACGTGCTGAGTGCAAATATCAATATTGATATCGCCCTTGCCGAAGCGGCGGAACAGCTGACGATGTCGCTGCTGGAAAAGGGGTATCGCCATGTGGCTTATATCGGCGCGCATACGGATAACCGTTTGCAAAAACAGCAGCTGAATGGCTGGAATAAAGCCATGCTGGCGCACTATCACAATGCGGATTTGAAAATTACGATCCCGGAAGCGCCTAGCCTACAGTTTGGCCGCTATGCGATGACGGAACTGCTGCAAAACCAGCCGGAACTGGATGCGATTATCTGTAGCCATGAAGAAATTGCGCTGGGCGCACTCTTTGAATGCCAGCGCCGCCTGATGAAAGTCCCTTACGACCTGGCGATTGCCTGTCTGGATGGCTCTGAACAATGTGAGCACACGTTCCCGGCGCTGACCGCAATGTGGCTTGATTATGAAAAGCTGGGCGTAGAGGTCGGGCGTTTGGTACTCGCCATGATGGACAACGACGAGCACCCACCCGTAGTGGAAAAGGTGAAGTTCATCTTTGAGCCGCGTGCCAGTAGTTAATAAGGCACTATAACCACCGCAGAGTCATGCCTGCATATCGAAGACGCAGGCATGACTAAACGCGATATGGCTAGCTGCCACCATCAACGTGCTTATCATCGAAGAAATAGTCTTTCACGGATTCCGGTTTGTGTTTAATCGCCCCAACGCGATAAAGGAACTGACCAAGCTGCAAGGTATTGTGCGGCGTGATACTGAATGACACCTCCGGACTTTTTAAAATCCCCAGCAGCTGTTCGCGATCGATGCGTGATTTTGTCACACGAATAAATGCATCGGCGGCTGCTTCGGGATGCGCGCTGGCGAAATCTGCCGCTTCCGCGATGGCATTAACAAAGGCTCGGTAGGTTCGCGGATTGTCCTGACGGAATTTTTCGGTGGCATAGAGTACTACTGGTGAGTTTGGTCCACCGGTGACTTGATAGGAGTTCAGGATAATATGCGCCTTGGGGTTGCCTGCCAGCGCTTGCTCCTGAAAAGGGGAATTGGAAAAATGAGTCGTGATTTCCGTGCCGCCACTGATAATCGCAGCGGTGGCCTCTGGATGTGGAATGGCGACCTGAAGTTTATCCAGACGATTATAGGCTTTGTCACCCCACAACTCGGCGGAGGCCTGTTGCAGGAAACGTGACTGTACGGAAACGCCCACCGCAGGAATGGCGATGCGATCCTTGTCCGTCAGGTCTGCAATGCTTTTGACGTTGGGATTATTACTGATCAGGTAATACGGGAAGTTACCAGTTGCCAGCACCGCTCGCACATTCTGGCGGCCTTTAGTTCGATCCCACAGCGTGAACAGCGGCCCGGTACCTGCCCCTGCGACATCTACCGACCCTGAGAGCAGTGCATCGTTCACTGCGGCACCGCCGGAAAGTTGCAGGTACTCGACTTTGATATCCAGCCCTTCCTCCTTACCGTGTTTTTCAATCAACTTTTGATCTTGTGCGACATTCAGCAGCAGATAAACGATCCCAAATTGCTGCGCGATACGTAGCTGTCCTTCCGCTTGCGCCATAGCCGGCAGGCCGATTCCCGATAGCAAAACTGCGCTGGCTACCGTCAGGCTGAACCATTTACGGCGTAACGTGTTCCCAGAGTGAAAAGGGCGAGTTGTCTTGCTTTTATTATGCATAATGACCAGTCCATCAATGTGTTAGGGCTGTGTGCAGCCTGATGAAAGATAAGGATGAAAATATCGCCTTTCTGAGAGTAGGGAAGCGCACGGCGCTTGATAAAGAGTTTTTTGACATAAGCTAGACGGGGAATATAGGGCGCGGAAATTTTATTTTCTTTAATTAACTTGGTTTCTCCTGAGTATTCTCCGTTGGCGAAATGATCATGGCGCTAATGAGCGAGACTGCTTGTTTATCTTATTGTTTTTTTAATAAATAAAATGAAATTGGGGCGTTGGCTTTCAGGCAAGTTAATACGGCACTTTTTACTGATGTCGTCGAGGTCTGACAAAAATATGCCATTTTTCACACTTGCTTAGCGATAATTTATCTAGGCTGGGGATAAGCAGCAGGCATAGGTGCTTGCCGCTTATTCTATGTACCAATAAGGCTACAGCGATGCGCCACCGCACATCACCAACTGCTGCCCGGTAATGGCTGCGGCAGACGGGGAGAGCAAATAACCCACCAGATCGGCTACTTCCTGCGGCTGGATGAAGCGCCCAATCGGCGGCAGTTTTGGCGGAGAACTCTGGCGACCCGGCATCGTCAGCATCGGCGTTTCTGTTGCACCCGGCGCGACGATGTTTACCGTAATGCCGCGCGGAGCCAGTTCCGCTGCCCAGCTTCTTGCCATGCCGATCATCGCAGATTTGGTGGTGACGTACTGGCTACGCCCTGCTGAACCGCTCGACGTGCGGCTGCCCAGCAGCACGATGCGGCCACCCTGCGGCAGCTTATCGACCAGACAGTCGGCAAGCACCTGCGCCGCGTTGATATGCAATCGCCATAGCGTTTCACCGTCTTCCAGCGAAAGCTGACCGAGCGGGGCGGCTTTCATGATGCCAGCGGCATGGATGACGGCATCGACCTGCGTAATCTCGTCCAGAATAGCCGTTAGCGCGGGTGTATCCATGATATCCACTGCGCGGTGGGTAAAGTTTGGATGTGAATAGTCACCCGACTTACGGGACAGGCCGGTTACCCGCCAGCCTTCCGCCAGTAATTTTTGTGTGATGGCGGCACCGATCCCTGAGCTGCTACCGGTAATCAGGGCGTGTTTAGGGGCTGTCGCTGACATGACATGTGTCTCCTTAATCAAACTTAACGGCTTTGATGCAACCATTCTTAATTACAACAACGTGACGGGGATTTTAAACACGGCTTTTTTGACCGGGGCAGGGCTGTCGTTAATCGCACACAGCGCCTGATGAGCTTCACCCGGATAGAAGGTGACGAAGTCGCCCGCCCGCAGGTGGATCTGATGCGGCACCTGAGGATTATCCAGAATGTAGAGATCCGGCTTACGTTCGGTCGCGGGTTGGCCGTGCACATCATTCAGACCGTAACCGATAATTTCCTCGCCTTCCAGAATCAGTTGAATATCGAGGTAGTTGCTGTGAAATTCGGTATGTCGTGTGGCGCGCGGTGCGGTGTTCACGGTGCCGATGTTGTAGAACCAGTCGGCTCCTTCCGGCTGATAACGGCCTTCGGGCAGCACGTTCAGTTCAGCCAACGACATGCCCGGAGCGGACAGAATGGTCCACAGTGCATCGGGCAGCGTGGCGAGTTTGAGGGCGTTGAGGTTTCCTGCAATCATTATAGTGTCCTGAAGGTAGCGGGGGAGTGCCCCCGCTGATAAAGAGAAAAGCAGCGTGGTTTAGTTCGCTTTGACCCACTCCTCACTCACCACGACGTGCTTGATCGCCTGACGGAAATAGGTGAACGCCACGTGCAGTTTACCGTCCTGCGCTTGTTTAACGCTGGGGTAAGAGAACTCGCGGTTCAGCTTCTCCGTGGAGTTATTGGTCATGCAGTAACCGTCGCCCACTTCGATATTGCGCTGCCACGGCCAGCTTTTACCGCCGTCTTCCGAAATGGCGAGCGTCATCGGGGCGCGTGGAGCACCCCAGAAGGCGCTACGACCACCGGCTTGCACTTCCGGCATTTTGGCATTGCTGGCTTTGTCTTCTTCGTCCTCGATTTCATCGTACAGCGACAGACGGCGTTCGGTGGCATCGGCGGCGCTCATATGGTTGAACACCAGCGCCAGATGGCCATTCTCCAGCGTCGTCACCTGAATGGACGAGTTGTTGTTCGGCAACTCGGTCGGCACGGGATCCGACCAGGTTTTACCGCCATCCGTTGAACGGCTTTGGTAGATGAAATCCGCCCAGCGGCTGCGGTACAGCGCCAGCAGCGTGCCGTCCTTCAGCGGGGTGATGTTCATATGCACGCAGCCCGTGCTGTTTGGCACTGGGTATTCCTGCCAGGTTTTCCCCTGATCGCTGGAAATTTTTACGGCGCTGTCATCATCGTTGCCGACCCATTTCTCGCCCGGCTGAACGCGGCAGTAGAACACCGGCAGCAGCCAGTCGCCGTTTGCCAACACGGTGATGGGCTGGCGAATGAAGGTACCCGGCTGATCGAGCAGTGTGCCGATCTCGCCCCAGGTCGCACCGAAATCCGTAGACTGACGGTAGCGCACAATCGCGGTGTCCTGATTACCGGATTTCTGCGCGGTGTACAGCAGCCACAGCACGTTGTCCGGTGCGAGGAACAGAACCGGGTTCTGCTCGGAGCGCGTGGCGTCCTCGGACAGCTTAACGGCTTGACTCCAGCTATCGCTGCCTTTTACCAGACGGGACATGTAGATAGAGATATCCGCAATCCCTTCCTGTGTGCCGCCGAACCAGACGCACAACACATCGCCGTTCGGCAGATGGAGCAGGTTGGCCGCATGATTCTGCGGGCATTCCGATGGAATGTAGGCATCCAGACGCGCGGCATCGCCTTCTGCGTGATGAACTTTTCCGCTACGTTCCACGGTAATGATTTCGCTACTCATGACTCAGGCTCCTGATTTATTTTCAGTTTGAGAAATTTTGATTTTGGTCGCTTTGTTCGGAATCATGCGGTCGATCAGCATGACGATAGCAGGGGTAATCAACGCGACATACATGTTATCAATGCCGTACGGGTTGCCGAGAATATACCAAACAGAGGTGACCACGCAGGCGGAGATCAGGCTGGCGTTTGCACCACGTGCGCTGTTGAAAAACGGCAGGTAGAACGCAATCACCGCAACCACGGAAATCGACAGACGAATGGCACGCGTAAAGAACGACAGCTTCAGAATTTCAGGAACGAACAGAACGAAGACGAGCGGCGCGAAACCCACGACAAGCGACAGGATCCGGGTCATTTTCATTTCTTTTTCTGGCGTCGGTTTCCAGTAAGGAACGTAGAAGTCCTTAATCAACAGGGAAACGATAGCCAGTGCCACCATACTCACGCTGATGAAGATAGAGGCGACCAGTGACGTGGTGACCAGACCGGCGAGCCACGGATTCATGTCTTGCAGGAAGACTGGCATCGCGTACAGGCTGTTGATTTCAGGGTGAGCGAACTTCGCAGCAACACCGATGACCGCGATAGCCAGCGCAATCGGCATACAGAAGAAGAAGGCAACCCAGGTTGCACGTTTCGCGCTGGTGGCATCTTTCGTCGATGAAATGGCCTGAATCACGAACTGCGTACAGAAGATAGAACCGATAGTCCCGATCAGCCAGGCGAAGATGGTGCTGGCACCGAGTTTACCGTCCCACGTCCAGTAGTAATCCGGCATTTGTTCGATCATTGGCTTGAAGCCGCCGGTCATTTTCAACGCCACGAACAGGATGATCATGACGCCCGCGTATTTCACGGCGCTGTGGATCAGCGTGATGTAGGCTGTCCCTTTCAGGCCACCGAAGTAGTAGTAGAAGGTACTGACGACAGCGGTGATCAGCGCGGCGACAGGCAGGGAGACCTTCAACACCGTGGCGATGGCTGCCGCGCCGCTGACGTAGTTGCCCACGTTAACCAGCAACAGCGCATAGATCATGATGATCGAGATAATGTTTTTGGTGCTGGTACCGTATTTCTCGGCAATCGCGCCGGAGATGGTGATTTTCCCGGTGTTATAAATCTTCTTCACCAGAATCATACCAAACAGAGGGAAACCGATGGCGGCACCAATCACCGACCAGGATGCAGCAAAGCCGTTTTCAAAGGCGGACTGCGCCGTACCGATGGTGGATTTGGCACCGATGAACTCGGTCATCAGCAGGATACCGACGATAAACGCCGGTAGCGCGCGCGTGAACCTTCCATGAACTCGGTGTTCGATTTACTGCGGAGCTTGTAGGTTAACCATGAGGTGAATGCGATATAAAACACAATCATCCCAACGATTATGAGGGTGTCAGTAAGGTTAAAATGGTTCATATCTTCTCGGCCTCGCAATAATTGTAACAATACTTGCAGATATTCAGGCCAATCGAAAAGATTGGCCTGTAATAGATGGACGAATAGAAACTTGGCTTAATGAATTACGATATTTTTTGGCTAGGTAGTGGGTTTTTAGTGAGAGTAGTTTCTTCCGTCTGGATAGGCTCCACTTTCCCCATGAGGAATAAATAATTGATGATGCCTAATACTACCAATGCGGCAGAGAAAACTAGCGCGTAGGTAAATGAACCTGTTGCCGCGACAATGGCCCCGGTAATAATTGGGCCAACTGCGCCCCCCATATTAGACACGGTATTTTGCAGACCCGCGACAACGGACACCATATTCTTAGGCGCAACGTCTCCAGGCAGTGCCCATACTTGCGATGCGGCCACTGTGGTGCCGGATTTAGCAATACATAATAAAATTACGGTGAGAACAACTGAATCTGTAAAAGGCGCAAATCCAATACACAACGCCATTAATAATCCAATCGTCAGGAAAAGTTTTCGGGTTGCTGTTAACGAGAGAATCTTTTTGTGCGCAATTTTATCGGAAGCCCAACCGGCAAAGATTTCGATAATCATCCCTGACAGTAAGGGGAGGGCGGCGACAATCCCCATTTTAATGAAATCCATTCCTTTTTCCTGAACCAGATAGGTTGGTAACCAGGTAATAAAGAAATAGGACGTGTAATTGATAGTGAAAAACCCTAAGCACATTGCCCAGATATTACGATAGCGTAAAAGTTGATACCACTTCATGGGTAATTCGGTGCCGGATCCATGTTTTTGAACCTGACCGTCACGAATATAGTCTATTTCTTCTTTGTTGATTTTTTTATGATCTTCAGGGTTTTCAGCATAGATAAAATACCAGGCAATAACCCATAAGATACCAACGGATCCGATGATGGCGAAGGTCCAGCGCCAATCGACCATATAAATCATCCAGACAATCAGCGGCATAGCAACGGCTCCGCCAAATTTTGATGCGCTATCAAAAAGCCCGGAAATGGTGGCGCGTTCGCGGTCTGGGAACCATTTTGCCGCAATACCTGCATTGCTAGGGTAGGCGGCAGCTTCCCCAATACCCAACGCGATACGTAGACCAAGAAGGGATTTAAAACCTGTTGCTAGCCCCATTGCAGATGTTGCGATAGACCACCACGCCACAGCCAGACCCAAGCCTTTTTTCTGGCCAAAACGATCGGCAAACCATCCAGCAGGAATTTGTAACAACGAATAAGACCAGAAAAAGGCTGCCATAATAAAGCCCATCATTTCTGGAGTAAGATGTAATTCTTCAATTAAATGTGGTGCTGCTGCAGAAAGCACAGTTCTATCAATATAATTGATAGCGATGGCTAGCCACATTAATGCTGCGATCCACCAGCGTATTGAAGTTTTTTTTGCTAGGGTTTTATTCATGATTATTCATCATCCTGGCTGTAATATTTACTATCAAATGGTGTAGGGGTTACTGACGAAGGTTTATATGTTATTCATAATATTTAACGGGCGCTGGTTATTGATGATGCAGGTAATAATTTGCTCAACGCAATGTATACCAATTGCGCTGATGGCACCATCGGTATAGCCAGCGATATGCGACGTTGGAATGAAATTATCTACTGTAAATAAAGGATGTTCTTTAATCGGTTCTTGCTCGAATACATCCGCCGCAGCGCCTGCGATGTCGCCAGAAATTAATGCATCATAAAGTGCATTTTCATCTACCACACCGCCACGTGACACATTAATGAGATAGGCACTTTTTTTCATTTTTTTCAGTCGTGCCGCATCAAAAAGATAGTGTGTTTGTTCAGTCAGTGGAGTATGCAGCGTAATAAAATCACTTTCTCTGGTTAACGTATCAATATCTACAAATTCGATATTATTTTTTTTGGCAAAGTCTCTATCTTCATAGAAATCATAAGCCAGTACTCGCATGTTGAATCCACTCGCACGCAAGGCGACTTGTTTACCTATATTACCTAAGCCAACAATACCCAACGTTTTACCGTAGGCATCGGTAGCAAAAATGCGTGGCCAATTTCCGGCTCGGGTTTGTTTCTCTGCCTGAGAAATCTGTCGCGCACAATTTAATAATAGAGAAAATGCGAAATCTGCAACGGCGTGCTTATTGGCATTAGGAACATTGGTGACAAATATATTACGATTTTTAGTTGCATCGAGGTCGATGTTATCCACACCGACACCGTGCTTACAGACAATTTTCAGTTGTGGTGCATGTTTCAGTAGCGCTTCGTTGACGTTGGTGAATGCCACAATCATGGCCACTGCGTCCTCCAGATGAGGGAGCAAGTCTTCCAGCGTCGCATCGGCGGGTAACGCAATGAATTCAAAACCCTGTTTCTCTAAGTCCGTAATAGGAGACGGATCATATTTGGCAAAAGAAGGTGATGTTGAAATAACTTTCATGGCTCTTTTCCTGTTTATATTGGTTGCACGGTACAGGCATATCAACGCCTGTACCGTACGTGTCTTAGTTAGCCAACTGCCCAATAATGCGGCGGATGTTGTCTTCATCCTGTGTGGAGAATTGAATTGGGTAACGGCTAACGCCAACATCGTGCCCCATTAAGGTCAGCGCTTTTTTCACCACCGCAGGCGAGAATGCGATGGCATACAGCGTCTTACGCAACTCGGCAACCTGTTCTTGTGCCTGATGTGAACCCGCAATGTCACCGGCATGGAAGCGATGCCAAATCTGGCTGATCGGTTCCGGTGCCACGTTAGCCAGCCCGGAAATACAGGCGGAGCAGCCGTCAACAAAGCCCTGGTGAATGAGCGAGTCTGGGCCATTCAATACGTTAAAGCCCTGTACACCTTTCACCGCTTGCACATAACCGCTCAGGCTTTCATAGCTGCCTGCGCTGTCTTTAATGCCGATGATGTTCGGGTGATCCGCCAGTTTGCGAACCGTTTCCGGCGCCAGCGTATTCCCCGTGCGTGCAGGAATGTTGTAGAGAAACACCGGCACAGTCAGCGCATCGGCGACGGCGGTGTAGTGGGCGATCAGTTCTTCCTGTTTGAGTGGGATGAAATACGGGGTGATGACCGAAACGGCATCAACACCCAGCGCGGCGATGCGCTTGCCGAGTTTGATGGTTTCCCGCGTGGAGATTTCACCGATGTGGCCGACAACCGGCACTTTTCCGGCAACTTCATCAACGCAGGTTTCAGTAACGGCGACTTTTTCATCGGTGTGCAGTACGAAAAACTCACCGTTGGTGCCATTACAAAAGATACCGTTGCCGTAGCGCATCTGGCGTTGCACCTGAAGGCGCATGGCAGCGGGGTTAAATTCGCCCTGGTTATCAAACGGCGTGACGATGGCGGTCAGGACGCCGGTAATATTTTTACTCATCATTTTTTCCTCATGATCATGATATCTAAGGTGAAAATAAACTTAAAATAGGGTCAGGTAAACCTCACGCACATCGTCGGCGCTGACCTGTGTCGGCACGTTTTTCATCAGGCGCTGTACCTGTAACGCGGCATCAACCAGATACGGCAGGTGATCTTTTTCCACGCCGAGCTGCTGTAAGGTGTTAGGCAGGTTGAGACGTTTAACCAACTCGCTGAAATAGGTCACCAGCGCCTGCGCTTTTTCCGCAGTACTGAGCGTTAGATCGGCATCCGGCAGTAGGTCATACGCCTGTGCGAATTTCTCCTGTGCAGCGTCTTGCACGAAACGCATGCAAGGGGTGAGCAGGATGGCGTTCGCTACGCCGTGTGGGATGTGGTACTTGCCGCCCAGCGGGTAAGACATGGCATGAACCAGATGCGTACCGGAGTGGGCAATCGCGGCACCGCCGTAATAGGACGCCCATAGCATGTTCAGCTTGGCTTCCATATTGCTCGGCTCGCGCACGGAGGTTTCGAGGTTGGCAAACAGCTTTTTCAGGCCAATCAGCGCGTAGTTGTCGCTGACCGGGTTGGCAATCGTTGAGGTGAAACACTCAATCAGGTGGCAGAGCGCATCGATACCGGTTGAAGCGGCGATATGTGACGGCATGCTGATGGTCAGCTCTGGCACCAGCGCAACGTAGTCCGGCAGCATCACTGGCGTAATAATGCCGACTTTGGTCTCTTTCTCTGGGATCGCCAGAATGGCATTCGGCGTAGCTTCTGAGCCGGTTCCTGCGGTGGTCGGGATAAGCAGGGATGTCGTGCGGCGCGTCGGTTTCTCTCCGGCTAGCAAGCTATCCAGCGTGACTGTTTCATCGCCCGCGCACAGCACAGAAAGCAGTTTGGCGACGTCCAGTACGCTGCCGCCGCCTACACCGATGACCAGATCGGTCTGGATTTGATTGAGTTGGCTCAGTATCTGTGCCACGTCGTGCTGGCTTGGTTCGGCAGGAACATGATCAACCAACAGAACTTGCGGAACGGCGTGCTTAACTTGTGCGATCAGCGCCTGAACGTCAGGCAGCCCGACGATGTTTTTGTCGGTGACAAATAAAACGTGCTGTTTCCCTGCCAACAGGTGACTAATGTCCTGAAGTACCCGGTAACCGCTGAGGATAGTACTATTGATATTCATGCTTATTACCTTGCCTTTTCTCTTCTTCGCCAGAGCGTTATCGCGATGATAATGGTTGCGATAGTGATTACTTTCAGTCAAATGGAATGGTTTTAGTCACTACTAAACGCCATTTGCCACATCGTGGTGATAATTTATAGGTGAAATTCCTTTTAAATAATTTGATATTGCTCACATATAATCAAACGTGATTCAATATAATCATTATCAGGTAATCATGAACCGGGGATGAGGTATGCCAAACGTGCAGCAATCAGCAGAACAGGTATTAGTGGTCGCTGATGACTTTACGGGTGCCAATGATGCGGGCGTCGGTCTGGCGCAGCATGGCGCGCGGGTTAGCGTCGTCTTTGACGTTAATAAACTGCACGCGGATTTACTGGGCGATGCGGTGGTGATCAACACCGATAGCCGTGCGGTGCGTGACGACGTGGCATCTCAACGTACTGCAGAAGCGGTTGCAGCCTGGCAGGCCGCGGGTGGACAAGGCTGGATTATCAAGAAGATTGACTCGACGCTGCGCGGGAATTTGGGGGCGGAAATCGCCGCCGCGCTCTCTGCGGCAGACGTACCCGTCGCGCTGATTGCCGCGGCGTCGCCGACGCTGGGGCGTGTGACCCGCCAAGGTGAAGTCTGGGTGAATGGCCGTCTGCTTACCGACACGGAATTTGCCAGCGATCCCAAAACGCCGGTGACCTCCGCTTCTGTCGCTGCCCGTCTGGCAGAACAAACCGCGTTATCCGTGGCGGAGATACACCTTGATGACGTCCGTCAGGCTAATTTAGCCCACCGTTTGCAGCAGCTGGCGGACGAGGGCGTACGTCTGATTATTCTTGATACGGACGTGCAGGACGATCTGACACATATCGTTGATGCCGCCAGAACGCTGCCGTTTCGCCCCTTGCTGGTCGGCTCGGCAGGCCTGAGCGAAGCGCTGGCGAATACGCAGAATTTTACGCGTAAAACCGAAAAGCCGCTGCTGGCTGTCGTTGGGTCGATGAGCGACATCGCTCAAAAACAGATTGCGGCCGTCAGGCTGCACAGCGATGTCACGCTGGTTGATATTGATATCAACGCGCTCTTTTCAGCCGAGTCATCCACCGTCATGGCATCCCAGTGTGAGGACGCGGTGAAGGCGCTGATGAGCGGTAATCACTGCATTATTCGTACCTGTCATAACGAAAATCAGCGCTTCGAGATCGACGCGCGGTGCCAGCAGCTTGGGCTTAGCCGACAGCAGCTTGGCGAAACGATCAGCCACTCTCTGGGGGAACTTACGCGCAATATTGTTCAGGCGCTAGACAGCCTGACGGCGGGCAGCGCTAACCAGCGTCTGCCGGGCGGACTGTATTTATCCGGTGGTGACATTGCGATTGCCGTGGCAACCGCACTGGGCGCGACCGGCTTTCAGATTAAGGGGCAAATCGCATCCTGTGTGCCCTGGGGATACCTGCTGAACAGCGTTGTCGGCACGACCCCTGTGATGACTAAAGCGGGGGGTTTTGGCAACGAAACTACTTTGCTCGACGTTTTACGTTTTATTGAGGAGAAGGTCAGTGAGTAAAATTATTGCAGTAACGATGGGTGATCCGGCAGGGATTGGACCGGAAATTATTATCAAGTCTCTGGCCGAAGGCGAGCTTTCCGGCGCATCTGCTGTGGTGGTGGGCTGTGTACAGACGATGCGACGTATTCTGGCGCTGAATATCGTGCCAGCCGTAGAGCTGAAAATCATTGATAAACCGGCTGACGCGGTCTTCGCGCCGGGCGTCATCAACATGATTGATGAGCCGCTGGAAGATCCTCAGGCTCTGAAGCCTGGCGTTGTTCAGTCGCAGGCGGGCGATTTGGCTTACCGCTGCATCAAGAAAGCGACTGAACTGGCGATGGCGGGTGAAGTCCATGCGATTGCTACCGCGCCGCTGAATAAAGAAGCGCTGCACTCGGCGGGCCACCTCTATCCGGGCCACACCGAGCTGCTGGCGAAGCTGACCAACAGCCGCGACTATGCGATGGTGCTGTATACCGATAAGTTGAAGGTTATCCATGTTTCAACGCACATTGCGCTGCGTAAATTCCTGGATACGCTGAACCGCGATCGCGTGGAAACGGTAATCAACATGGCGGATGTTTTCCTCAAACGCGTCGGTTTTACCCACCCGCGTATCGCCGTGGCCGGGGTTAACCCGCATGCGGGCGAGAATGGCCTGTTTGGTGACGAAGAGATCAAAATTGTGTCGCCATCGGTGGAAGCCATGAAGGCCAAAGGCATTGATGTGTATGGCCCATGCCCGCCGGATACCGTCTATTTGCAGGCGTATGAAGGCCAGTACGACATGGTGGTGGCGATGTATCACGATCAGGGGCATATTCCGCTGAAGCTGCTGGGCTTCTATGATGGGGTGAACATCACTGCCGGATTGCCGTTCATCCGTACGTCTGCTGACCACGGTACGGCGTTTGATATTGCCTGGACCGGTAAAGCGAAGTCAGAAAGTATGGCGATCTCTATTCAGCTCGCGATGCAACTGGCCTGATTTACGGTAACTTATCACCGTTGATGACACAGGTTTTGTAAGCGAATAAAACGCGATACAGCACGCATTGCAGGATATCTTCCTTCCCGCGTTCGGTAAGGTTTCTGGTATCCTGCAATCAAGAACCAACAACGCAAAATAACTCGATAACAGCAAGATGGGTATCGCCGTGGATCCTACATTAACTGATGCTTTCCGCATGAGCGGGGATAAAGTAAAAGGGCAGAGCCGTCTTGATCAGATTATGGATTACCTGAAAAGCCATAATCTGGTGACGGTAGATGAACTGGTGTCCGTGATCGACGCTTCCCCAGCGACGATCCGTCGTGATTTAATCAAACTGGATGAGCAGGGCGTGATTAGCCGCAGTCATGGCGGCGTGACGCTCAATCGTTTTATTCCTTCCCAGCCGACCACGAATGAGAAATTACATCGTAGCCTTCAAGAGAAGCAGGCGATAGCACGCTATGCCGCGACGCTGGTTAAACCGGGCAGCGCGGTGGTGTTGGATGCGGGAACGACCATGCTGGAGCTGGCGCGCCACCTGACGCATCTTCCGCTGCGTGTGATTACCGCCGATCTGCAAATTGCGCTGTTCCTGTCTGAATTCAAGCAGATCGAAGTGACGATTATCGGTGGGCGTATTGATGACAGCAGCCAGTCCTGCATCGGCGAACACGGCCGCCGTCTGTTACGCAGCATTTACCCCGATATTGCGTTTATCAGCTGCAACTCGTGGAGTCTGGATAAAGGCATCACCACGCCGACGGAAGAGAAAGCCGGTGTAAAACAAGATCTTGGCGCGAATGCTAGTCGTCGAATACTGCTGGCCGACAGCAGCAAATACGGCGCGTACTCACTGTTCTGCGTCACGCCTCTGTCGGAGCTGACCGATATCATCACCGACAGCGCGTTAGCACCCGAGGCGCAAACAGAGCTGAAAGGCAAAGCGTTCAATCTGACGCTGGTGTAAGCCGGGTTTGTGCCTGACAGCCTTGTGTCAGGCCGACTGCTTCCGCCAGTTGAGTTCGGGTTTATGCACCAGGCCGTTGAACGTCATCGGATCCGTTGTTAAACAGAGACGTGTGTCGTTTTCACTGAACTGTGCGTAGCGCAGCTGGCTGGAACCAATCCAGTTCGGAATGAGGCAATAGTCCAGATGGTGCGTGACGGTCTGCGCGGCGTCATGGGTTTCATAACGTCCAGCATACGCGAAGTAGGTGGCGGCGGCCTGCATCAGCTGCTGCTCTGACCCCCCGATCATGATGCCCGAGTCGTAGGGCACTCTGTCGCTGCCCATGATTTGCACCGTCATCCAGTTATCGTCAGTGTACTGAATATAGCCGGTTGCCCCTTCCCCCATCATATGAACCACGCTGCCGTCACCCAGTACATCAATGAAGGATTCCAGAAACCATAGCCCGTGAAGTTTCTGGCGTAACCCGTTGTTGTCGAAAGATTGCGATGTCATAGACCCTCCTCGGAAAGATCGTGCTGGTTAAGTGTAGTGAATTTTTTTCATAGGGCGGGGCAGAGCGAGATTTCCTGACAGTGTTATGGCACTGGCAGGAATGGGATTTACTTCATGCTGGCGGCGAGGGTATCGACGTTGTGTTTAAACGCAGCCGTGTAAGTTGCCGCGGGGCCGGAGGCGTCAGTCAGGGCTTCCGGGTACAGTTCACCGCCGGGCTGTGCGCCGCTGGCATCGGCGATTTGTTTCACCAAACGTCCATCGGTCTGGTTTTCAATGAAGTAGCTTTTCACCTTCTCTTGCTTGATTTGCTTAATCAGCGAGGCCACTTTTTTGCTGCTGGCTTCCGATTCGGTAGAGTAGCCCACCGGCGACAGGAACTTCACGCCGTAGGCATGGCCGAAATAACCAAATGCGTCATGGCTGGTCAGCACTTTACGCTTTTCTGGCGGAATCGCGGCAAAGGTTTTTTTCGCATAGCTATCCAGCTCCTGTAGCTGCTTGATGTAGGCTTCACCCTGCTGACGATAGTAATCGGCATTCGTTGGATCGGCTTTCACCAGCGCATTGACGATGTTGTGCGCGTAGACCACGCCGTTGCTCATGCTGTTCCAGGCATGCGGATCGGTTTCTGTTTTGCCATCTTCCACCATGGTGCGAGTTTCAATTCCGTTTGACGCCGTAATGACATCGCCATGATAGCCGGATGCGGTGACCAGTCGGTCAATCCACCCTTCCAGCCCCAGCCCGTTAACGAACACCAGATCGGCGTGAGCCAGCGTCTTGCTGTCTTTCGGAGAGGATTCAAACTCATGTGGATCGCCATTGACCTTCACCAGATCGGTCACGGTAACGCGATCGCCGCCAATATGGCTGACCATATCGCCGAGTACGGAAAAGCTGGCTACCACATCAAGATTCTTTGCCATCGCCAGTGGGCTAAGCAGCAGGCCGGATAACGCAATAGCTAACAGTGAACGTTTCATTTCTTTCCTCACAGAACATTGCAGATAACGAGAGTCATTGGTCAACGACGCAGGCGTAGCAGCCCACCGTTGTGACCAACGCAGACCGAGAAACAGAAAAACAGCGTAATCGTCAGAATGATGGCGGGCCCGGCGGGCAGCTCGGCATAGTAGGACCACAGCAGCCCGATCAGGCTGGCGAGCATCCCTTGCAGCACCGCAATGCCGAGCATGACGGGCAGGCGCTGCGTCCAGAATCGTGCGCTGGCGGCAGGCAGCATCATCATGCCGACCGTCATCAGCGTGCCTAACAGTTGGAACCCAGCGACCAGATTCAGCACCACCAACGACAGAAACAGACCGTGGATCAACGCCCGATAGCGGCCTGAACTGATGCGCAGAAAGGTCACGTCAAACGATTCAATCACCAGTGCCCGGTAAATTACCGCTAGCACCAGCAAAGAGGTCGATCCGAACAGCGCAATGTCGATCAGCGCGGTGCGATCCACTGCGAGGATCGAACCGAACAGCACATGCAGCAGATCGACACTTGATCCGCGTAGTGACACCAGCGTGACGCCGAGTGCCAGCGAACCGAGGTAAAATCCGGCAAAGCTGGCGTCCTCTTTTAATTCCGTGTGGCGGGTGACGAAGCCGGAGAGCATGGCGACGGCCAGTCCGGCGATAAAGCCGCCGATCCCCATCGCCAGCAGCGACATCCCTGAGATGAGGTAGCCGATGGCGACGCCGGGTAAGACCGCGTGTGACAGCGCATCGCCAATCAGGCTCATGCGTCGCAATAGCAGGAAACAGCCCAACGGCGCGGCGCTCAGCGTGATGACCAGACAGCCGACCAGCGCACGACGCATAAAACCGAATTCGATAAAAGGCGAAGCAATAAGGTGAAATAACATCATGATGTGACGATCCTGAGCGTTGGCGTATCGCTGTCGGCCTTGCGCAGGCTCTGTAGTATGGGCTGAGTCTCTCCCCAACGATGGCCGTCCGGGGTGAGATGCAAAATATTCGGGAAGTGCTGACCGACCAGTTCCAGATCGTGCAACACGGCCAGAATAGTCCTGCCTTCGGCGTGAAGTTGCTCGATGATCTGCAAAAGCGCCTGCGTGGTATGGCTATCGACGCCGGTAAAAGGCTCATCCAGCAGAATGATGGGAGCCTGTGTCAGCATCAGCCTGGCAAAGAGTACGCGCTGTAGCTGCCCACCGGAAAGGACGCCAATATGCCGATCGGCAAAGTCTGCCATGGAGACAGCGTCGAGCGCGTCTGCCGCTTTACGATGCCAGTTGGCATTGATACTTCGTAGTAATCCGCGATGGGGCAGCGAGCCCATGAGCACCAGATCGCGTACGTTGATAGGAAACTGCCGATCAAATTCGGAGAGCTGAGGCAAATAGCCGATAGCGCTATCTTCACAACCCCTACCGAGGCTGAATGAGCCGGATAGTGGCGGCAGCAGACCTGCCAGCGTCTTCAGCAGCGTGGATTTGCCTGTGCCGTTTGCGCCGATAATTGCTGTCAGCGAGCCTTGATGAAAGCACCCGCTGAGCGTCGCGAGCGGTGGTTGATTACGATAGCCAAAGGCCAGTTCTTGCAGGGCAATCATGGCAACACCACCGCCCACCCAACCAATAGCCACAACGGCACCAACAGCAGGGAAACCAGTAACGCGCGCTTCAGCGCAGAGAGGGAGTAAAAACTTGTCATTATCATCGGTAAAAAGCTAATTGTTATATTATAACATACCGATTTTTATCGATGACGATAGAGGCAATAGGTAAGAAAGTATGTAAGGCGAGTAGGTTTGGTTGAAAGTGGTTGCTGGGGCGGGAGTGCAATATTTCGTGCGCCGCACTGCTGACAAACCCCAGCCAACTCATATCGCGATGGCGCTTCTTTTCACGGCGTAAAAAATTATGCTGAGGAGATAGCAGGCTTAGGATGAGCCGCATGGACGCGGCGAAAGCTTGCGCCACGTATGGAACGTGTCGCAAGCGGTCCTCTAAGCCTGATACCGACGAAGGCACCGCTTTAGCGGCATAATTCCCGCCAAAAGCTGGGGTTCATAGGGGGCTGGCGTAGCCCCCTATGTCGGGCGCGTGCTACGACGTAGCATGAAGAGAACGGTGTTTGAAGCGCACGAAACCGTGCACAAGCAATGTGACTAAAAGCCAATTCCATGAATACATCACACCGTGATGAAATTCCCCTGCATATCAACCACAAAGCGAGTCGCTGGCTCATCGTTGATGTAACCCGCGAGGATTTTCAACATCAGGCCGAAGCGGTATTGCAGGCTGTCCGGCGGTAGCGTAGCCGTTGGCGTGTAAGCTGCCAGCAGGGCACGATACTGTTTCACCCGCGCAGCCGGGATATCCTGCCAGGCGAGATCGCTGCCGTTGCGCAGGCAGTACCAGTCGGTCACCAGCGTGAGCAGTGAAATATCCTGTAACCCATCTGTGCCCGTGACCGCATTCGGTTTGCGCTCAGCGGCGTCGGGCAGCGTTTTGGCGCTGATCGGTTCCTGCTGCTGTGCGATCCACAGCAGATCGGCGCAGTTCAGCGTATTGATGAGGGGCGATAAATCTTCCGGCCAGTCTTTTATCAGAAAACGCTGGCGTACCAGCAGCGCCAGATGATGATGCAGGAAGTCGTAATAATCGCGGCTTTTCAGAATGTCGCCCAGCGGCTCGCCGGTGCGATCCAACTCTTTCTGATAGAACGGGAATAGATGGTTGAACTGTGGCACGTTGCGCAGGACCAGCGTATCGATATCGACTCGGTCACTATGCAGCGTCGCCAGCTTCATGGCGGGCGGGTAAGCGGCCAGCGACGGCACCGCGACATTCACCAGTGTGCCTTGTGAACCGCGATACACGCCGGTATCGTTGACGTGCAGGTGACCGCTGAAGTGCAGGCGGATTCCGGCCGCCATCGCCTGCTCGGCAACCTCCGGCCGCGGTGTGCGTTTAATGAAGCTGTTGCTGCCAAACAGCTGTTTTTCGTCCTCCACCGTGCCGTCGAGGAAATCGACCAGCGGATAGTGTGAGAACACCAGCAGCTTTTTATTCTGCGCTTTCGCCCGCTGTACCACCGATTTCACCCACGGCAGCATGAACGGTTTCTCGGTCAGCAAGGCGTTCCAGCCCGTGTTGCTGCTGGTGGAGTAGCCTTCAATCCCTTCGCGTTTCTCCGGACCGTCTTTGACCTGATACACATTGGCATCAATGGAAAGCAGCCACAGTCCCGCTTCCGGTTCTACCAGATAGGAGGCGTCCACGATATTCCACTGCTTGCTGCCGTCCGGCGAGCGGGCGAGATACTGGCGTTTACTGAGTTCATCGCTGTCGCCAAACGGCGTTTCCCAGTGCAGGAAGTCGTCGCGCTTAAAGAAACCAAACGGCTTCATCAGCGGCAGGCCGCGTTCATAGCCGAGCGCCTGCATCTTGGCGGTGACAATCAGCGACTGCGCGTCGCCAAGCTTAACGCCGGGTTTGCTGCTTAGCATGGTGCTGCTGCCGTCGGCGTTGAGCATCCGTTGCCAGGAGTCATCCCCCTGCGGGCGATTGACATCGTGGTTGCCGGGCGTGGCGAAAAAGCGCATCCCGTGGCGCTGTTCATACTGCGTCAGGATGGCGGCAATCCCTTCAACGGTAGGCTGCTGGCCGTCATCGGAATAATCGCCGGACAGCACCACGTATTTCACCTGCTGTTTTGCCAGTTCGTCCAGCGCGGCCAGCAGCGCAAAGTAGGGTTCATTGAAGATGCGGGTCGAATTCACCGAATCTTTCAGGGTGCGAATGGTTAGCTTCTTTCCGGTCTGCGCATCGGGCAGGCCGTCAAAATCGTAGTTGCCGTAGATATTGTGGACGTGGACGTCTGAAATAATGGCAATGCGCAGCGGACTGGCGGGCGCTGCTGATTCGGCGTTAGCGTGAAAAAAACCGCCAGCCAGCGTAATGGCGCTGCCTGCGCCGAGCTTGACGAAGGTTCTGCGAGTGAGTGATGTCATTGATGTCTCCGGCATTATTTATTTTTTATAACGGATGGCTGTATAACGCATAATCATGACAGGCAATCAATCGCGCGCCGTCGAGCGCATCACCCACCGGGGCGGCGAGTTGGGATTGCCACTCGTCCGGCAGCCAGGGACGAATATGTAAACCGATGCTGCCCATGAGCGATAAGCGAGGTGTTGCGTGGCGTGCCACGGCGGCCAATAGCAGGCTGATTTCGCTGGCCGTTTGCGCTAGCAGCGCATGAGACGCGGCATCGTCCTGCTGAGCGCAGTCAAATACGTGGCGGGCGAACTGCGCATAGTCGCCCGGTTTCGCCTGCTGGCTAAATGTCTGTAGCGCGTCGAGCGTGTTCGTGGGCGCAGTGCTGGCGGAAAAGAAATCGTCGATACGCTGACTGAGCGCAGACGGCGCGCACCAGCCTTGCCGCACATTATAGGTGTGTTGCAGCGCCGCCAGCCCAAGCCGTGCGCCGCTACCCTGATCGGAAATCGGGAATTCATGGCCGCCGTAGGCGGTAATCGTCTGGTTCTGCCACGCCAGCCCGCACGAGCCGGTTCCGGCAATGACCACGCCTGCGTCTTTCCCTTGATTGACGGCCAGACAGGCACCCAGCGCATCGGTATTGAGCACCTGCGTCGCGTAAGGATGTGGCAACGCCAGAAACGCCTCGTAGGCGGCGTGATGTTCTGCGCTAGCGAGTGCCAGTCCGACTTTCAATCGGGATGCGTCATCCGGCGATAGCCCGCTGTGCTTCAACGCCTGCTCGATGGCATCGTCCACCGACTGGCGCACGCTTTCCACACCGAGCAGCAGATTGGCACGACCGCCGTGTCCCTGACCGAGCGGCGTACCGTCGGCCTGATAAATACGTGCCCGACAGCCAGTACCGCCGCCATCTACACCGGCATAGAGCCATGTCGTCATGATGCGTGCGCTCCAGAATCCAGATAGGGAAGACAGGCAATCGCCAGATCGCCGCTGAGGCTGACCGCTTCCGCCTGTGAGTCCGGCAGGCTGTTGAGCAGCAGAGTCAACTCGCCAGCGCAGCGGGTCAGCGACTGCACCGACAGTGCGTCCTGCGGGTGTGCCAGCACAACGTGCCCGAGCGTGGTGTAGTCAGCGGCCTGTGCTTGCTTTGACCAGTCGATCACGCGATCGACATGCTTATCGAAGTGCAGGAACAGCGCTTCGCTGAGCGGCGTAAGCGGCGTGATGCCCTCAACGGCCTGAAGCATCTCCTGTACCGCCCACAGCCCTAGCCGCGACAGGCTGGCCGGGTCGCCGATCGGGAAGCTATCGCCGCCGCGGCAGGTCAGAAGGCCGTCATGCCAGTGCAGCAGACGGGTGAAACCGCCAGTGACCAGCAGATAGCGATGTTGTCCCGGCCAGCGCTGTTCGCATATCGTGCTTTCGCTAATGCGATCAAAGGGACGATCGCCATCGATGTCGATCTCCCTCAACTGCCATTTCACGGTGCGTTTTTCCGCTGTTGTTGATTGGTCGCGATCGTTTCGTTGAGGCGCTTCACATCGTTTGACGTCAGGCGCAGATACTCATCAAACGACACCTGATCGTTCAGATATTGGGTAAAGCGCGTCAGGATAATCGGGTATAGTTCGTTCGCGCCCAGACTTTCCATGCGTTCCCAATCAAAGACGTAAGACGGGATCTTTTTGATCTCTTCACGCGCGGTGTTCAGGCCGTCGATCACGTGCTTATCTTTGGTCTGATAGTGCAGATCGGTGATATCCGCGCCGACAATGATATTGAAGCGCTCGGCGATCTCACGTTGCAGAGGTTCGCTGCCCAGCCACTCCATAAATTCGGCGACTTCCTGCGGGTGTTTGGTGGTGGTGAACGGCATGATGAAGGTCGCTCCGCCCATCGAGATGCATTTCTCTTTGCACGGCGCAGGCAGCACTTTCCAGTCAAAACCGTCGCCAATCTGCTTACTGAACTGGTTCAACAGCCAGTTGCCGGAGAAGTAGGTCACGATGTTGCCGTTCACGAAATCGTCCGCCATGCTCTTGTACTGACCACCGCCTGCCGCGCCCCACATTTCACGCGGGAACACGCCTTCGTCCGACCAGCGCTTCAGATCTTTAATCCACTGCTGCGCCGCGGCGTCCGGGAAGTTGATCAGCCCGTCTTTATCGTAACGTGCGCCATAAGAGTAGGCTGGGCCGGAGAAGCGGAAACCGCTTCGGTCGATGGTGAAGGGGATATGCACGCCGGTTTTTTCTGCGACCAGCTTCGAGGCTTTCATCAAGTCATCAATCGTGTAGCCCGGCTGCGGCAGAGGCACGCCCGCCTGTTCAAACAGCGTGACGTTAACGAACGGCAGATCGGCGGTCCAGGACGCGACAAAGCCCGGCAGCGCATCCGCTTTATGCACGCCTTTCACGCGCATGATTTTTTCGATGCCGGCGCTGTAGCGTTTCTCAAAGGCGGCCGGATCTTTCAGGTAAGGGCGCAAATCCAGCGTATAGCCGAGCAGCCCCATTTGCGTGGTTTTGGCAATATCCGGGCCTAAGCCTGCCGCCAGCTGCATCGGTAATTGTGTTTGCAGCGCGTTATAGCCCGTGCTGACAAAATTCACATCGATGCGCTCATTGCTCTGGGAGAAAGCTTTTACTTTCTGTTCCATGAAATGCACTAATTCGGGATCGTCGTCACTATATAAAAATGTTATTTGCGTTTTAGCGGCTAACGCGCTGCTGCTGAATAACCCCAGTGCAAGGGCGGAAAAAAATAACGCGGTGTTGGAACGCATCATAAACCTCTCCGTTGGTGAGCACATCTTATGTTTGATTAATGACGTAAATACCCTGGCGTTGGCGACGGGGTTTATTTTATTCCTGCGATTTAGGCTGTCTTTTAATTAATGCAAATTTGCATTCATCTGTCATTTTCATCATGCAATCATGGACAGAACGCTGATTGATTTATGTGAAGCAGGTTAAAGATATTTTAAATGTTGATTTAAATGAAGCATTTTTGTGATATTAATCACATATATAAACGCGAGAATCTTATTTATTAATGCGAAATGTCAATAAATGAATGCAAATGACAATTTAATGCAAATTTGCATTCTAATTGCGATATCACGGTGCAGAGAATGACCCGCTGCCCTAAATATTGGCAGGGTGTGCACAGTGAAAGTGCAAATAAGTACCGCCATACCTTTTCGTTATTTTATTTTTCAACGCCGTAAACAGGATTCAGTATGAATATCGGTTGGAAATTAAAGAAGAACGGCGTCATTAATCGGTTTCTTATCACCGAGTTGACGGGAAAACGTTATTTCGCCGAGCCGGATACGCTGCCGGATAAGGTGAATTACCGCTTTATTAACGGTTTTGTCGATGTCGGCGTGCTGCCCTGTCGCGTGCGTTTTTTGCAGGAAGAGGCAAAGCGTGAGGTGGCGCTGCCGGACGATTTACGCTTCCCGCTGATGTGGAGCGGCGGCGATGAAAGCCGCAGCGTAAATTTCAGCGATTTCTGGCCGTGTCCGGTTCACGTGCAGCGCTTTTCCCGCTGCGTGATCCACAGCGACAGCGTGCAAACGGCACCGTTTACGCTCAGCACCTGCGGCGGCGTCACGCTGTGGCTGAACGGCGAGCCGATTACCCGCTTTACGCCCTTTACCCGCAATACCGAACAAACCTGTGACATCACGCTGCCGCTGCAAGCAGGGGCGAACACGCTGGTGGTGCATAGTGAAGAGCTGTGCGAACGTGATACCGACTACCTGTTCAGCCTGTGCTATCAGGGAAACGACACGCTCTTCTGGCAGCTTGATGAAGACGCGGCGCTCAGCGCACAGCTGGCCGCGCTGGATAGCTGGGTGAACGGGCTGACGCTGGAAAATAACCTGATCCAACCGCCTGTGCTGGTGCTCAATAGCGCGCAGCCGCTGCCGGAATCCGTGACGATGGCGCATCGGCTGATTGGCAACGTCAACGAATCCGTCCCCGTATGGCAGCAAAAACAAACGCTGCCTGCTGGCAATCTCGGCTGGCAGGTGGATCTGCCTGCAGCTCTGGTGGGCTACTACGATCTGGTCTGTGCCGCGACCTGCAATGGTATTACGCTGACGCGCACGCTCAGTTTCGGGCGCTTGCCATCGCAAACGATGCCTGCATTACCGACGCTGGCCGCGCGACGTGAAGCGGTGCTACGACATACCGCGCTGCACGGCTTTGAGCGCCTCGGACGGCTGCTGGCGATTGTCGCGACGGGCGAGGGCAGCGATGCCGCCGCACCGATTCTCAACAGCGCGCTGCAAAAAATCAGCCGCCGTGAAGACTGTGCCGATTTCCAATTGGTGCCGTTGATTTGGCTGTGGCAGCGCTATCAGGGGCAGCAGTTGCCGCCGCAGGACTGGCGGCGCGTGCGCAGCGCGATTCTCGGTTTCCGCTACTGGATTGATGAACCGGGCAACGACACCATGTGGTTCTGGAGCGAAAACCACTGCCTGTGTTTCCATGTCGCGCAGTATCTGGCCGGACAAAACTTCCCTGATGACACCTTCCCATGCAGCGGCCGCCGCGGTTTGGAGCAAAAGGCGATTGCTCACGAGCGCCTGACGCGCTGGTTTGATTCTATTCTGGAGCACGGGCTGGTGGAGTGGAACTCGGCAGCTTATTACCCCATCGATCTGATTGGACTGGTGGCGCTGTATGAACTGGCGCAGGACGCCGATCTGCGCGAGAAATCTCGCGTGGTGATTGACCGTATCATGCTGATGACGGCGTGGGTACACCAGAACGGCGTTGCAGTTGGCACCATGGGGCGCGCCTACGATAAAGAACTGCGCTCCGGCATGTTGACCGAGCTGTCCGGCCTGTGTGCGCTGATGTGGGGCGAGGGCTGGCTGATTCCGCACTGTGCCGCGCTGCCGCTGCTGTGCCTGAGCGACTATCAGCCGCCGGAAACGACGGATCGAATTGCACACTGGTCACTGCCGCACGGTGCAGAAGCGCGCTGGGTGCAGGGGCTGAACCGCAGCGCCCGCATCATTGCCTGGAAGCAGCGCGACGTGGCGTTTTCTTCCGTCTTCGATCATCACCCCGGCCAGCCCGGACACCAGCAGCATCTGCTGGATGTACGTTTGGGTACGCACTATGCCGCCCGCCTGTGGGTGAATCACCCCGGCGAAGATCGCCCTGACGGCGTGCACCGTCCTTCTTACTGGGCGGGCAACGGACGTTTGCCGCACCTGATGCAGCATCGCAATCGCGCGCTGATGGTGTTCGACCTGCAAAAGGATGCCCGCCCCTGGACACATCTCTATCTGCCACAAACCGCGCTGGATGACGTCATCGTTGAAGACGTCTGGTGCTTCGTACGCGGCGGTAACGGCTATGCCGCGTTTCATAATCCCGCCGGATTGCAGCCGTTTGCGACCGCAGGCCAGCAGGCGGAAGGCGAACTACGCGCGTATGGCGAACAGAACGTCTGGTTCGTTGCCGTAGACAGCGGCAACGGCGCACAAGGATTCGCCGCATTCGCTGCCCGCTTCCGAGGGCGTTCTCTGATACAGGACAGCGACGGCGTGCGTATCGACGATCCCGATTACGGCGAATTGGCCTTTAGCTACGCGGCAGGATTCAGCGTGGCGCAGCAGCCTTTCATTTTCCCCGACGATGTCCCGGTCGTCCCGCAGTTCAACACAGGAAACCCATGACATGCAGACAGGTTCACTTAACCGACAACAAACCGAAGCGCTGCTGGCGCAGGTGGCGCGGGCATTTTGCCGCCTGAAAGCGATCGACAGCGTGACGCAGGACGATGCGCCGGATGCCGGACTGACGATTCAATTTGAGGAATGGGATTGGGAGGTCGGCGTCGGGCTGTACGGTTTCTGGAAGCTGGCGCATCTGACGCAGGACGACACCATGCTGACGACGCTGGCGAACTGGTATCAGCAAAAGCTGGATGCCGGGCTGCCGCCGCGTCAGATCAACTCGACGGCGCCGATGCTGGTGCTGGCGTTGCTGTGTCAGGACAAACCGGATGCGCCCGCGCAGTGGCGTGAAACGGTGAGCGACTGGGCGGACTGGCTGCTGCACTCGCTGCCGAAAACCGAGGACGGCGGCTTCCAGCACACGGTGAAAGAGCGTCCGAACACCGGGCAATTGTGGGATGACACGCTGTTTATGGCCGGTCTGTTTCTGGTGGTGGCAGGGAAATTGCTCTCCCGCCGCGATCTGATCGAAGAAGCGGAATACCAGCTCGTTACACATGCGCGCTATCTGGCCGATGTGCGCAGCGGGCTGTGGTATCACGGCTGGACGTTCGTTGGTCGCCATCATTATGCGAATGCGTTCTGGGGACGCGGCAACGCCTGGATCACGCTGGTTCTGCCGGAAATGCGAGTGCTGGCGGAGGATCAACTGTCCGCGCCAGTTCTGCGCACGCTGGAAGCGATTCTGGAACAGCAAACGACAACGCTGGCACGCTGCCAGCACGAGTCTGGCCTGTGGCATACGCTGCTGGATGACCCGGATTCGCCGCTGGAGACGTCCGCCAGCGCCGGATTTATCGCCGGGATTCTGACGGCGCGTCGATTGGGCATGCTGCACGATTTCCCGCAGGACGTACTGGAAAAAGGCTATGCCGCCGTAGTGGCGCAGATTGACGCACAGGGTGTGGTGCAGGGTGTCTCGGACGGCACGGCGATGGGGCACGACTTACAGTTCTATCGCGATATTCCTAATGTTGCCGTGCCTTACGGGCAGGCGCTGGTCATGCTGATGTTATTGGCACAGTTAGATTCTGTTTGCGAGGGCTGACAATGGCGAGTCTGGAACTAAAAAACGTCCACAAAAGCTATGGTGCGGTGAACATCATCAAAGGCGTGGACTTAACGATTCATGATGGCGAGTTCATGGTCTTTGTGGGGCCGTCGGGCTGTGGAAAATCCACGCTGCTGCGCATGATTGCCGGGCTGGAAGAGATTAGCAGCGGCGAACTGTGGATCGACAACCGCAAAGTGAACGATCTCACGCCAGCAGAGCGCAAGATTGCGATGGTGTTCCAGTCTTACGCGCTCTACCCGCACCTTTCGGTGCGCAAGAATCTCGCATTCGGGCTGGAGAATTTGCACTTCCCCAAAGACGAAATCGCCCGCCGTATTGATGAAGCCGCCCGTATGCTGGGACTGGAACCTTATCTGGATCGCCGACCGCGTGCGCTGTCGGGTGGGCAGCAGCAGCGCGTGGCGATTGGTCGTGCGATCGTGCGTGAACCTGACCTGTTCTTGTTTGATGAACCGCTCTCCAATCTGGATGCCAAGCTGCGTGTGCAGACGCGCGGCGAGCTGTCCCGCCTGCATCAGAAGCTACGCACCACCATGATTTACGTGACTCACGATCAGGTGGAAGCGATGACGATGGCGCAGCGCATTGTGGTACTGAACGCCGGTCGCATCGAGCAGGTTGGCACGCCGCTGGAACTTTTCAATCGGCCGAAAAATAAATTTGTCGCCGGCTTCATTGGTTCACCGCGCATGAATATGTTTCAGGCGCAGATCGTCGCCACCTGCGCGGACGGCGTTGAGGTGCAGTGTCCGTCGGGTAATCGTCTGGTGCTGCCGTTTATCGGCACCGTCGGGCAGAACGTCACGCTCGGCATTCGTCCTTCACACTGCGAGCTGGTGGAGGACGGCGAGGGCATGGCGCTGTGCGTCGATCGCTGCGAGATGATGGGGCATGAAACCTTTATCTACGGGCGAATGGGCGGTATTGACGATGAGATGATCGTCCATCTGGCGCAGCACCGTGAGTTCGCCGCAGGTGAATCGGTGTTCGTCCGCTTCCCGCCGACGTATTGCCATCTGTTCGACGGCAAAACGGATGACACATTGCCGCGTTGTACCGAGCACTAATTATCGCGACGGGAGAGGACGACATGAAAAAAATTGCCTTACTGCCCGCAGGATCGCTGATCGATAAGCTGGTCACGCCAGTGGAAAAAGCGGTGAATCTGCTACAAAAACTCGGCGGCCGCAAAGTGATGCCGTGGTTTTTTATCGCGCCGAATATGCTGCTGTTCGCCGTTTTTGTCTTTATTCCGATTCTGCTCGCGGTCTGTTACGCCTTTACCGGCGGCACCAATATCCTGCTGTGGGAACGCCCTTACGTCGGCGTGGATAACTTTTCCACGCTGTTGAGTTGCGGCAACTACGCCGAGCCATCGACCTGTGAACAGGATCTGTTTTGGACCGGCGTCTACAACACGGTGTCGTTCACCTTTTTCAACGTGCTCTGCACGCTGCTGGTGGCGCTGGTAACGGCGCTGATCCTCAACCGTAAGATTATCGCCCGTGGCTTTTTCCGTGCCATGTTCTTCTATCCGGTGCTGCTGTCGCCGGTGGTCGTTGGCCTGATCTGGCAGTGGTTCCTTAACCGCAACGGCCTGCTGAATCTGGTGCTGTCGTCGCTGGGCGGGCAGCCGATCACCTTCCTGCTCGACCCGACGCTATCGCGCTTCTGGGTGGTGTTTGTCTCCGTCTGGTTTCACGTTGGATTTTATACCCTGATCCTGCTGGCCGGATTGCAGGCGATCCCGCGTGATATCTACGAGGCGGCGGCGGTGGACGGCACTTCGCGCTGGCGTGGTTTCTATCGCCTGACGCTGCCACTGCTGGCACCGAACATTCTGGTGGTGGTGATTCTGCTGACCATCAACAGCGTGCAGATCTTCGATGAAGCCTGGGTGCTCACCAACGGCGGCGGCCCCGGTACGGCCAACAGCTTTATCGTGCAGTACATCTATCAGACGGCCTTTTCGTCAAACGCATCGCTCTACGGGCTGGCTTCGGCGGCCTCGGTGTTGATGGGCGTAGTGTTGATGATCCTGACGGCGTTACAGTTCCTGCTGACGCGTCGGCTGGAAGGGAAAAAATAACGGGAGCCATGATGAAAATAATCGCATTTCTCACCCGTACCCGTCATCCGGGGCGCATTCACATCACGGATATCATGAGCTGGGTTTGGCTGGTGGTGGGTACGCTGCTGGTGATGATTCCGGTGATGTGGGCGGCGATGTCGTCGTTCAAAACGCCCGCGGAGATTAACCGTTTTCCGCCCAGTTTTCTGCCACAGGCGGCGGATACCATCACGTTACCGGAGTACCCGAAACCGCTGGAGCTGTGGCAGGTTAAGCAGGAAGACGGCGAAGCGAAAACTATGGCATTGGTTAGACGCATCGGCCTGATTGCACAGTTGGTGAACCCGGATGCGCCGAGCGAGGTGGTGCGTGTGTCGACGAAAGATCTGGTGCCGATGAAGGCCTTGCATCTGGAGACGGAGAACTACACGACGCCGATAACGAAGTTCCACTTTGCCACCTACCTGAAGAACACCGTGTTCGTGACTGTGATGGCGACGCTGCTGACCCTGTTGCTCAGTTCGATGGCGGCGTTTGCGCTGTCGAAATACGAGTTTCGCGGGCGCGGTACGGTGCTGACGCTGTTTCTCTCCACCATGATGATTCCGCTGTCGGTGGTGATGGTGCCGACGTTCCTGGTGGTGATTGGCCTGAATATGGGCGATAACCTGTGGGGCGTGATTATTCCCACGGTGGCGACGCCGACCGGCGTATTCCTGCTACGGCAATATATGTTGACGATCCCCGATGAGCTGATCGAGGCGGCGCGCATCGATGCCGCCAGTGAATTCCGTATTTACTGGAAGATCATCCTGCCGTTAACCGCGCCCGCGCTGGCGGTGCTGGCGATCTTCTCGGTGATCTGGCGCTGGAATGACTTCCTCTGGCCGCTGATCGTCCTCTCAAGTCAGGATAATTTTACGCTGCAAATCGGTTTGAATGCGTTTCAGGGGCAGTTCTCGGTGCAGTGGCACTATATACTGGCGATGACGATGCTCTCGCTTCTGCCGGTGACGGCGGTGTTCGTCTTCCTGCAAAAATACATCACGACGGGGATTGCCAACACGGGGATGAAATAATGGCGACACTCAAGGATATTGCCGACCGCGCGGGGGTTTCCATCAGCACGGTTTCCCGCGCGCTGAACGGGACGGCACCGATCAGCGCCAAAGTCAGACAGCACATCATGGCGATTGCCACCGAGCAAGGGTATCCGCTGCATAAAGTGGCCAAAGCGACCGTCGCGCAGACCGAGCCGCTGCGCCACATTTTGCTGGCGACGCCGCGCAACCTGATGCTGGAGAGCGAGTACAATCTGGTGTCGCTGACGCTGATTAACGCCCTGAAAACGCTCTGTCTGCAACGCAATATCCAACTGCGTCCGTTTCTGGGGGAGCACGACACCATTAACGAACAGCAGTTATTGCGTGAACTTCAGGGCGGAAAAGAGAGCGGCATTCTGATTGTGAATGACGATCACCCGACGCTGCTGAACGCCGTCGCGGAAAGCGGCATTCCGGCGGTGCTGATCAACGGTGAAGATCCCTCAATGCGCCTGAGCAGCGTGACGCCCGCCAACCACTACGCGGCGGCTGCGGGCGTGCGTTACCTGATCGAACAAGGGCATACGCGGATCCTGCACCTGACCTGGACGTCGCGCATGACGATCAAACAGCGCGAGCGCGGCTATCGGGATGCGCTCATGCAGGCGGGCATTGCGTTGGATGAGGATCTGATCCTCTCGCTGCCGGATTTCCATCCGCGTACCGCGCGTGACGCGCTACTGCGCTGGCTGACGGCTAACCCCGACAGGCTGGGCGTCACTGCGATCTTCTGTGCCGCGGATAATCAGGCTATCGGCGTGATCGACGCACTCTATCAGCATGGGCTGCGGGTGCCGGAGGACATGTCGGTGATGGGGATGGACGACATCCTGCCGTTCGATATGCTGCCGGTTTCGCTCACCACGGTGCATCTGCCGTTTGAGACCATCGCCCGCGCGGCGCTGCAGCTTCTGGCACAGCAAATGACGCCTGCACAGGCGCTGGGTATTGCCCAGCGCACCGAGCTAGCCGGACAGGTGGTGGTCAGAGAATCGGTACGGCGGGTGGAGTAGGCGGGGTGTTATTTCAGTGACAGCAGCCGCTCAAGCACTGTGACGCGGTAGTCTCGAGACTTGATATACCCACCGTACCATTCGCTTTGGCTGGGAGAGACGAGCTTCTCGATGAACAGATATTTTATTTTTCTAAAACTAATTTGAAATTATAATATTTATTAATAATTTTTTATATCAAAAAAAGAGTTCGGGCTGCTAGTCGCACTATGGAAAATACTAATTTTATAGCCTTCTGGTTATAATTTTTCTGGAAATATTGTTAGTAATTGACTGTAGTATCGATTTTTCTCTATGCTAAATACTAACTAAATTAGTATGGTGATTTCTACTGTTTGTAAAAGTGATTTTTAGTAGTTAAATATAACAGTGTTTTGTATAAAATAATTTTTTCTATATTAGGGCCTAAGTTGATAAACACTTGAGCCCTCTATTGATTGGAAAGTAAATGAGCAGAGTGTTTAGCCTATCCATTCACTAAATTTATTGTATCCATCATCTTTAACCCAATCATATGTTGAGAAAAATTCTATTAGTGGAATAAATTTCCCTGCATTGATTTTTGCATATTCTTTATCAAAATAATCATTGTCATGTTCTCTTTTTGATTCAATTTCTTCCCAGTAGGACCAATTGTCACTAATTAATTCTCTAGTAGCAAATGAATATTTTGAACCATCATCGTTAAAATATACTCCTGTATAGCTAAATGGATTTTGACCTACAGGTTTTTTTTGACCATTTTTTCCAGTTATAGTGTTTATGTTTACACCTAAACAGTCATTTCCTTTATATATGCTTCTGAATATTTCATATCTAACCCAAGGGCGCTGATAAGTATTGGTTCCTATCAATACGCACGTAACAGATGTGCCAACTAGTGCTTTGTTAATTAATTTTTTCAAAGCTATAGGGCTTGTTTTTTTAGCTTCTTCCCATATGGATTTATCAAAAAATCCTGCATCATCTTTTTCCTCTTTAAGAACCCAGTGATTTCTTACAATATTTGCTCTGAAATCTATAACGTCCTGATAATGAAAGCTAAAAAATACTTTTTTTGACATATTTATCTCCTCATTAAATTAATTTAATGATATTGTGAATTTTAGATAGTAATTTTATTGGCTCGTCAACAGATTCATCTAATTTAGTAAATGCATCATGAAATTCAGGTGTCGCATTTGGATAATAAGTATTGAAGTCGGCCATGACTCGGTCAAATAATTCTTTTGCTTTATAACCGCTAGCACCAATTGGAATTATTTTTAATCCAAAGTTCTTAGCTATTTGAAATTCCTCTTCCATTCCATCTGCTAGAGTAATGTTTGATTTTTCAGAATTAATATCTTTTGTTGATTTATTTCCCATGAAAAATATTGCAATTCCAGCTTGAATTAATAAATCCTTTCGCCATAAACTCCAAATTCTTTTTCTCGTGTTTTTATCCTCAACAAATTGAGGAAAGACCTTCATGGTTAAGTAGTCGTCAATTTTAGCATGTTTTTTATCATAGATTTCTTTAATAGCACCACTAATAAAAGCATTACCGATACCTAAACCCAAACCTGATGTTATTTTAAATCCCTCCTGTATTAGAATTTCGCCGAGTTTTGATAAAAAAATCTCTGTTGCATTTTGTTCCCAATTACCAAATTCATGTGCGCTCCCAGATAAAAATACATTTTTACACCTAAATCTCTTCGTTATTTCTTTCAGTATAGATGTTAAATCTGTCCATGCACTTATTAATATTACTTTTATACTAAATCGAGCGAGATCTTTAATAACAAATTGTTGTTTTAGTTGGTTGTATGAAAATTCATCATCATTATGATAATCATCTCTGTTCACTTCTCTAAAAATGCAAAAATGCTGTCTTTGGTTTGTCTCAAAATGGATTCTAATTCTGCTTAAAATATAATCTAAGTTAGGGTCGGTGAAGCTAAATCCTAGGAATAGGAATGTCTTCGAAACCAAATCGCCAGATAATGCTGTTACAAACGGTGCGAAATGCAAAGAGTAAGATTCATATTGATCTTTAGTTATAATTGCTTGTTCCGGTAAGCTAGCATCACCGTGCATCTTATAAACGATTGCTGAGCGACCTTTTTTTGTTTGAGATAAGTGGTTTTTTGTAAATTTTTTATCGGGAAGTTTACCCTCATCTTCTAATGATCTTTCAATTAAATCATCATAATTTGTGGTCCAATAAGTAGATATAGGTAACTTTGCTAAAATCTGATGGTTGATTGTTACTTTTTGGGATATGCCAATCTCATCAATTAATCGTTCTGTTAGCCGGCTCCGGCTATGATTTTCATTAACATAATATTGGGCTAAAGAAACTAAATCAGTTTCTTTGTCAATGTTCAATTTTAATTCAACTGATAGTGGGCGCAAAAGTTCTTTCCAATTTAAGTACCCAGCAGGAGCAGATAAACCAGCCCCAGCAAAAATTGCAAAATTATGTTCTTCTAATTCTTTAACTATACGATCAATCATCGTGTTTTGTTCATGACTAAACATATATTTAACTCAAATCTCATTAAGGTTTTTTGATTTTTTTAAGGTTGGAAATGTATTGGGGAATTAAAGCTATCAATGCTTTATACATGTGTAATACCTAAATATCAACTAAAGGTTTATGTGGTTATATTCTTTATTTATGTGATTATTTTTAACCTAATTATGTTTATGGTTTGTAATCCATAGGTTTTGCTCATTAAGCAACCGCACCAAGGTAAAACCACGGCCAACTGACCGCCATCGTCTGCCGTACTAATAAGACGACCGCGCAAATCTGAATCAGCAACTTCCCAGTATAGGCGCGCAGGAAAAACGTCTGCGCGCTTTCGGCACTAAAAAAATACAGGTTGGTTAATGACGTTCTGGTTTCGCGCACGGGAATGCCGTGCACATAGACCATCCATTCGCTTTTTTCCTTTGGTAAAAGGGCAATGCCTTTTTCACTCAGGCTGTGCAATCGTATAGAGACGATGACGGGATAAGCCAGCCCCATCGCAAGAAGATAGAAAATTGGGGCGCTGATGCCGACAAGCGCCAGCGCGCCACAGAGGCAAACTGCAAAAAAGATCCTGACGGTGTAGATAAGAAGAGAAGCAGACTGGTAGTTCATTTTAAAATCCATTTATATACGGCGTTTTCGCCGCATCACTCTACTGCTTATCTTTTTATAGTTAAAGCGGCATTCTATATTCAATAACGCCCGGTTTTTCCGCGACCCAATCATAAAGACGCTGGGCTGTTTTATTGGTTTCCTGAGTATGCCAATACAGCCGATCGCAGCTTTTTTCCTGTGCCCGTTCTCTCACGTATTCAATCAGTTTTTTGCCAACGTTTTTACCGCGAGCGGTCGGAGTAACAAACAGATCCTCTAAGTAACAATAAGAGTTTACGCCCCAGGTGGAATCGTGAAAAACAAAGTGTGCGAAACCAATAATATGCACCCCTTCCCGTGCTACGGCGCAGTGCACGGGAATCTCGGCTTTAAAAAAACGATTCCAGGTGACTTCCGTGACCTCATCGGAAAGCTGCACCTTATAGAATTCCTGATAACTCCTCCAATAGGGCAGCCACTGTTCGTAATCGTCTGGCTCAACGGAATTAACAATAATTTCCTGGTCTCTATTCATCATCTTACTCTCATATTTTCGTGGATAAGTGCTGGCAATCAGGCTGATATTTACCGGAATAAAATAGCAATCAAATAGATGGATGTTCCCCTCCACTTATTGAGAGAGTAGCAGACCAATTTTTTCACTCTCCTGGTTGGCTGAGACTAAAAAGAAGAAGCTGTATTTTTGTTCCGGTTCCCGTGCGTTGACATGAGTAAAAATTGACGGTTAGGTCACAAAACCTTTAAGTTAACGTTAACATTTGTGATTATCATCCCATATCGTCACAAGAATGATTTAAATGATGAATTGTTAACGTTAACAATGGCGGTGAACTTCTTGCGGAATAAACCAACATGAATAAATACGCGCATACACCGGCACACTCTGCCAGACAAAATTACTTAAAATTAAGTGGGTTGCTATTCGCCTTCTTCTGGACATGGTCTTCAGCCTTTTCACTGATCTCGTTGTGGCTTAACCAGAAGGTTGGCCTGCGGGGAGCGGATACGGGGATCATTTTTTCAATCATCAGCCTTACCGCGTTTTTCGCTCAGCCGATTTATGGTTTTATTCAGGATAAGCTGGGGCTACGCAAAAATCTGTTGTGGTGCATTGGCGTACTGCTGCTGTTGAGCGGGCCCTGGTTTATTTTTGTCGGAACACCGCTGCTACGCTGGAATATGTACCTCGGTGCATTCAGCGTCGGCGTTTATGTCGGTGCCACATTTTTCGCAGGGATTGGGGTTCTGGAATCCTATACCGAGCGTGTCAGCCGCATTACGGGATTTGAGTACGGAAAAGCCCGTATGTGGGGATCGCTTGGGTGGGCGGGGGCGACGTTCTTCGCAGGAATGTTATTTAACATCGATCCTAACCTGAATTTCTGGATGGCCTGTGTATCAGCCAGTGTGTTCTTGCTGTTGTTATGGCGTCTTAATGATATTAAGCCGCATGCGATGGGAGAGCTGGAATACGGTAAGAGTAACGCGCTAACTATCGCAGATGCCATCGGGCTGCTGCGCTTGCCGCGCTTTTGGTCTCTGGTGGTGTTTGTCTGTGGTGTGAGCGTCTATAACGTTTACGATCAACAGTTTCCCGTCTATTTCGCCTCACTGTTTAGCGACCCTGCGCGCGGCAACGAAATGTTCGGATTCCTCAATTCGTTTCAGGTGTTTTTAGAAGCCGGCGGTATGTTTTTAGCCCCGTTTCTGGTTAACCGTATCGGTGCCAAACGCGGCTTGTTATTAAGCGGCCTTATCATGACGTTTAGGATATTCGGATCGGGGCTGGCGGAAGGGACACTTGCCATCTCGTTGTTAAAATTACTCCATGCCGTTGAACTGCCGATCCTGCTCATCGCCATGTTCAAATACATTACCTCGCAATTCGACAAACGTCTGTCGGCCACGCTCTATCTGGTCGGATTCCAGTTTGTTACCTCATTTTGTGCCGCGATCCTTTCCCCGATTGTGGGGTATGGCTATGACGCACTGGGCTTTGCTGACACCTATATGATACTGGCGGTCGCTGTACTCATTCTGACTCTGGTGTCTGGCGTATTGCTTCGCGCGGAGGATGATGAATCCGCTTCTGAAAATATGAATACAGCACCACGGTGAAATGATGAAATCACGTTTAATACAGGCAGAATCTGCACGGGACGCGTTGTTGACGCAGCGCGGCAATACGTTTTATCCACATTACCATTTAGCGCCGCCAGCGGGCTGGATGAACGACCCCAATGGTCTGATCTATTTCAATGGTGTCTACCATGCTTTCTATCAACATCATCCCATGAGTGAACATTGGGGACCGATGCATTGGGGACACGCGACAAGCCCGGATATGGTGCGCTGGCAGCATGAGGCTATCGCCTTGGCTCCAGGGGATGAATATGACCTTGATGGCTGCTTCTCCGGCAGTGCGGTAGATGATGATGGCGTGCTATCGCTGATTTACACCGGACATGTCTGGTTATCAGGAGAAGGGGACGATAGTGCCATCCGTGAAGTGCAGTGTCTGGCAATCAGCCATGATGGCATTCATTTTGAAAAACGAGGCGTCATCCTGACACCGCCAGAAGGCATCATGCATTTTCGCGATCCGAAGGTCTGGCGTGAGGATGGCTCTTGGTGGATGGTGGTCGGTGCGCGGGACAAGAACGATACGGGGCAGGTATTACTGTATCGCGGCTCGTCATTATCGGAATGGTGTTTTGAACAGGTACTGGCCCATGCCGATGCGCAAGAAGGGTATATGTGGGAGTGCCCGGACTTTTTTCCATTAGGTGAACATCGCTACCTCATGTTTTCTCCTCAGGGGATGAAAGCAGAAGGCTATGCCTATCGCAATCGCTTTCAAAGCGCTGTATTGCAGGGGGACTGGCAGCCGGAAACGGTGTTTAAACGGACGGGAGTTTTCGAAGAGCTGGATCATGGGCACGATTTTTATGCGCCACAGTCGTTTTTAACGGCAGACGGCAGACGCGTCATTTTAGGGTGGATGGACATGTGGGAGTCGCCTATGCCGTCCAAACAGGAAGGGTGGGCCGGATCGTTTACCTTGCCGCGTGAACTCATTGAATGTCATGGAAAGCTATATCAGCGGCCGGTTCGTGAACTGGAAAGCCTGCGCCAGCAACCGCAGCTTATTGAGCCCGCGACCATGACGGATCCCTTTCTTATCACGCCTTGTGCAGATGCGGTTGAACTGGAAATCTGTTGGGATATGGCACGCAGTCAGGCAGAGCAGTATGGCGTCAGGTTGGGAGAGGGGCTGCAACTGTATGTGGATAATCAGGCTAAGCGGCTGGTGTTATGGCGTCGCTATCTACATGAAGGAATAGACGGCTATCGGAGTATCGCGTTACCACCGTCTGAACAGATAAAAATTCGGATGTTTATCGATCGTTCTTCGGTGGAAGTATTTGTGAACGATGGAGAAGCCTGTATGACGAGTCGAATTTATCCGCAGCCGGAGCAGCGTGCATTGACGCTTTATTCCAGTCAGGGAGAGGCGGTCATGCTTGGCGGTTCGCTTTGGCGTCTTGAATAGCGCCTGTTTGCATCGCAATCAATCGTTTACTGTGATGCGCTATTCATTACGTACTAAATCATTGCGTACTGAAACCGCCGCATAATCAAAAGATTGGTGCATTGATACACGAAGACTCGGTAGTCTCACTGTTGCTGAGTCTTCGTCAAACGTAAAAGCGAATCTTACAGCAGCCGTATTATGTCGATGAACGGATCAGGAGCGGACAAGGGAGTTGCTGACAACCGCCGTTTTCGCGGTTTTCAATAATGTGAAGCGTTGCCTGCCGGCCAATCTCATCGTGAGGTAATTGTATGGTAGAAAGGGGAGGGAGGAATAAATTGCCCATGCCTACCTGATTATCAAACCCTAATACTGCAACCTGTTCGGGGATAGCAATGCCGTGTGCAAGCAAGACCTGATAAGCGATAAAGGCGATCCTATCGTTACCGCAGATGAGGACATCAAAGTCAGGATGATTATCTTTTAATTTGATGGCCAGTAACTCTGCCAGGTCCGTGTAGTGTTCATCTCCCAACATCATATGATGCTGCGAGGTGTCTGATAATGAACGTCCGGCCGTTTGCCAGGCATGCTCAAACCCGTTGCGGCGGTCGCGGCTTGCCGCTTCTGCGTCAGGTAGCCAAAAGCACAGGGGTTTTTGGTAGCCACGATCAATCAGATAGCGTGTTGCCTGATACTGTGCGTCAAAATTGTTGGGGATGTAGGCAGGAAGCGACTTATCGTCTGACTGGCAGTTCGCTAAAATAACATTTTCCCCTTTCAGTACATCTGGCAGCGTGACATGGCGAAGCCCCATAGTGGTATAAATAATTCCGTCTGGGCGCTGTGCTAACAGCTGTCGTACCGCACGTTCGCTGTCTTGCTCTGAAAAGATATTAATGAGAAAACTATTCCAGCCTTTTTCCCGCGCCGTTTGTTCTATTGCTAATAAAATTTCGACGGAGAAGGGCGTCGTTGCGGTATCTCTTGCCAGAATCGCAATCGTGGAGGCGTTGTTACGCTGGGTACGTATTTTTCGTGCGGAATGGTCGGGGATGTAGTTAAGCGTCTGCACCGCCTGCATGACGCGCTTTCTGGTTTCAGGGCGAACGGTATCGGGATGGTTGAGGACGCGTGACACCGTCATCATTGACACACCCGCTAACTGCGCCACATCCTTCAGGGAAACCATACTTTTTCCATTATGATGAAGATGATGACCCTTTATCATAAAAGGGTGATGAATCAATGTTTCAAGAGCTAATGGTTACCACAAAAGAATGTGGTAACCATCAATGTGACAAGGATACTTTCGAAATCAGAACGGAATGTCGTCGTCGAAATCCATTGGCGGTTCGTTGCTTTGTGCTGGAGCGCTGTTCTGTGCAGGGCGCTGTTGAGATTGCGCGCCGCCGCTGAACTGGTTGCCGCCCTGCGGCTGCTGAGGTTGACCCCAACCGCCCTGTTGCTGACCGCCACCTGCGTTACCGCCTGCTGGTGCGCCGCCGCCCTGGCGTCCACCCAGCATCTGCATGGTGCCGCCGACGTTAACAACGACTTCGGTGGTGTAGCGCTCTACGCCAGACTGATCGGCCCATTTACGGGTTTGCAGTGCGCCTTCGATGTAAACCTGAGAGCCTTTGCGCAGGTATTCGCCTGCGACTTCTGCCAGTTTGCCGAACAGCACGACACGGTGCCATTCGGTCTTCTCTTTCTGCTCACCGGTTTGCTTGTCACGCCAGCTTTCCGACGTAGCCAGCGTGATGTTGGCAACTGCACCACCATTCGGCATATAGCGGACTTCCGGGTCTTGACCCAGATTTCCGACAAGAATCACTTTATTAACGCCTCTGCTGGCCATGCTCGTCTCCTGATGAATCGGTAGATTTATTTTCTAAGTCTAAACGATCAATCTTACCATGGGAAAACTCTCTGTCATACCTGCGAAATGGCTTCAGAAATGAAAGTAAGATTTGCAGCGTTTGCAAAGTAAGCGGGTTTAATACTGGATATCCATTCAGTTTTTTTTGTGCCATAATTGCTCGTTTCGTACCGGTTCTCTCCCTTCGAGAGGCGATGACAAACCGTTTTTATTCCGGGAAGTGTGTGAATGGATAAGATCGAAGTTCGTGGTGCTCGTACCCATAATCTCAAGAATATCAACCTGATAATCCCTCGTGACAAGCTGATCGTAATCACCGGTTTGTCGGGCTCGGGTAAGTCATCGCTGGCGTTTGACACGCTGTATGCCGAAGGGCAGCGGCGCTATGTGGAATCTCTCTCCGCCTACGCCCGTCAGTTTTTGTCGCTGATGGAAAAACCGGACGTCGATCATATAGAAGGGCTGTCGCCCGCCATCTCTATCGAACAGAAATCCACCTCGCATAACCCGCGTTCCACGGTCGGGACGATTACCGAAATTCATGACTACCTGCGTTTGCTGTTTGCTCGCGTGGGTGAACCGCGCTGCCCGGAGCACGATGTGCCGCTGGATGCGCAGACGGTCAGCCAGATGGTGGACAACGTGCTGGCGCAGCCGGAAGGTAAGCGCCTGATGCTGCTGGCACCGATTGTGAAGGATCGCAAAGGCGAACACAGTAAAACGCTGGAAAACCTGGCCTCACAGGGCTACATCCGCGCCCGTATCGACGGCGAAGTGTGCGATCTGTCCGATCCGCCGAAACTGGAATTACAGAAAAAGCACACCATCGAAGTCGTCGTTGACCGGTTTAAAGTGCGTGAAGATTTGGCGCAGCGACTGGCAGAGTCGTTTGAAACCGCGCTGGATCTGTCCGGCGGTAGCGTGGTGGTCGCGGATATGGACGACCCGACGCAGCCAGAACTGCTGTTCTCGGCGAACTTTGCCTGTCCGGTGTGTGGCTACAGCATGCACGAACTGGAACCGCGTATGTTCTCGTTCAACAACCCAGCGGGCGCGTGTCCAAGCTGTGATGGTCTGGGTGTGCAGCAGTTCTTCGATCCGTCCCGCGTGGTGCAAAATGCCGAGCTGTCGCTGGCGGGGGGCGCGATTCGCGGCTGGGATCGCCGCAACTTCTACTATTTCCAAATGCTGCGCTCACTGGCGGAGCACTACAAGTTTGACGTCGATGCGCCATTTGAAAGCCTGAGCGCCGCGGTGCAGAAAGTGATTCTGTACGGCTCCGGCAAAGAAAACGTCGAATTCAAATATATCAACGATCGCGGCGATACCTCGGTGCGTCGCCATCCGTTTGAAGGCGTGCTGCACAACATGGAGCGCCGTTATAAAGAGACGGAGTCCACGGCGGTGCGCGAAGAGCTGGCGAAATTCATCAGCAACCGCTCCTGCGCCAGTTGCGGCGGAACGCGCCTGCGTGAAGAAGCGCGTAACGTGTTTGTTGAGCAGACGACGCTGCCGCAGATTTCCGATATGAGCATCGGCCATGCGATGACGTTTTTCCAGAATATGAAGCTCAGCGGGCAACGCGCCCAAATCGCCGAGAAAGTGCTGAAAGAGATTGGCGATCGGCTGAAGTTTCTGGTGAATGTCGGGCTGAACTATTTGTCACTCTCCCGTTCGGCGGAAACGCTGTCCGGCGGAGAGGCGCAGCGTATTCGTCTGGCGAGCCAGATTGGTGCCGGGCTGGTTGGCGTGATGTACGTACTGGATGAGCCCTCTATCGGCCTGCATCAGCGCGACAACGAGCGCCTGCTGGAAACCCTGATTCACCTGCGTAATCTGGGCAACACCGTCATTGTGGTGGAGCATGATGAAGATGCGATTCGTGCTGCCGACCATGTGATTGATATCGGCCCCGGCGCGGGCGTGCACGGCGGCCAGATTGTCGCAGAAGGCACGATGGAAGAGATCATGGCGGTGCCGGATTCGCTGACGGGGCAGTTCCTCAGCGGTAAACGCAAGATTGAAATCCCGCAACAGCGCGTGCCTGCGGATCCGACCAAAGTGCTGAAGTTGATTGGCGCGAAGGGCAATAACCTGAAAGACGTCACGCTAACGCTGCCGGTTGGGCTATTTACCTGCATCACCGGCGTGTCGGGATCGGGTAAATCCACCCTCATCAACGATACCTTATTCCCGCTGGCGCAGCGTCAGTTGAACGGCGCGACGCTGGCGGAACCTGCCGCTCACCGTGAAATTCAAGGGCTGGAACATTTCGATAAGGTGATCGATATCGATCAAAGCCCGATTGGCCGCACGCCGCGCTCCAACCCGGCAACCTATACCGGCATTTTCACGCCGATTCGTGAGCTGTTTGCTGGCGTGCCGGAAGCACGTACCCGTGGTTACAACCCTGGCCGTTTCAGCTTTAACGTGCGCGGTGGACGCTGCGAAGCCTGTCAGGGCGACGGCGTGATTAAGGTCGAAATGCACTTCCTGCCGGATGTTTATGTGCCGTGCGACCAGTGCAAAGGCAAGCGCTACAACCGCGAAACGCTGGAAATTCAATACAAAGGCAAAGGCATTCATGAAGTGCTGGATATGACCATTGAAGAAGCGCGAGGGTTCTTTGATGCCATTCCGGCGCTGGCGCGGAAGCTGCAAACGCTGATCGACGTCGGCCTGTCCTACATTCGCCTTGGGCAGTCGGCCACCACGCTGTCTGGTGGGGAAGCACAGCGTGTGAAACTGTCGCGCGAGTTGTCAAAACGCGGAACCGGACAGACGCTGTATATTCTCGACGAACCTACGACTGGCCTGCATTTTGCCGATATTCAGCAGCTTCTTACCGTTCTGCATCAGCTGCGCGATCAGGGCAATACTATCGTGGTGATTGAGCACAATCTGGACGTGATTAAGACGGCTGACTGGATTGTCGATTTAGGACCGGAGGGCGGCAGCGGCGGCGGAGAAATTCTGGTCTCCGGCACGCCGGAAACGGTGGCAGAGTGCGAACAGTCTCACACTGCGCGCTTCCTGCGGCCGATTCTGGCACGCGAAGCCTGATAGCAGGGGGCTGCGATGTGGATGCAATATGAAATCCGCCTGAAGCCGAAAGCCAGAGGCTTCCATCTGGTGACTGACGAAATACTGGCGCAGGTTACTGGACTGCGTCAGATAAACGTCGGGCTGATGCAGGTGTTCATCAAACACACCTCGGCGGCGCTAACGATTAACGAGAATGCCGACCCCACGGTGCGGCAGGATTTCGAGAGTTTTTTAATCGTTTAGTGCCTGAGGATGAGCCGTATTACCGCCATACATATGAAGGTAGCGACGACATGCCGGCGCACCTAAAAGGTAGCCTGCTCGGAAACAGTCTAACGATCCCCATCACCAACGGACGCCTGAACATCGGCACCTGGCAGGGCATCTACCTGTGCGAACACCGCAACCACGGCGGCAGCCGCTCGCTGGTTGTCACCCTCCACGGGGAATAAGCCTCTAAAATGCGTCGCACCAGCGACGCATTTCGATAGTATCAAGCTGCCTATACGGCAGTGAACTTTATTCCTCATTATCTTTTCGTCATCATCGCTTTCTAAGCTGCCTATACGGCAGTGAACGCGTGTCATTCGGCCGGTCACTGAAGTCGTTATTTCTAAGCTGCCTATACGGCAGTGAACATGCAGGAATGGTTAGAGCAAAGCGTCTTGCCTTTCTAAGCTGCCTATACGGCAGTGAACGATATCAAGATGTTCTTAATCACACGGGGTATTTTCTAAGCTGCCTATACGGCAGTGAACTCGACCTATCCGATGAATCATCAGAGCTAATGTTTCTAAGCTGCCTATACGGCAGTGAACTTTCGCGGCGCAAATCCATCAGGAATCAACGTTTTCTAAGCTGCCTATACGGCAGTGAACGCATCAGTCGCCATACCCAGCGCAACCGCATCTTTCTAAGCTGCCTATACGGCAGTGAACTCTTGATCCTGAAATTGCATAGACGGGGTAACTTTCTAAGCTGCCTATACGGCAGTGAACAGAATACAGTGGTTGCCAGCGGTGAATAATGCTTTCTAAGCTGCCTATACGGCAGTGAACGGTTAGGTTTTTAATCTAACCACCAGATTGTTAAAGAGAATATGACTTTTTTGTCGAAAAACCCTTTTTTATTAGGGCGACCAACCGCAATTAAAAATCAATGGGTTGCAACTGGTCGCCAAAAAAGGGTCAGAACCAGGGTACGGTGGCTTCTGCACTTAGGCCATAGGAGGAAAAGCGTCCTGCGACAGGAGCATCCTGTAACGGGCCATGTTCTATAAACACGAAGAACATCTGACCGTTGGACAAGCTCTTAATTTGCACAAACGGCAGTGCGCTACGTTTTTCCACCGCATCAGGAATTCGTGCTGCGGCTTCCGCCTCTGTCAGCCAGCCTTTGTTCACCGAGCGTCGACGTAGCCGTTCTGCGCTGCTCTTGAGCTGAACGCGGCGCACGGTGCGAAATTTCACGCCGTCAGGTACGATTTTACATTCAGAAACCTGCGTGTAATCCCGCAATCCTTTCAGCCAGGCCGTTTGCTCGAGCGTCGAGAGCGCCTCTCTTGTACCGTGCAGCCGCAGACATTCCCCCAGCGTTTTACCCACTTGGGGAAAGCTGATCCCGATCTTGCCATCCGCCACCTGTCCGAGTGCTCGGTGCAGTTTGGCAAACAGCGCGTTCAAGAGCTGTGAGGCGGTGAACTCGGGATCGGGCTGGACGCGAATATCAATATAGTGATCCATGCTGCCACCTTATTCGCCTTTTTCACCGAACACGCCGCCGCGAATCAGCGTGGCAATCACGTAATGCTGCTGCTCCGGTGCAGGAACATCCCCTTTAATCACCCAGTTATCCAGCAGCGTGTAAAAATCCATCTTCTCCTTGGGCTGGCGGTAGGCTTTACCCCGGCTGGTGACGGAACCGTAGGGTTCGACGGCAATCGGGCCCGCTTCATCCGCCGCCGGATACCAGTCATCAACGGTGCGTAGCGCGTTACCGATTTTCTGCGAGTGGATAGCCGCGACATCGTTCACCTGATAGAGAATCTTGCTCTTGCCGTTACGCGCTTTTTCATCGAGCACCAGTTCCTGAGACGGGAAGACTTCCTGTCCGTTACCGAGCTGCACGTAGGCTTCCACGGTAAAAAGCACCGATGTATCGCCAGCCAGCCCTTGCTCAATGGCTTGCGCCAGTGCTGCAAGGTCACCCGTTGGTTGGCTGAACGCCCGTAGCGAATAGTCTTCACCGTTAAATTCCCAACGCTGCTCACCTGTGGTAACGACCACGCGAATGGCTTCCGCCCCGACGCGGTTGCGCCACAGAAAACGACCGTTCGCAATATTTTCCGCATAGCGTGCCGCCAGTGTGCCAAAACCCTGACCCTGAGCGTATCCGGTGATGATGTTACCCAGCGCGGTTTGATAATCCTGATCGTTACAGACCGAGGGCTGCGCCAGATTACCGAGCACCCGCAGAGTAAACACGACTTTCAGGGTATCGGATCCGAAGGGAAGGGCGGCAACGTCTACGGTTTGCAGGTTGGCTTTTTGGATTTCTGCATCCAGCTTGGCGGGGTCGCTGGTGAGGGCATTTTTCAGGCGGTTGGAGATCGTCCCGCGCACCGATTTCTCCTGAATGGCAATAGGCGTCCAGTTATCCTGCTGCGCCCAGTTGCCTGCGTACATTACCGCGTCCGAATTCGCCAGCTTGCGTTCAAAAGCCAGTACCGATGCGGTTTTTAAACTTGTTGATGCTTTTGCCATGATGTCGTCCTTTTTAGTCATCGAATTCGTAGGAAATGTCTTCTGCTGCTGAATGGGTGTCTGCTAATTGGCGGCAGTGATAATCGCCGTTCTGATAGTCGTACTCCCAGAGTATCTGGCGGATATCACTGATGCGGTGCGCGCCTTGCCATTCCCCGATGCCGTAGGCGGCTTCGGCAAAACAGAATGGCGTGTGCGGATCGCGGGTTTTATCGACTTCACCGGGAGCATAAAGCGGCGAAATGGCGCGGTAGCCGATCATTAGCGTGATCAAGAAACCACCGCCACCGGGTTTGGGCTGGTACTGCCACTGTACATTGCTCCCGTTGGGATCGCGCTCTGCCCGCATTTTTAACGCGGCGAAGTTCAGCCAGGCATCAATCAGTTCCGCTTGCGGATTGTCCTGCTGTAGCGTCTGGAAATGGTCATGCAGCAGCGATGTGCGATCTTTTAGTACAAAGCCAGGTAACAAACGGCGCATAACTTTACGAGTTTCTGCTTCGTCGCTGGGTAATGACTGGATGGTGACGCGTTCGATATCAACAATGGTGCCGCCCGCCAGTCGCTGGCACTGTGCCTGCTGGGTGAGGAAATCACACAATGCCGTGGTATCCGCCGGGATCTGGCCCTCGCAGCGGATTAACAGCGAGACGGTCATATGCATGCGGCCTTCTTCATTGAAAGCAGCGGTTTTCGCTTCTTTGGTCAATGGATTGCGGGTCAGGGCGAAACTCCGTTCCCAGCTAGAACCGTAGGCGTGTAGCTGATGCTGATGGCTCACCACGCCGCAGCCGTCCAGCGTCAACCCGTGGCGGGCCTGTAACTTGCGTGACAGCGCATGGGTAAAGCCGAGAAAGTGCGTAATAGCGGGGAAGCCATAGGTCAACCCGGCAATGGCGTTGGCATTTTCGACTTTGATACGCCGAAGGATAATTAATGTGCTCATGCCAGATCCTCTTTCAGTGCGCTTTCCATTTCACGCATCCGGCGTTTGAACAGCGCGGCGGTAGACCATTCGCGGCGTTCGATTTCGCCGAAGATCAAGTCTTCATGCTTGAGCCGACGGTTCAGCCAACGGCCAAAATCGTAGGCCACAGCCTTTTGCCAATCTCCAGCTTCACGCTCGCGGCGGAAAACCGTATCCGTTTCTGCACGATAAGGATCGAGCCACAGTTGCTGGGCGCGTTTCAGTTCAGACTCTGCGCTCCAGCCGGAGGGCAGGTTTTGCACGCTGGAGACATAAAAGAAGAGCTGGTCGATCAACTGGTCGAGATAGCGCAGGCGCTGGTGACGAATGTCGCGATTGTTTTCCACCTCTTTGACGCTAAGCAGAAAGCGCTGCATCTGCGCTAAGGTCGCTCGTGTGTGATAGTCCACCTCGCCGCGTGGACGGAAAATAGAGTCATGCTGCTGCGGTGGTTTTTCAATGCTGTTCCACTGTGGCGGTGCGCTACTGAGCAAATAGGAACGGCCGCTGCGGCTGCTATTGAGTGATGAAATATTTTGTGGCTTGGTGCCGCCCATATTCTGTACCGCCAGATAGGGGTAGCTGATGGAGAGCTGCTCATGCCACTGATTCGCTTTTTGCGCCTGACGAATCGCTTTTACTTCATCACCAAAGCGCACGGTGTTAATTCGCTGGTGGAGCGCTTGCGCGAGTGAAGAGGAGTACAGCGGGCTTAACAGATGGTATTCACCGTTTGCTATGGGGAAATAGATCTGTTTGGCTAGCTTATGTGAGCTGGGCTGGCGATCGGTGAAGACTTGCTGAAACCCCACCAGCCACTGTGCGAGCTGTTCCGGGTTTTCTGCCAGTTTTTCTAATGCATGGTGATCGCCACGCTGTAGGGCCGCGACCAGCGAATCCCCGTCGTGTTCAGTCTGGAGCAGTTTGGCGACATCAAGGGCGGCGGCGTTTCCCACGGCATCGATAGCGGGTTGTGCCAGTGTTGCGGTCGAAAGCGTTTTAGCCTCCGTTACCGTTCCGGTGCTAAAGACGCTGGTGCCTTTGGCATCGCTGTGGGTAAATTTCAACGCGTGGGTGACCAGACTGATTTGTCCGGCGCGGCTGGCGGCATCGCTTAACCACGCGCGAACCTCGTGTTTTTGCTCAATCTCTCGCCGCTTCTCGGCCAGATCCAATTCCTCTGCGGCTAAGTCTTCACCGCTGAGCGTCGCACGTTTCTTCTCCGCTTCTTTATCGAACGCATCCAGTTTGGCTTGCTTTCGATTGTTGATGTAGGACACGATGAACCGTGTCAGTCTGCTTTCTTCCATTCCTCCTCCTATTGTTATTCTTGTCACTGTCCAAACACTCCTAACAGCGGGTGCCAGAGCCAGTCTTTTTCTTCTTTTTCCCGCAGGCGGATTTCGCCGAAGCGAGCGCTAACCCGTTTGAGTTCCCACTGTTTCTCGTCTGCCAGCTGCTGGTATAAGGCGTGGTAGTCGGGATCGATCCACGCACAAACGCCTTCTGCCATGTGCAGTGAAGTGGGACGGATCACATCGCTTTGCTTCCATTTACTGGGGCCGTCGTCCGGTATCATGAAAACGGCATCTTCATCGTCATCGGCGATCCACAGGGTGTACGGTTCATCTCTGTCGGATTTTCGAAAGGGCGTGCGCCGCTGTAACTCACCGTTCCAGTGCGGATGTGCACGCCACCAGAATGCGGCGGGCGGGCGTTTCAGGTCATCGAGCTTTTGATTTTTAAGGCCAAGCAGCGTTTTTCCTAAAACAGCATGTTCTAACGCCACCAGCGAAAACGGTTTGATGAGGGGCGCCGGTTGCACAATGCGCGGGGCGGCGTTGAGATGACGGTAGTCCTCCTCCTGCAATAGCTGACGAAGGTCATGTGTGGTTAGCTGTTCATCGTCAGATTCAAACCCCGGCTTACAGTACGCGACGTCTTCATCTTTCAGCGCGCGAATATTGTGGCTAAGTAAGCAGATATTCGGCGTTTTAGGCACATGTTGTTTATCCTGCCGGTGGCGCAATATTCGTCCGGCGAGTTGAATGAATGAACGCATTGAGCTGGGCTCGACAATCGCCCAGTCGTAGTCGTGGTCACGACCCACTTCGGCGACCGAGGTCGCTAACACCACAAAGATATGATGCTGCGGCGGCGCGTTTTCTATCGCCTGACGAATTTCATCGACCTGCCATAGTGCATCGGCGTCGTTACGCATCAGTGCTGCATCAAGTCGCTGCTCAATATAGGAACGCATCGCCAGCGGATGTTGGCTGTGATAAATGCAGTAATGAATACAGGTATCCGGCGGTGAGGGGATGGCAAGCAACTGGCGGGCGACGGCAACCAGCGGGTCGATGTTTGCCATTCTGACCAGCCCCAGCGAGACGGTTTTTCCGCTCTTATGCTGTTGGTGATGCTGTGAATGTAAATCTCGTATCAGTGGGTGGATCACCTGTGCGACGGCCAGATGAACATCATCTTTATTTTTACTGGGGCTGCTGACGGGCACAATGGAAGCTAGCCGGAGCGGGAGTTCCTCTTTGGTAAGATTCTTCAGCCTCTGCTGAACGAACGCATCGTGCCTGGTCATGAAGCCTTTCACATCGCCGTACTGCTCATGCTGACAATCAAATTCATCAAACCAGCCGCAGCACACGTTCAAGGGCGTATTCGGTGTGCCGTAAGCCTGTTGCCAGGCAGCACGGCCATCAAGATAGGCACCGAACAACGCGCGAATTAACGCGGGCGGCAATGTGGCCGAGGAAAGTAGAACACGCGATCCCAACATGCCTGCCCAGTTCACCAGCCGGCAGAGTGCGGGAAGATCTTCTAGCCCAAAATCATCCGGTTCATCGAGTACCAGATCGGAGGTCAATAGCCGTAGCATCGGGGCAATCTGGTGTCCGCTGCGCAGACTTTCTGTAGCGGGCATCAGGTGATCGATGGTGGTGATCAGCACCGGTGCACTCAGTAATTGATGCAGGGTTGGGCTACGTTCCAGCCACGTCTTTAACCTGCCATCGTCCAGCGAGCCATCGTAACGAACATACTGATGTTCAGAGAACAACGGGTCGGCGGATTCACTGCCCGTCTGCGCGGTGTTTTGTTGGCGCGTCTCATTTTCCAACTGCATTTCATGGAGATCTTGCACGGCCTGTGAACCAATCAGCACCGCTAGGTCGTCTTCATCCAGCTTTAAGCGCTGCCGTAGCGCATCACCCGTTTGTAGCGTCAGCGTGCGTAGCCCTAACGCGACAGAGAAGCGACAGCCGAGTGTTTCGTCCGACAAGCCATACATAATTCGGGCGTTAGCGAAGGTTTTCCCCCGGCCTGTCGAGGCCATGTTGACGCCGAAAAAACCATGCTGCTTGCTGGATTCGCGAATAGAGCAGGCGAGATCGAATGCGCGATCCTGCCAGCGAAAGCGCGGGTGCGTGCTGCGCTGACGAAATCCTTTGTGGCGAGTAATTGCGGGTAGCGTGTCACGCAGATGCGGCAGACTGCGCCCCAGCAGCAGAGCATTTTGCCCGACGCCGACGCAGTGTTCATCCAGCCTCTGTTTATATTCCCCCGTTTTGCGATCGGTGTTAGCCCAGACTGAATAAGCCATATCCTGCCAGCCAACCGTTGCCGCGCCTGCTGAATAATGATGGTCAGCCAGCATGAGTGCGAGACGCGCCAGATGCACGGTCAGTCGTTGATCTAACCGAGCGAAATGCATGAATGAGGGGAGCTTTAGCGCTCGACCCGCAAACTTGCGCGCCTTCTCACGCCAGACGCTGCTGCGTAGCGGCGTGCCATGCGGAAACTGCCACACCTGTGCCAGATTGGCTGGCGTGACATCGAGCTTGCAATGATTGAGTGCATTCCATTGTGCCGAGAGATGGTCGGTTAACCATGTTTCTGCATAGTCGAGCTGGGGTTCACTGCTGTTGGGCGCAAGCTCTGCCGATTTGTTAAACACGGGCAGCCGATGGTGCGAAACAATCAGCCAGGCGATAACCTGCGCCAGCGGCGGCAAAGTGCGAAATGGACTGCTACTGGGCGTTTGCTTATCCCGCTGTAAGGCTGCCAGCAGGGTTGTTTCTGCCTCTGGAGTCACCGTGCTGAGCGCGGTTAACCAGCCTTTGTCGTCTTGCTCCCCCACGAAGGCCTGAAACAGCCGCAGCGATACCCATTCATGCCGATACGGTTGGCTGCGTGGACCTGTACCGCTCAACCCCGTCTGGAATAGTGCGTTAGCCTTGCCGACATCGTGAAATAACCCAGCAATAGCGGCCAGCAGGCTAAACACCTCGGCGCTGTGCCACGGGTTTTCATCTTTCGAGCGCAGAATATCGCGGCTGTTGGTGTTGGTCGGCACGCTCCCTTGTGCATTAAAACGCCGCAAATTACCGACGATCCACAGCAGTTCGGTATGATTCGCACTGCGAACCCAGTGACAGGCGACAGCCGTGTTACGACGCGCTGTTTTGCGCAGCAGCTTGCGTAGCGTGTTCAGCCCTTCCTGCGTGATAGCGGTTTGCCACGTGCGTTCGCCCTTGCGCTCAGCAAACTGATCCAGTATCCGGCGGGTTTCGACCAGCGCGCGCTTATTGCATTCTGAAATCAGCAGAATGTTCATCGAGCCACCTGGCTCAGCTTGCCAGCGACATCCTGCAAGCTGCCGATCATCACATCCAGCGCCTCAGATTGTTGGAATGCGGTCAGGCAGCGCTGACGAAATTCTTGCTCATCTTCGCCTTCCATCGCGGCAATAAACGCCTGCGGCAGTACGAGCGCGTCCTTAATTAAATCGGCGACGTCGAATACCAGCCCACCACGGCGAGTTTTACCATGCAACACCGCTAACCCGTGCGGCAGACCCAACACCCATGTCGCGACGGCAGCCAGCCCGTAAGCCAGATAGTTGCCGTGATCGAGAAAACGGTTAGCCAGATCGGTGCCACCGCCGCGTTTGGCGCGGGTAAAGTCGCCATAGCTCACGGCATTAGCGGCCAGTTTGTACAGGGCTTTGGTCATCATTGCTTCCTGCACCAGCACGTCATTGCTGGTGCGGCAGTCGGTTAGCCCTTTTTCATAGCGATCCAGAAGCGCCTGAAGATGGTCGGCCTTAAAGGTAAAACGAGATTCTCGGGACAGACGCGAGCCCAGCCAGTGCTGACGAATTTGTGTTATTCGCACCTGTTGGAAAGCGATGGCGGCAGCCAGCCTTTTCTCATCATCGAACCAAAAGCTGACCCAATCCTGCAAATACTCGGTTGGCCGATATTCGCTCTGTGGCGATAGCCAGGATACCGCGACTTCCGCCTCGTTGGCCGCAAATAGCGGTGTGCCGCCGCCGCCACAAAAGCCAACCATCACACCGGCTCTGGCAAATTCCCGCATCGCTGCCTGCGTTACAGAAGTGCCGGTTCCCAACATCACCACGCTGGTATTGGCGATGGGAATATTCCAGTACAGAGACTGGTTTCCTTCCTCCGTGACATATTCGACACGGCCACCGTTAACGAGAATGCGGCAATGCTGGAGATAATAAACATTGGCGCGTTTGGAATGCAGAATGGTTTTTAAGTCCGAAGGGCTAAAGGCGTTATCCATAATGTATTTTCTGCCGCAATCGATAATAGCTGTGACGCCAGCGAAGTAAATCGCAGGCTAACCATTTGATAAGAAAAAATATAATCTTCAGAAAACTAACGAAAATCAGATTATCACAGTTGTATATGAAAAATTCTGACCGCAAAAAATATTACCCAAACACAGACCCTTTTTATTTGGTCTATTTCACAAGCTTAACAATCAATGAGTTACAGATGAGCTGAAAAAAAGGGTTTTTGCAGGGAAAACGGCAATTGCTGCTAATAAAACAAACCGTTAGAGTGATCGGGCTACTGTTCACTGCCGTATAGGCAGCTTAGAAAGAAAACGGCAGGCCGAAATCAGAAAAAAGCCAGTTCACTGCCGTATAGGCAGCTTAGAAAGCAGCGTCAATAAACTCGCGGGCCATCTCTTTGTTCACTGCCGTATAGGCAGCTTAGAAAGATAGCGTAAATGCCATCCGGTCACAGTTGCTGTTCACTGCCGTATAGGCAGCTTAGAAAGCCGTTCGCCTCGTCGTTGACCGTGAGCGAGAGTTCACTGCCGTATAGGCAGCTTAGAAAATGCCCGCGCTTGTCGCAGCTTCTCGAACATAGTTCACTGCCGTATAGGCAGCTTAGAAAGTTGAAGCTGGCGAGTTTGAAAAGAAGCAAGCGTTCACTGCCGTATAGGCAGCTTAGAAAATGCGAAAACGTGGCGGAAGATAAAGAAAATTGTTCACTGCCGTATAGGCAGCTTAGAAATTGCTCACTAGCCATTTTAATTGCGTCAGCAAGTTCACTGCCGTATAGGCAGCTTAGAAATCGGAATTTATTAGAGCCATTAAATTTAATAAGTTCACTGCCGTATAGGCAGCTTAGAAAGTTAAAGCTGGATGACGGGAATTGAATGTAGGTGTTCACTGCCGTATAGGCAGCTTAGAAAACCCGCGGCTTTGATGTTCAACAGCGCCCACAGTTCACTGCCGTATAGGCAGCTTAGAAACTTACTGAGATAAAAAAAGGCGATAATATAATGTTCACTGCCGCATAGGCAGCTTAGAAATATTGATGACGTCAATGTTTGCCTCTTGAATCGTTCACTGCCGCATAGGCAGCTTAGAAACGCGTCGGCGGGATTTTTTTGCAGGAAGAAAGTTCACTGCCGTACAGGCAGTTTATCCACGCCTTAAGTGCCATTATCTGGCTATTATCGAGGTAACACTATCGTCAGTGTTTGATGTGTTATCGCCTTTAAATAACGTATTTTTGATTCCCTTTTCTCGTGACATTTTTAAGTAACGGGTTTCTTTGTGTGGGATGGAAAATTGCGGATTTGGCATTATTAACATTTAAAAATCATCATTTTTCCGTTAAAGTAACCTTACAGGGAAATAGTTCGTTGACTTAAGTAAAATTCAAAGGAATGAGATGCTGTGAAATACGATCCGGTTTTAAAAACACTTGTTGATGATGACTATCGGTTAGAAGATCATCTTGATTTTAAAAAGCAGCATGCTGATATTAACTATCAGAAATTACATGCTCAACTCAATGAAATAAATAACGATAACATTCATGCCATATTAACTGTGCAGGAAGCGACGTATTTTTTAAAGACGTTATGTACACCAAACCCTAATGAGTCGTGGAAAACGGCCATTTTTGCCTGTACCGATCCCATCTCGTCGTTTGCCGGAAATATTGCAGAATCGGTGTCTGTGAGCAGAATCGTGATGGAGATGAAAGGGTTCGGCGTCACGGCAACGGAATATGTCGGGAAAAATGGTAGTAAGTACATAAAATTATCTGGCTATCCGGGGGTAAGAAAGTATTTAGATGCCACTCGATATTTAGTCAGTAACCAAAAAGTACTCGATATAGGGATAGGTACAAAAGGTATTGAAAGTGGTATTGCGACTGGGGCAAGGTTCTGCATTGTGTTTTCAGGCGCTTATCGAGCCATTGAATTGATGGTGAAAGATGAATACGCACTGACCGATTTCTTTGTTAATTTAACGATGGATGCGGCAAAGTTAGCTGTATCGGTTGGGGTTGCATGGGGGGCGAAAACATTAGCGACTGGGCTTATGGCTACGGGGTTCAGTGTTATTGGCATTGCTTTTGGCATCTTTGCTATTGGGGTGATAGTCAGTCTTTCATTACTGTGGTTGGATAATGAGTATAAAATAAGTGAGACGATAATAAAAAATTTGAAATCGCATAAAAAGCAATATACACCATACCATCCTGATCAATTCTTTCATGCATGGGGGAGAGTCAGTCGTGGTTAAGATAAATAGACCTTTTTTTTTCATATATTCAGTTTTTATTTTTCTTCTTTCATGCTGGGGAGGATGGTTCTCTTTAAACGGGTATATTGATTTCTTTAATCTAAATGATGTTATTTCATTTTCATGGAAACTCGGGGTGATAATTTTTCTAGTTCCAATAGTGTTCCAGTTTTCTTATTTTGGTTTTTTTTCTGCTGTAAAAAATAGACCAATTAAAATGAATAATAAAGTTTCAAATGTATTGGTTATATTTGCTGTTTTTGGTACTGCGGTGAGTTTATTTTCATCTATGTATATCTCTTATAGCCTTAATGAACAGGGTTATAAAATCTGTCCCAAGAGCTCATGGGTAGCTCCCAATAAATATGTGAAAGACATCGCTCTTTGTAAAGAGTAAGAACAAAAATGGACGTCTGATAGGGAATGCTTTTTCATGCCTGGGGGAGGTACAGTCGTGGTTAAGGTAAATAGGCCATTAGTTGGTGCGTTTGCAGTTTTCCTTTTTCTTATTTCATGTTTTATTAGCTGGATTTCCTTCAATGGATATTTGAGTTTTTTACAAAAAAGTGATGTGATAATTTTTTCATGGAAACTTGGTTTAATGATATTTGGATCACCTTTGTTGTTTTATTTTTCATATTTGGCATTTTATTCAGCTATAAAAAATGAAGTGCCTAAAATGAATAATAAACTAGCTAACTCATTAGCTGTTGTGGCTATATTTGGTGCGGTTGTTAGTTTTTTTTTATCAATTTATATATCATATGATCTTAATGATCAAGATTATAAAACCTGTCCTAAGAACTCATGGATAGCTCCCAATAAGTATGTGAAAGACATTTCTCTTTGTGATGAATGGTAAACAATGATCTGATAGGTTTTTATTCATGCTTGTGGAGGATTGTTCGTGTTTAAAATAAATAGGCCATTATTTTTCGCGTTCTCAGTGTTGATTTTTATTCTTACATGCTGGGGAATATGGTTTTCTTTTAACGGCTATTGGAATCTATTTAGGCTAAACGATGTCATTATCTTTTCATGGAAAGTAGGTATACTTATTTTTGGTGCGCCAATATTATTCTACTTTTCGTATTTAGGGTTTTACATGGCAGTAAAAAACAAACCTATAGGAATGCATGGGATATTAGCAAGTGTGTGTGGTTATTTGTTTTTTATTGGTGTGGTGGTTAGTTTTGTTGCATCTATGTATATATCTTTTAATTTTAGAGAACAAGGCTATGAAATCTGTCCTAAAAACTCCTGGATGGATCCCAATAAATATGTGAAAAATATCGCTCTTTGTGATGAATGGTGAATAACAAGCACACCTGATAAGATGCGCCTGTTATCAAAGGTCATAAATCTTAGAGGCTCATTTCCTCCCAAATGCTGTAACCCGACGTTCCTGCGATTTTGTGATTCCATGCTATGGTTTTATATTTCAGCTGGACTTTTTCATACGGCATGATGTCATTGTTATCGATGACGTGTGGGTAGACACAGGTGACGTCGACAATGCTCGCATCCGTTAAGGTCACTTCGTAATAAAGCTCTAACTGCCCAGCGGAATTGACGCGATAAAAATAAAATGTCACATCAACATATAGATCAGTGAGATAGTGATTTATGCCTGCAAAGAGAGGGTTTCGTGCGCGTTGACGAATGCGATTATTTGCAACGTGAGTCGCATGCGCCCGACACGGGGTGTTCAATCGCCATCACCCCGTGGCCCCTGGCTTCTCGCGGGAAATAACGCCGCTTAGCGGTGCCTTCGGCGATCGACTCCGCAGTCGGGCCGCCAGCGACGCGTTCCCGACGCGGCGCTGACTTTCGCGGCGTCCTGCCGCTCACCCGGCGGTTTCGTTCACCTCAGCGTTATTTTTACGCGATATGAAATAATAAAAATCAACGTATTAAAATAAAATCAGAGTTACTCTGTTTTTCTGACGAATCCGCCTTTCCTTTTTGCAGGGAATATAGATCCTAACCCGCATTTATTTCTCGCCAGTTCAGCCAGATTCGCATATCAAATTCCAGCTGGTGATAATCAGGGTCCATATGGCAGCAGAGTTGGTAGAAGGCCTTGTTGTGGTCTTTTTCTTTGAGGTGAGCGAGTTCGTGTACCACGATCATCCGCAGGAAATCTTCCGGCCCGTCACGAAATAGCGTCGCTATTCTGATTTCGTTATTGGACTTTAATTTTCCGCCCTGCACACGTGCCACAAACGTATTGGTTCCTAGCGTCCCTTTTATCGGGTTTTGTTTATTGTCGTAAAGCACCTTTGATATCGCCGGGGCATTTTTCAAATAGCGCTGTTTCAGCTCGGTGACAAATTGATAGAGCGACTTATCACTCTGGATCGGATGGCGGTCAGGGTATCTTTTTTCCAGCCAAAGGCCGAGTTTGCCTTGATCGAGGAGCGTTTGTACTTGGGCAACAATCGTTGGGGGATAGCCGTTTAGGTAGCGTAACTGGGTCATGGGATTTTTATCACAGAAGCCACTGAGTTAAGCGAGTTCACAACCGTGAGTCGGTTAAGCCAGTGGCTTTATTATTTTACGATTTACTGAATTGCGGCGAAAGCCGCAGCAACGCGCTGGACGTTGCTGTGGTTAAGCCCCGCCATACACATACGGCCGCTGGCGATCAGGTACACGCCGAATTCTTCACGCAGACGATCAACCTGTTCCGGGCTGAATCCGGTGTAGCTGAACATGCCGCGCTGTGTGAGCAGGTAGTCGAAGTTACGGTTCGGCAGTGCGTTTTTCAGTGCGGAAACCAGTTCCTGACGCATGCTCAGAATGCGGGTGCGCATCTCTTCGACTTCCGCTTTCCAGTCAGCGTTCAACTGCGCGTCATTCAGGACTTTAGAGACCACCTGTGCGCCGAAATTCGGTGGGGAAGAGTAGTTGCGGCGGACGGTCGCTTTTAACTGACCCAGCACGCGCTGTGCGCTGTCAGCATCGTCACACACCACGGAAAGGCCGCCGACGCGCTCGCTATACAGTGAGAAAATCTTGGAGAACGAGTTGGCGATCAGTGCAGGAACGCCCGCGCTGGCAACGGCGCGAATCGCATAGGCATCCTGCTCAATCCCGAGGCCAAAGCCCTGATAGGCGATATCCATAAACGGAATCAGCTCACGTTGGATGATGACCTCAATGACGCGATCCCACCGTTCAGTGGTGAGGTCAGAACCAGTCGGGTTGTGGCAGCACGGGTGCAGCAGCACGATGCTGCGTGCTGGCAACGTTTGCAGGGTGGCGAGCATGGCGTCAAATTTCACGCCCAGGCTTTCGCTATCAAAATATGGGTAGGTGTGAACGTTAAAGCCCGCCCCCTCAAAGATCGCAATATGGTTTTCCCATGTTGGATCGCTGACCCACACTTCTGAATTCGGGAAGTAGCGTTTCAGGAAATCCGCACCGACTTTCAGCGCACCGGAACCGCCCAGCGTCTGGATGGTGGCGATGCGACCCGCTTCCAGCGCCGCGTGGTTTTCGCCAAATAGCAGTTGTTGGATCGCGGTACGGTAAGGCTGTAGCCCTTCCATCGGCAGGTAAGAGCTCGCGCTCTGCGCTGGCTGTTTCAGGCTGCTTTCTGCCGCACTGACGGAGCGCAGCTGCGGGATAATATTCTGCTCGTTGTAGTAGAGCCCGATACTCAAATTGATCTTATCCGCTCTTGGATCCTGTTTGAATTTTTCCATCAGAGACAGGATAGGATCTCCGGCATAGGTATCAACGTTTTGAAACACAGTGTAGCTCTCCTGAATGTGTCATTTTTATGGGTACCGCAACCCCGACGATGGTGGGGGACAATCAGGCCGCGTAACGGCCGGGGCGATGATTCATCGCGATAATCAGGTTCAGAATGGTTGCCCCCAGAATCGAAGCAATCAACATCGGTATGCTTACCACGAACAGGGAAGTCAGCACAATCACAACGTCAACGCCCATCTGGAGTTTTCCCGCCCGCAGGCCGTATTTGTCCTGAAGATACAGCGCCAGAATGTTCATGCCGCCGAGGCTGGCCTTGTGGCGGAACAGCACCACGAAGCCGATTCCGGTGATGATATTGCCAAACAGCGTGGCGTAGAACGGGTTGAGCTGATCGAAATGAACGAACATCGGGTGCAGGTCGGAAAACAGCGAAACCAGCCCGACGGCGCAGAACGTTTTCACCGTGAATTCCCACCCCATGCGGCGTAAGGCCAGATAGTAGAAGGGCAAGTTCAGCAGGAAAAACGCGACGCCAAAGGAGACGTTTGTCAGATAGTGGATAAGAAAAGCGATACCTGCGGTGCCGCCGGTGAGGGCACCGGCCTGACGCAGCAGAATGACGCCAAACGACACCATCAGCGTGCCGATCAGTATCGCCAGAATATCTTCCAGCAGCGTGTGTGATAGTTTTTGTGTGGGAATAACGTTATCCATGGTGAGCACTCAACAGACTGTCGTAAAAACATGTGCTTACCAAAGCAAGAATCGCACCAGATAGTGCTGCTTAGCGGCTGGCATCAGCATAATCTCGCCTGCGATAAGAGCAACGTATTGAATTATATGAATGAAAATAATGCGCGATTCGTGCGTTTTTTATTATCTATTTGTCTTTTTTGTGCATTTATTTGGTTTTTGTTGCGCGAATTATTCATTTTTATGCACCAAATAGAGGCGATTGCCCCAACTTAGGGCAACGCAGGCCGTTCTGGCATCATCAAACCGTTCTCTTTGAGGCGGTTTAATACTACTGAGGTTTTCAGGTGCGCGACGCTCTTGTTCTGCGACAGAATCTGGCTAATCAGCGTGCTGAGTCCGGGCAGATCTGCCACGGCGACTTTTAACAGGTAATCGGCATCACCCGTGGTTTTATAGGCGTCGATGATGGCATCCACTTCCCCCAGCATCTGGTGGAAGCGCTCAACGTATTCGCTGGTGTGATTGATCAGTCGCACCTCAATTAATCCCAGACATTCCAGTCCGACCGCGTTCGGCGACAGACGGGCATGATAGCCGAGAATCAGCTGTGCCTGTTCTAGCGCGATACGACGGCGGGAACACTGCGAGGCGGAAAGCCCAACCAGATCGCTCAGTTCCTGATTGGTCAGGCGGCCGTTCGTCTGTAGCAACGTCAGGATTTTCAGATCGAAGTCATCAATGTGGTACATCGCGTTTCCTAAACAGTATCAGGCAGTCGGCCAAACAGACTACCAGCTTTTTAGGCCGCGTTGCCTATGAGTTTTTTATTCCTGACTTTGGGAGAGCTCTATTTTCTTAACTGCCTGTTCGGCAGTGAACATCCACGCCATGGTTTCAAATGGCTGTCTGTGTTTCTAAGCTGCCTATGCGGCAGTGAACTGATTTGAACGCGCGGCTTCCCTTCGAGTGAATTTCTAAGCTGCCTATACGGCAGTAAATCCATCACTCCACAATAATCCGCTCGTCATTGTCTCCGAGACAGACACTTAACTGCTGCCCGTCAGGGCTAAAGGCGCAGTAGGGGAGAGGTTCACGCAGGTAGAGATGTAGCGGAAGCGCCAGATAAAGCGCAACGAGCAGCAGTGCGGCGACGGCTTTAGCATAGGTTGGGTGTTGAGCGACTGGGTTGCGCCGCGCGTGTCGATATTTCACTATGCCGATAGCCGCCATGCCTGCGCCCACCAGCATGGATACATACAGTTCACCGGGCATCGGGGAAAGTATCAGCTCTTCGTTTTCATAATCCTGCCAATATTGAATCCGCCACAGGGCGCTGATACCGATTTGCACCAGACCCGCGAGTATCCAGGCAACACGCCATCCTGAAAGCCGAAAGAGTGCCAGAAAGCAGAAACCCGATGCGGCACAAGACCAGTAGATGAGATCGAACATCGCGCTAAACATGCCGCCAAACAGCGTGCCGCCGACATCCGTCGGTTTCAGAGTATAGAAATTGATGAGAGCAAACAGCGTCAGGATCGCGGAGACGGCAAGCCAGCTTGCCGCATAGTAGATAACCCGTTTTAAGGTCGGCAAGCCATGCGCCTGCCGATAAAAACCTGCTGGTTCGTTTTTACTCACCGTCGACGTATTCCAACGCAGTGCGCTGGGTTAAGCGCGTAATCAGTTCGTAGGCGCTGGCACCCGTATGCGCGGCAATGCGTTCAACCGGTAGCGTTGGCCCCCAAAGAATGACCTCATCGCCAACCTTGTCCTGCGCATTCGGCCCTAAATCCACCGTAATCATATCCATTGATACGCGACCGGAAAGCGGCACTTCGCGCCCGTTGATGAGCACGGGGGTTCCTGCTGGCGCGCAGCGCGGATAGCCATCGCCGTAGCCGACGGCTACCACGCCCAGACGGGTATTGCGTGGGCTGGTCCAGGTACCGCCGTAACCGACTGCTTCGCCCGCATTGTGTTCGCGAACGGCAATCAGGTGAGACGTAAAGGTCATCGCAGGCTGGAAGCCGAAATGCGCGGCGTCTTCGTTATCCAGCGGCGACACGCCATAGAGAATGATGCCAGGACGAACGCGATCGCGGTGCGACTGCGGCCACAGCAGAATGCCGCCGGAGGCCGCGATGGACTGTGCGCCGGGTTTACCCTGTGTAAAGGCATCGAAGCAGGCCAACTGGCGTTCGGTGGTTCCGGCTTCGGGCTCATCGGCGCGGCAAAAGTGGCTCATGATATTGACCGGCTGAACCACATTGCGGCATTCGGTCAGGCGTTGCCAAAACGCGTCGGCGTGTTCCGGCAGAACGCCAAGGCGGTGCATGCCGCTATCCAGCTTCATCCACACGGGGATCGGCTGTGGCAGCGTGACCTGTTCCAGTGCGGCAAGCTGTTCGGGGCTGTGAACGGCGGTTTCTAGCTGGTGCTCCACCAGAAGCGGGAGATCGTCGGCGGAGAAAAAACCTTCCAGCAGGACGATAGGCTTGGTGATACCCGCGGCGCGCAGTGCCAGCGCTTCGGAGAGCCGCGCGACGCCGTAACAGTCAGCGTCGGAAAAGGTATGGGCAGCGTCGATCATGCCGTGGCCGTAGGCGTTGGCTTTCACGATGGCAACGACCTGGCTGCCAGGTGCTAGCTGGCGGATACGTTGCAGGTTGTGGCGCAAAGCACGCCGGTTAATGACGGCAGTTGCCGTTTTCATTCTTGTTCCTTAGTGCAGTGTTGTCATTGCTGAGCGCTGCGTTATTCATCGTCATATTGTGGGCCGGCATAGTTATCAAAGCGCGACCACTGCCCGTTAAAGGTCAAACGAACGGAACCAATCGGGCCGTTACGCTGTTTCCCCAGAATGATTTCAGCGATGCCTTTCAGGTCGCTGTTTTCGTGATAAACCTCATCACGATAGATAAACATAATCAGGTCGGCATCCTGCTCGATGGAGCCGGATTCACGCAGATCCGAGTTGACCGGGCGCTTATCGGCGCGCTGTTCCAGGCTACGGTTAAGCTGCGACAGCGCGACGACGGGAACCTGCAATTCTTTTGCCAATGCTTTGAGCGAGCGGGAAATTTCTGCAATCTCCAGCGTACGGTTGTCGGACAGCGACGGCACACGCATCAATTGCAGGTAGTCGATCATGATTAGGCTCAGGCCGTCATGTTCACGGAACACGCGGCGGGCGCGGGATCGCACTTCGGTTGGTGTCAGGCCGGAGGAATCATCGATGTACATGTTGCGCTTTTCCAGCAGGATCCCCATGGTGCTGGAAATACGCGCCCAGTCTTCATCGTCCAACTGGCCGGTACGAATACGGGTCTGATCCACTCGGGACAGGGAAGCCAGCATACGCATCATGATCTGTTCGCCGGGCATCTCCAGACTGAAGATCAATACCGGTTTATCCTGCATCATCGCCGCGTTTTCACACAGGTTCATGGCGAAGGTGGTTTTACCCATCGATGGACGCGCCGCGACGATGATCAGGTCAGATTTTTGCAATCCTGCGGTCTTTTTATCCAGATCCTGATAGCCGGTAGACACGCCAGTTACGCCGTCGTGCGGGCGCTGATACAGCTGCTCGATACGGGAAACGGTGTCTTCCAGAATGCGATCGATACTTTTCGGACCTTCGTCTTTGCTGGCGCGGTTTTCGGCGATCTGGAAGACGCGGGATTCCGCCAGATCGAGCAGATCTTCACTGCTGCGGCCCTGCGGATCGTAGCCCGCATCGGCGATCTCATTGGCGACGGAGATCATTTCACGCACCACGGCGCGCTCGCGCACGATATCGGCATAGGCTCCGATGTTCGCGGCGCTGGGGGTGTTTTTTGCCAGTTCGGCAAGATAGGCGAAGCCACCGGCGGATTCCAGCGAACCTTGCAGTTCGAGCGATTCGGACAGCGTAATCAGGTCGATGGGCTTGCTCATTTCGAGCAAGCGCTGCATTTCGGTGAAGATCAGGCGGTGGGCGCGGTTATAGAAGTCGTTCGCGACAACACGCTCGGCGACATTATCCCAACGTTCATTGTCGAGCATCAGGCCACCCAATACCGATTGCTCCGCTTCCAGCGAATGTGGCGGAAGTTTCAGACCTTCCATCTGGCGGTCACGGGGTTCATTCGATTTATTGGTGGGTCTTTTCTCTGCCATGAAACGGGTTCTTTACCGGTTGATTTGCCATTGGATTAGGAGGCATTGTATATGTCACACGTCCGAAATAACACAATCCATATCCATAATAGAGCAATGATGAACCTGTCACGATTAAGGAGATAACATGGCAAAACGCGTTCAGTTCCGAGCTTATGGTGGCCCAGAGGTTCTACAATATGTGGATTTCACGCCTGCCGACCCCGCTGCGGGAGAGGTTCAGGTTGAGAACCGCGCCATCGGCATTAATTTTATCGATACCTATATTCGCAGCGGCCTGTATCCGGTTCCTGATCTGCCTTCCGGGCTGGGAACCGAAGCGGCAGGCGTCGTGACGAAAGTCGGAGCAGGGGTTAGCGTGCTGAAAGTCGGCGATCGCGTGGTGTATGCGCAGTCCGGGCTGGGCGCGTATAGCGACGTGCATAACGTGGTGGCGGAAAAGGTGGCGCTGCTGCCGGATGCCATCAGCTTTGAGCAGGCAGCGGCTTCTTTCCTGAAAGGGCTGACGGTTTACTATCTGCTGCGCCAGACGTATGAAATCAAGCCGAATGAAGTCTTCCTGTTCCATGCCGCGGCGGGTGGTGTTGGGCTGATCGCTTGCCAGTGGGCGAAGGCGCTGGGGGCGAAGTTGATCGGGACGGTGGGTTCCGACGAGAAGGCGGAGCGGGCAACACAGGCGGGTGCCTGGGCGACCATAAATTACCGTACCGAGAATATTGCGCAGCGCGTCGCAGAACTGACCGATGGGCAGAAGGTGAACGTTGTGTATGACTCGGTCGGGAAAGATACCTGGGAAGCCTCGCTTGATAGCCTGCGCCGCCGTGGATTGATGGTCAGCTTCGGCAATGCGTCTGGGCCAGTCACCGGCGTCAATCTGGGGATTTTGAACCAGAAAGGCTCGCTGTACGTCACGCGTCCGTCGCTGTTTGGCTACGTGACGAATCGCGCCGAGCTGGAACAAGCCAGCAATGAACTCTTCTCACTGATCGCCAGCGGGGCGATTACGGTAGATGTGCCGCAGAACCAGAAGTTCGCGCTGTCGGATGCGCAAGCCGCGCATCGGGCGCTGGAAAGCCGCAGTACGCAGGGCTCATGCCTGCTGATTCCGGGCTAATTGTTTAATGAGGTTATCGTATTCTGGCGATAACCTCACTTCTCCCGCCCCCTTTTCCAGACAGGGAAAAGAGCGGCCGACAGTATTACTTCTTAACAAAAAAACCAAAACGGATTGTTTGTTTTTTAAACGCCTCTCTGTAGGATTTGACGAAAAGCAGATTAAGACGGTCACTCAGGTTTTGTGCCTTGCTCGTTGTCTGCGCCGTACATCAATCCCAATAAGCAGAATTGAACGCGTATGTTGCGTCTGGCTGTGAGCATCGGTTCCACGGCATTTTTTCAAAAATGGTTCTCTCTTTACCTCTCCGTTATCTCGATTGTTGTTTTCACAGGCGATTTCTCGCCTGATTTTGAACACACTAAAGAAGGATGTGAGTATGAGATCCATCAAACGCCTGCCAATGCCCCCAACCCGAAGTATTCTCGGGCATGTTGATTACCTGAAACGAAGTGATGTTCATCTCCAGATGCTGCGGTGGAAAGCGCAATATGGCCGCTTTTATCGCTTAAGGCTGGGGTTCACGTCCGCGATAGTGATTGCCGACGCGGAATGTATTCGCACCATCATGAAATCCCGCCCTGACGAGTTTCGGCGTATCAGCAGCATTGAATCCGTGTTTCAGGAAGCGGGGTTGAACGGAGTTTTCTCATCGGAAGGGAAACGCTGGGAGCATCAGCGCAGACTGACGGAGCCGATGTTTCAGCCCGCCCATCTGAAGTATTTCTATCCCAGCCTCAGGAAGGTGACCTCCCGGCTATCAGACCGTTTCACGATGCTGGCTGAAACCGGCGAAGCCGTTGTCCTCGTGGAAGAATTCAAGCGTTATACGGTTGATATCACGTCATTACTGGCTTTTGGTGAAGACGTGAATACGCTCGAACAGGGGGAAAACCCGCTGTCGCAAAGCTTACGTCACCTATTTCCCATGATTAATGCCCGCAGTGGTTCTTTGTTTCCTTTATGGCGGTACATCAGGAGGGAGCGAGATAAGCAGTTCGATGCAAGCCTGAGCCTGATTCGTGAATATGTTGATGGGTTTATTTATCGCCAGCGGAAACGCCTCCGGCTCAATCCGCAATTAATAGAAGCGCCGGAAAATATGCTACAGGTGATGCTTGCCGAGCAGAAAAAAGACGGGACGCTGAAAGACGACGACATTGTCGCCAATGCGATTACGCTCCTTCTCGCGGGGGAGGATACGACGGCGAATACGCTGGCCTGGATGAGTTTCCAGCTTTGCTCAGCGCCTTCGGTCGAAGAGTGCGTTTTTCAAGAGTGTAAAGAGGCGACTGATGGTGCCGGAGCACTCCTCCCGTGGCCGCTTCCGCGACTGCCCTGGCTCACCGCTGTGATGTATGAATCGATGCGGCTCAAGCCCGTTGCACCGCTGCTGTATCTTGAGCCAACGAAGAACACCGTTATTGATGATTTCCTGATCAAAAAGGGCACGCCTCTGTTGCTGATGCTGAATGCGAGCGGGTTTGACGACGTGCTGTTTCAGCAGCCTGATGATTTTGTGCCTGAGCGATGGCTTGAACGCGGAAAGGCCTCTTTTTCCGATCTTCAGCCTTTTGGTGGCGGGCCGCGTATGTGCCCCGGACGGTCGCTGGCATTAATGGAAATTAAACTGGGATTTCACGCGCTGTGCGGCGGGTTCCGCGTCGAGGCGCAGCAGCCCGCATCGGACGTCACTGAAAGCTTTGCTTTTACGATGTCGCCATCAGGCTTTCGTGTGAAGCTACACAAGCGTGAGCCGTTGCAATAGCAAGAGTAGATATGGTGTGTAAGTGAATGTGCTGAGGTCAGGGAAGGCGGTTGCTGAGTGACAGAGCCTGACAATAATACCGACTCGTTAAGAGTCGGTATTATTGCCTGAAAGGCTTTGGCGTAACGCCAATTTCATCAAACTGTATGTAGGGTACAGCGTGGTGATCGTCACGAAAGTGCCGCTGTGCGGCTATTATTTCCCTGACGACGATGAAATCGTGTGGCTTATTCGCCACCCTGTTTTATTTACCCAACGTTTTATTTACCCAATTTAGTTTGCTCACCTTATAAACGACAATCGGGTGTCAAACTGTGGCGTCATCCTAGCAGCCACATCCGGGAAAAAATATCTGCTGGCGCACACTTTTGTACTAAAGCAGGTCATATTAAAACATGCCGTTAAAACAAGCCGTAGTAAAACAAGTTGGTGTTAAATACGGCGTTGCCCGTCATTTTCGTGCGTAATTCAGATTTTTCTGGCATTACCACTCATTTCCGTTGCGCTGGCGATACGTGTATTTGCGATAGGTATAGCGGTGCGAGTTGTAGACAGGTCGACCGCTAAATTTGCGCCACAGCCACACCGCCGCGACGGCTAAAATCAGCCACGGCAGCACCTTTATCGCGATGCTAAACAGCCCACCAATCAACATAAAAAGGGATGCCACAAACAGTGCTGCAATCACGCCCAGCAGTGACACGCCCGTCAACATCAGCATGATAAAAAAGCCAATAACGAAGAAAATTTCCAACATGGTGTGCTCCTGTAGCGGTTAAACCGCAGAGAAAAGTTCTGCGTGCCACATAAGCTATAACAAGAATCATGCCAAGATGCGCCGCTGGTAAGTGATTGATTTACCAGCGGCACGGGGAAGAGAAATGAAAGAATGTTGGTGGAAAAGACTAACTGTTAGTGTTTTTTAAACCAGATTAACCAGCGCTAGCGCACGCTCTACCACCGCAGCGTCAGCACCGGGTTTGTGGGCGTTTTCACTCAGATAGCGTCGCCACTGACGCGCGCCGGGGATGCCCTGAAACATGCCGAGCATATGGCGCGTGATGTGGCCTAATGACGCGCCGCCAGAGAGTTCACGCTCGATATAGGGATACATGGCCCGCACCACACCAGCCAGATCCGGCGTGGCGGCGTCGATGCCAAATAGCTCACGGTCAACCTGCGCCAGAATCCCAGGATTCTGGTAAGCCTCACGGCCCATCATCACGCCGTCCAGATGCTGTAAATGCGTTTTGGCTTCTTCCAGCGTTTTGACGCCGCCGTTGATGGCGATAGTGAGCGCAGGGAAATCGCGCTTGAGCTGGTAAACGCGCGGATAATCCAGCGGTGGAATCTCCCGATTCTCTTTCGGACTCAGGCCCGATAGCCAGGCTTTGCGCGCGTGGACGATAAACGTCTCGCACTCGCCGCGTTCGGCGACGGTTTGAATAAAGTCGCACAGGAATTCATAGCTGTCTTGATCGTCAATGCCGATGCGGGTTTTCACCGTAATCGGGATTGAGGTACTGTCTTTCATCGCCTTGATGCAGTCTGCTACCAGCGCCGCTTCGCCCATCAGGCAGGCACCGAAACGACCGTTCTGTACACGGTCAGACGGGCAGCCAACGTTCAGGTTAACTTCATCATAGCCACGCTGTTCTGCCAATTTGGCACACTGCGCCAGCGCTTGCGGATCGCTACCGCCGAGCTGTAACGCCAGCGGGTGTTCTTCTTCGCTGTAGGCCAGATAGTCGCCTTTACCGTGAAGAATCGCGCCTGTCGTTACCATTTCGGTATACAGCAGCGTCTGGCTAGTCAACTGGCGAAGAAAATAACGGCAGTGGCGATCGGTCCAGTCGAGCATCGGCGCGATGGAGAAGCGGTTAAGGCGAGAAGCGCGAGAGTCGGTGGATACCGTGTGGTGTGTACCTGATTTTACGTCGGTCATGGTTTGTCAGTTATCGTTTCGTGTGTGTCTGGCGGTGTGGTCTGAGGTTACTTTTGCGGGGCGACTATAGCACAGGGAACGGGTCGTGACGGATAGTTATCTTACCCTGCGCCAGATAGCTGGCGTCCCAAGCGCGTGATAACCTGACACCAATAAATATGAATCACGACGCTGTTAGCGGCGTATTATGTGTATTGGCTCAGGTTTGATCCGGCTGTGACTTGCTCCAGTGGTTTAGCGCATCGAAAAGTTGGATACGTCCTCTGCACCTAGCGGTTAGATTGATGGGAGGTCAGGTCGGCAACGAATTATAAGCGAGCACATTTCCCATATGGCTTTGGCTTTGAACAACGATTCAAGTGTCCCACTTTTGACATCCAGTTGATTGTGTCCAATGCCAGGTTAGACGTAATTAATCGCACTATTATCCGCCGTGAGGCTACTAGCCCACTTTCTCGAGCTCAAGCTTTACTGCTTTGAGTATCCTTTGCCGAATCCAGCCACTCCCCACTCTGATTGCCAGCCAATATCCAGCCATTTTTAACTGTGTCGTTCTGTCAGGGCAATATATGAAGGTTTCTGTGCAGAGGGCATATTCATCGGTAGCGAGTTGTTGAACCTGATATCGCATCAGCAGCTTTGCGTTGCCCGTCTGGAGTGCTGCGCAATAGGCGCTAATATCGGGTACATCCTCAAGGCCAAAATCGCTCCTCCAGAATTGTCCTCTTAAGCCATAGCAAAGTTCGGTTTTTGTGTTTTCTAATAAAGTGAAACTGTGTAGCCCAAACGGATTCGTCGCACTTTCAGATTTATGGCGTCGTAATTTTTGCGGCAGTTGCCGCACCGACATTAAGGTTTTAACAATGACATCCTGTTGGGCATCATAGTCAGCAATTGCCGGTAATATTTTTTCAGGGGTGGTAGTGCTTATGACGGTGCGGTGCCGCTCATAGAACTGAAACTGCGGCAGATATAAGGGTTTATTTTGCCAGTCAGTTAGCGCTTTCTTCGTAACAAATCCGAATACCATCGTATTATCACTCCCATGAATAACTGAATTGGCATCTGTTTTATAAATACTTTTCGCTATCTCTTAGCGTGGTTTGATGGTGTGACTCCACGTACGCTCAGGGCATGAAGCCGTTTGCCAGGGGAAGTATTGCTCTGGCTCACACAAGCGGTAGCCCAAATCTGAGCTAATGCATATTAAGAAACATTTGAAGAAACTTGTCGACGTTCCATTCTTTGATATCAGAGACTTGCCCATCGCCAATTTCTATCAGGCGAAGTTCACCAGCAGCGTTTTCAGCCATATCAATCGAGAAAAAAGGTGAGCTAATATGCTGCGCTATTTCAGCAACAAGATCCGGAACCATGCCGTCAGAAGAGTACACGTTATTTCTAAAGGAAAAATAGCGTCTTTCACTGGTTTTTATAATGTCTTCAACTTTTCTCAGACTAATGCCACCTTCAATGTCGCCACGAAATTGCTTAATGGCGGCTATTATTTCGCGGATCTCTTCAGCATTTTCAGCGATAGACCCTCTGGATGTGGTTAGCGATTTAACATAGTCCTTAACAAAATAGCGGGGCCATTTTAGCTGGTTAGTCACCTGATCGAAGTCATCACTTTCTTTTAAGAAAGTGGTCTCTGGCGTATATTTTTCGCATGATTTATACCATCCCGTAATATGATGGCTTGAGAGGTAATCTTCTAAGGATACGAGCATATTACCGCCATTCCGAGTCACCGCATCGCTCAGGCTCTTATATTCATCCGATTTGAACATCCAGCCTCGCCAAATTACTGGGGAATTCGATTCAAGGTCCTTTGAAAACTTGTATTTCCCATTGGATACATGCTGCGTTGATAATAACAGACACGATAAGCCACGTTCTTTAGCCGAATGATATTCCGCCTCAAAAATCTCATCCACTTTTGAACTATCAAAGTAATCACTGGGGTAAATTATATTCATGTAAGTTATCTCAAAAGAGAAAGGGTGACATTGAAATTTAAAATAACGTATCACACGTCTTATTTTGCCGGTGTTCAGCAGCGATTTTCATTTTAAGGGATTGAACCCTCTGGGAAAATTAATGCAGCTCAACTTCCCAGTCTTCATAAGGCGGTTCGACGGTGAAACTGGGGTCGCAGTATTGCCGTAAATAGTCTGTGGCTCGTTTTTCGGCATATTTGGCGTTCAGTACGTTGCCGTCTTCATCCAGCTCTAACACATTGGCGTAGATAGCGAAGACCTGTTCAAACGCACTCGGCTCTTCACCGTACAGTGAAAGGTAATCAATGCCTTCTAGCGTATTTTGGGTGCCGCTAGCCATGAAATAGGCGAACGTTCTTAATGCGCTGCTAAAACTGTGGCTTAATTTCATGGTAAATCGCTCCTGTTATTGACTGCTTTACGCATTTATAGCTCATCAATCGGTGTTAGCCCGCCGTACTCATCAGAGTAAACGTACTTTCCGGCAATCACGTCGGAGACATAGTTCTGGAACCAGTCTGCGAATGAGGAGGACAGTTTCTCTCTCTCGTCCATGTCGTGCCACATGGTAATAATCTGGCCGTGCTGGCCTCCGGTAGCCGGATCGAGATCGAGGCAGTAGTGATCGCCGCCGCCGTTGTGGGTGAAGGGGATCCATTTTGCATTCCACCAGTCAGCCTTGATGCCGTCTTCTGGGCTGGACTGGATGCCCTCAAATTGCCCATCGCTAAGCAGCGATTGCCAGATTTCCCATTGTTCCAATACCGCGTGTGTGGATAAGAATTCTGCGTTCTCGAAAAGGCCGCCGGAGTAGGTATCTTGCCCGTTATGAACACGCAGGCAGGCTTTATAGTCCTCAGGCAGAGAGGTGCCAAGCGCCTGTTCAAGCGCCTTGATCTCTTGTTCCGTGGCGGGGGGATTGAGCCCTTTACGTCCTTCAGGCCAGTGTGCTTCCAACCATGTTTCAAAAACAGACCACTGTTCGTTCATGTTGCTTCCTTCTCAACGGGATTGATGAATAAACGCGGTAGCGCGTTGATTTATCACGAAGGAAATACTTTAGCGGTTTACGGGGATGAGATACAGCCGATATCGGGAGCGAAAAAAGGGAGCAGGCCGTGGCTTGCTCCCTTGGGAAGAGTGATGAGAACGTTATGCGGTGGCGTGGTTGACCATCTGTGTCAGCACCTTGCGCCATGCATCTACCTGACCGAGGTAGTTTGCTGCGGGGATTTGCTGGAAATTCCCGTTGGCATCTTCCAGTGCAAAAGTGGGAAAGCCTTGTCCACGCACTTTCGCCAGTAATTCCCGGCTAGCGTTGATGTGTTTTGACAGCGTTTCTGCCTGGATAAAGGAGAACTCGGTGCTGAAAGCCTCGCCATCCAGACCGATTGCTTCCGCGCACTGACGCAGCACGGCGGTGTCGGCGATTTTTAGCCCGGAAACATAGTGCGCACGCTCGATCTCGTGCAACATCACCATGCCTTTATCATCCATCGCTTCCGCGGCGAGTACGGCAGCCGTCGGTGGCGCAGAATCCAGCACGACGCTGGTGTCGCGCAGCAGTCCTTCGTAATACGCTTCCCCGAAGGTTTGCCCGGTCATTTGTGCAATGCGGCGATCGTGGGGGATCACGTAATCGTGCCACTCCGGGGTGATGGTACGGCTATTGCTGCCCGTCATCATACCGCCGCCGTGGAGGATCAGATCTAGCCCATCAATTTCCTGCGCTGCCAGCGCGAGTGGGGCGGCACCGTAGCACCAGCCGCACAACGGATCGTAAATATAATGCAGTCTTACTGTGGCCACTTCATTTCACCTTTCAGGACTTTGGCGCTCAGTTCAAGACCCGATTCTTCTTTCAGCGTCGGGTAGTGTTTTTTCATTGCTGCGATCAGTTCGGCAGAATCTTTGCTTTTTGCCAGCTCTTTTTCCACCGTATCCAGATATTGCAGCGTAAACGTCACGTTTTTCAAGGTGTAATCCGTTGGCGCGATAAAGTGACCTGGCACGACGGTGGTGGGCTTCAGCGCTTCAATGGATTTCAGCGTGTCACGCCAGTGAACGCGAGATTCTGGCGTTTGGGTATCGGCAAGCCAGACGTGGATATTGGCAGACACCGGAATACCGCCGACCACGGCTTTCAGCGAAGGGATCCAGACGAAGGTGCGATCCGGCGTTGGCCCTTTCAGTCCTTTCACTTCCAGTTTTTTGCCATCAACGGTAAAGCTATCGCCTTCCAGTGCCTGAGGAACCACGATCTCCTTCGGCGCGTTTTCTTTCAGAAGCGGGCCCCAATGTGCCACTTTGCCGTCTTTGCTGGCGTTGATCGCATCGATGGTCGCCTGAGTCGCAATAATTTTAGCGTCCGGGAAGGCGGCTTTAATCACGTCCAGACCGAAATAGTAGTCAGGGTCAGAATGGCTGATATAGACGGTGGTCAGTTTTTTTCCGGTGGCTTTGATGCGATCAACCAGCGTTTGGGCATCGTTACGCTGGAACTGCGCATCGATCAGCGCGACTTCTTTATCGCCGCTGATAATTTCAGAAGAAACCGGGAATATGCTGGCTTCACCTGGATTAAACACGTCGATTTTTAACTCGGCGGCGTTAGCCGCAGAAGCCAGACCCAGCGATGCAGCGAGTAAAGACACGGTAAAAGCGATAGATTTAGACATGGTGATACTCCACAGGTATGACAGAAAGTGGGTTCATGTTATGTTGCATTAATCGTACGAAAAACCGCAAAACGGGCAATTATTTGTTGCATAAAACGGACTAATTTATGGATCGTATTACGGCTGCTGAAGTGTTTGTCACGATTATAGACCGCGGTAGCATGATTGCGGCGGCAGAGACGCTGGACATATCCCGGGCGATGGTAACGCGCTATCTGGCGGAGATGGAAACGTGGGCAGGGGCGCGGCTATTGCACCGCACCACGCGTAAGCTGAGCCTGACGGATGCGGGTGAAAAAACGCTGGCACGCTGCCGGGAGATGCTGGCGCTGACGGCAGACATGCGCGTCGAAGCCGATACCGACGATGCCACGTTAAGCGGTTTGCTGCGCGTCAGCTGTTCGCAGTCGCTGGCGCAGGGGGCGCTCGGTATGGCGATAACGACTTTCCTGCGGCGGCATCCTCGCGTTGCTATCGATCTGCAAATGAATAACCGCACGGTGAATCTGGTCGAGGAGCGTATCGATCTGGCGCTGCGCATCACCAACGAGCTGGATCCCAATCTGATTGCCCGACCGCTTTCACGCTGTGAGTCGGTACTGTGTGCATCGCCTTCTTATCTGAATGAGTACGGTATTCCGCGACAGTTGACCGATCTCTCGATTCATAACTGCCTGACCTACACCTATTTCGGCAAAAGTCTGTGGCATTTTTCCCGCAGTGATGAAAAGTTTACGATTCCCGTTAGCGGTAACCTGAGCGGCAACGAGTCGCTGGTGCTGCTAGCGGGTGCGCTGGAAGGAGCCGGCATCGCGCTGCAACCGCGCTATTCTGTGGCACCTTATCTCGCTAGTGGACAATTAGTGGCGCTGTTGCCGGAATACCGCCCGCAGGCGATGGGGATTTACGGTATTTACACCTCGCGCCGCCAGATGCCCGCTGCGCTGCGTACCCTGCTGGATTTTCTGGTGGAATGGTTTGCTCACGATCCTCGCTGGCGGGCACTGGCACAGCCATCGGCGATGTGACGATACTAATCACAAGCGAATCACGTTATTAGCACTGCAAGACCTGCCCCAGACGCGAAGGCACATCGGCGGCATACTGTTTGAGTTGATCAATCACGGTATCGACCAGCGCCGAAGCAGGGCGGTGCAGCGGACGAATCAGGCTGACCGTAAAAGGCACGTCGATGCTGAAAGGCCGCACGACCACGCCGGAAGCGGCATAATCCAACGCGGTGAGCGGGTTAACGATCGACAGCCCGATGCCCGCCCGCACCATCGCACACACCGATGCCGCGCTGTGCGTTTCCAGTACCATCCGGCGCGACACGCCCTGTTCCTGAAACAGCTTATCCAGCAACTGGCGATAGCTGTCGGCGCTCGACAGGCTGATAAAGGGCTCATCGGCAAAATCCTGCGGCGTGAGCACTGCTTTTTGCGCCAGCGGATGCCCCTCTGGCAGCACGCACACTTCATTGAGCAACATCAACGTTTGCCGTTCTGTACCGGCTGGCGTGAGGCTGTTTTCCGTTAAGCCCAAATCGTGGCGCTGTGCAGACAGCCACTCTTCCAGCAGCGGCGACTCTTGCGGAATGATGTGCAGATTAAGCAGCGGGTAACGCGCCAGCAGCGGTTTGCAGGCGTCGGGCAGCAGCGACTGTGAGAACACGGGCAGACAGGCAATCGAAAGCTGCGCCTGCTGAAAACGGCGAATATCGCTGGCGGCGTTGATAATCCGATCCAACCCATAATACGAGCGTTGCACTTCTTCAAACAGCTGTAGCCCCTGCGCGGTGGGGTAAAGCCGGCCTCGCAGTCGCTCGAACAGCGTCATCTGAATCAACTTCTCAAAGCGTGCCAGCTCGCGGCTGACGGTCGGCTGCGACGTGTTCAGCAGCGCTGCCGCTTCCGTCAGATTCCCGGTCGTCATAACCGCATGGAAAATTTCGATGTGCCGTAAGGATATTGCTGCCATGTCGCCTCCTTCATTTATTTTTATAAACCATCATTTTGATAAACCATATCAGAAATGAATAGAGTGTGCTTAAAACGATATTTGTTTACCTATTGGGGGGTTTTTATAGTGTTTCTCAACCACGTTTAACCCTGTAAATCGGTAACACTTATGCCACACGATCTGAATGACGTAACCCATGCTCTGAACGCGCAAAGCCTGCGTGAACTGCCTGCACGTTTTGGTTGCCCGGTTTGGGCCTATGACGCGCAGACCATCGTTAACCGCATCGCCCAACTACGCCAGTTCGACACAATCCGCTTTGCGCAGAAGGCGTGTTCCAACACGCATATTTTGCGCCTGATGCGTGAGCAGGGTGTGAAAGTGGATTCGGTATCGCTGGGTGAGATCGAGCGTGCGCTGATTGCAGGCTTTGTGCCGGGTACCGACGCGCATGAGATCGTATTTACTGCCGATCTATTGGATCGTCCGACGCTGCAACGCGTTTCCGAACTGAACATTCCGGTTAACGCTGGCTCGGTCGATATGTTGGAACAGCTTGGGCAGCAGTCGCCGGGGCATCCAGTGTGGCTGCGTGTGAATCCGGGCTTTGGTCATGGTCACAGCCAGAAAACCAACACTGGCGGCGAGAACAGCAAGCACGGCATCTGGTACGGCGACTTACCGCTGGCGCTGGCGCACATTCAGCGCTATCAGCTGAAGCTGGTGGGAATCCACATGCACATTGGTTCTGGCGTCGATTACGGCCATCTGGAACAGGTGTGCGAGGCGATGGTGCAGCAGGTTGTTGAACTGGGTCAGGATATCGAGGCGATTTCAGCGGGCGGCGGGCTGTCGATTCCCTATCGCCACGGTGAAGAAGCGATTGATACCGAACACTATTACGGGCTGTGGAACGCGGCGCGTGAGAAAATTGCCGCGCATCTCGGTCACCCGGTGACGCTGGAAATCGAGCCAGGACGTTTTCTGGTCGCGGAATCCGGCGTGCTGGTGGCGGAAGTGCGGGCGATAAAATCTATGGGGAGTCGCCACTTTGTGCTGGTCGATGCCGGGTTTAACGATCTGATGCGTCCGGCAATGTACGGCAGTTATCACCATGTTTCTTTGCTGCCGGGCGATGGCCGCGATATCAGCCAGTCCACGTTGCGCGATAGCGTGATTGCCGGGCCGCTGTGTGAATCCGGCGATGTGTTTACCCAGCAGGCGGGTGGCGGTGTGGAAACGTTCGCGCTGCCGGATGCACAGGTTGGCGATTATCTGGTTTTCCATGACACCGGCGCGTACGGTGCATCCATGTCCTCGAACTACAACAGCCGTCCGCTGCTGCCAGAAGTGCTGTTCGAAAACGGTGAACCGCGCCTGATTCGCCGTCGCCAGACGCTGGACGAGTTGCTGGCGCTGGAAGCGCTTTAATCGGGATGATTCGGTTCGATCGGGGGAGAAGCGTTCTGTTTTTCCCCCGAACGTACAGCTTGATGCAGACGACGCTTTTGCCTGTTGAACGTGATGCACCAACCGAACGTCATGCCGGCGGCGGACAGCAGAATCGCGACCGCACCGGCAAGCTGCATCGCATCCAGCCGATGCCCAAAAGCTGCCCAGCCTACTAGCGCGGCGACAACGGGATAGATAAACGATAGCGCGCCAACCAGCGCGGTCGGGATCTTCTGGATCGCGCTGTATAACAGCGTCGACATCAGCCCGGTATGGATCACGCCGATAGTCACAAGCATTCCCCACTGTGAAGCCGTAGGGGAAACCGGCATTGTCGCGAAGGGCGCAAGGATGACGACACCAACGAGCAGCTGTATCAGCACCAGTACGTGCGGTGGGATCCCGGACAGTTTTTTCGTTATCGCGGCCGCCACGGCGTAGAAGAACGCGGCACCCAATGCCATCAGCACGCCTGACAGATAACTTTTGTCGTTGCCGTCGGCCCCCGCTTGGGCGCTGACGATCAGGACAATGCCGCTAAAGGCGCACAGCAGCCAGCCGATTTTGTTGAGAGTGAGCGTTTCCCTGAAAAAGATCGCGCCTAGCCCCAGCAGCATAAAGGGCTGCGTGTGGTAAACCACGGTGGCGACGGCGATAGACGCGTGTGCATAAGCGCCAAATAGCAGCGTCCAGTTGAATACCAGTGCCAGGCCGCCGAGTACGGCAATGCCAGCCTGCTTCCTGCTAATGATGCCCCGTCGCAGCAGACCCAATAATCCGCAGACGATGAGCATCGTCAATGCGCCGAATGCGCAGCGCCAGAAGACCACCGTCATGGCTGGCTGTCCCGCTGTCAAAACGAACCAGCCAACGGTGCCGGAAATGATCATCGCGATAGCCATTTCTATCGTGCCGCGAGTCTGAGGTGCCATCTTTTTTCCTGCCTGTTAGTGTGTCGAGATTGCTGCTATAGCGAACAACATTCTTTATAATGAACAACAGGACAAAATAATGAACACAAACCATTCGTTCGTCAAGTCGAACGAATGGACGTTATGGTGAACAATATGACGATCGATAATCAGGAAAAGGGGGCGCAGGAGATTACGCCCATCGCACGGCTGGCCGTTTCTATTCGGCGTGAACGAGAGCGGTTAAATCTGTCAGTGACCGAACTGGCAAAGCGCGCAGGGTTGGCAAAATCAACGCTTTCACAGCTGGAAACCGGGATCGGCAACCCGAGTCTGGAAACGCTCTGGGCGCTGGCGATGGCGCTTGATGTACAAGTCAGCCAACTGATTGGGCAGCCTCGCCAGCATGTGCAGGTGATTCGTGCTAACGAAGGCGCAGCAACCTACTCCGAGCAGGCGAACTATGCCGCGACGCTGCTGGCTGCGTGCCCGGCAGGCGCGCAGCGTGATATCTATCGGCTGAAAGTACAGCCGGGGGAAGCCAGAGTCTCTCAACCGCATAGGCCGGGGACGGTTGAACACGTGATCCTGAGCAGCGGTCGCGCCAGAATTGGGCCTGTCACACAGCCCGTTGAACTGAGCGAAGGGGATTACATTAGCTACTCCGCTGATGTCCCGCATTTGTTTGATGCGCTGGAAGCGGATACGAGTGCGGTGATGTTGATTGAGCATGGCTAAAGAGGAGAACCCCGTGCAGGCTGCTTGCCCGGGGAGCGATTTTACTGTGAATTTTACGCTGTGTAATACGGCCCTTTCTGTACCGACTCGCGGATTTTTAGTTCGCCGGTGAATGGCTGTAGCGGATTGACGTCCTTACCCGCGATCAGATCCAGCACTTGCGTAATCGCGGTAGCGGCCATTTCTTCAATCGGCATGTAGACGGTGGAAAGTGAAGGGTGCAGGTAAGTGGCGCAGGGTTCATCGTCAAAGCCGAAGACGGAGACGTCCTGAGGTAATTTTTTCCCTGCCTCGTACAGCGCTTTCATCGCGCCAATCGCCATATGATCGTTGCTGACAAACAGCGCGCTAAAACTGATGCCGCTATTCAGCAACTGGCGTGCAGCCTGATAGCCGCTGGCGACCATACTGGTGCCATATGCCACCCGGCGCGGTTCAAGCGCGATCTGGTGAGCGGTCAATGCCTGCTGATAGCCCGCGAGCCGCGCCTGCGCCGTCGGCGTTTTCATGGGGGCGGTGATGCAGGCGATCTCTCGGTGGCCCTGTTCGATCAGGTAATTCACCACGTCAAATGCGGCCTGCTGCTGACGGAAGAAAATACAGCGTTCCCGTGCCTGCGGCAGATCGCGATTCATCACGATCATCGGAATAGTCAGCGTGTCGAGCAGCGTCATGAGGTCCGATTCGGACATATAGCGGGTATAGAGGATAATGGCGTCGCATTGTCTGTCAGACAGAAGCTGCACCGCACGCTGCTCATCTTCCGGCGTATCGTGCCCGTCGGTGACGATCAGGTGTTTACCGCTGCTTTCTGCGATATCCGTAGCACGGCGCAGCAGGCGGCCAAAATAGGGGCCGTCAAAATTGGAAATAACGAGACCAATGCTGTTTGAAGTACGACGAGCCAGCGAACGCGCCAGAAAGTTAGGACGGTAGCCTAGCTCCTCCATTGCCTGAAATACGGCATCGCGTGTTGCCTGTTTGACCTGACCCGTGCCGTTTAGCACTCTGGAGACGGTCGCTTTAGACACCCCTGCACGTCTTGCCACCTCAAGCATGGTTTTCATCGCTGCACCTTAATTGAGTATGATGACGGGCTAAAAAAGCCTATCCATCCCTGTTACGAACATCATGCGACATGTTACCACAGGCCTATTGCTGGATTTAACGCCTGATGTTCGTTTCTCAATCGAATTTTTGTCAATTCTGTGATGCAGCCATTTCACGGCGTAACAAGACAATCTCTTCCGCCAAATCCCGGCATAGCATGGCGGTCATCAGATGATCCTGTGCATGAACCATGATCAGGTTGACGGGCACCTTGCCTTCCCCTTCGTCCAGACCGATCAGCCGTGTTTGAACGCGATGAGCCGCACGAGCCGCTTCTTGTGACGCGGCGAGCAGGTCGTCAGCCTGTTGCCACTCCCGTTGGCGTGCCGCCTGAATGGCCATCATGGCGTTTGAACGCGCTTCACCCGCATTAATCAGCAGTTCCATCACGGTTTGTTCCATATCGAATGCAGGAACGTTTTCTGTGTCTTTCATCGTTGGTTTCCTTCTTGTGGTCAGGAAAGCAGCCCATATTGGTTGAGAATTTATGGTATGCCAAAAATCACATTTTCATCATATTGGAATTCCAATATCACCTTGTGAGAATCATGTCACAGAAAAATAATTCATTATGGTTGATTTTTGGTATGCCAAACGCGAAAGCGCGGTACCTGCATTTACCCTGCGCGTAACGGCCATCCCGCGTGTCACACGCGATATAACAATATGATGATGAAAGAGGTGGTGTTATGTCATTTAAGGACCAACTGATTGATTCATTGGGCTCCTTTGCCAATAAATTTAACAGTCTGCGTTACATTATGGCGATTAAGGCATCCTTTATTACGCTGATGCCCGTCATTATCGTCGGGGCGTTTTCCGTTCTGATTTCCAACATGGTGATGGACCCGAAAAATGGTCTGGCCAGTTTTTCCATGTTCTCGTTTCTGGCTGAACTTAAACCGATTATGAGCGGCATTAACTACGCCACGCTCAGCTTTCTGACTATCGGTGCCGTCTTCCTGATTGGTATCGAGCTTGGGAAGATTAACGGTTCACGCGGGCTGTTTCCCGGCCTGCTGGCGGTGATCTGCTTTATCGCCGTCACGCCAACCACGATCGAAATGGCCGTCAACGGGCAGATGATGGTGGTGAAAGACGTGCTGGCGAAACAGTTCTCCGATACTAAAAGCCTGTTTCTGGGGATGTTCATCGCCATCCTGTCTGTCGAGATGTATACCAAGCTGCAAAATGTCGATCGGCTGCAGATTAAAATGCCGGACAGCGTGCCGCCCAACGTCGCGGCCTCTTTTTCTGCGCTGTTTCCTTCCATTATCACGGTGGTTGCTATCGCCACCTTTGGGTTTGTGTTTCACCGCGTGACGGGCATGTATCTGTATGACGCCGTTTATAAAGTCGTACAGCAGCCGCTGGAGTCCGTGGTGCAGAGCCTGCCTGGTTTACTGGTGCTGATGTTTGTCGCTCAGCTGTTCTGGGTGATCGGGATTCATGGCAACCAGATGATTAAGCCGATTCGTGAACCGCTGCTGCTGGGGGCGATTGCCGTCAACATGACCGCGTTCGAGCAGGGACATGAGATACCGAACATTATCACCATGCCGTTCTGGGATGTGTACATGAGCATCGGCGGTTCCGGCCTGACGATTGGCTTGCTGTTGGCGGTGATGATTGCTTCCAAGCGCAAAGAGATGAAAGAGATCGCCAAAATCTCCTTCGGCCCCAGCGTGTTCAATATTAATGAGCCGGTGATTTTTGGTATGCCGATTATGCTCAACCCGATTCTGGCTATTCCCTTCATTATCACACCGTTAGTGACGGGCACGATTGGTTATTTTGCCACCAGCATGGGGTTTGCGGGCAAAGCCGTGGTGATGGTGCCGTGGACAACGCCGCCGATCATTAACGCCTGGCTGTCGACAGCGGGATCGATGGGGGCCGTCGCGACACAGATCGTATGCATCATCGTCGCGATGCTGATCTATCTGCCGTTTGTCAAAGTGGCGTCCCGTCGTGCCGAGCTGGCGCAGTTGGAAGCAGAAAAGCAGGCCGCAGCGGAAAAAGCCTGAAACGGACGAGAAGAGAGGTAATGCATGAGTAAGGTTGCACTGACTATTCCACCGGATTTTATTCTGGGTGCGGCGGCATCGGCATGGCAAACGGAAGGATGGAGCGGCAAGAAAGCCGGGCAGGATTCCTATCTGGATCTCTGGTACAAGCAGGATCGTCAGGTCTGGCATAACGGCTACGGCCCGGCGAAAGCGACGGATTTCTTTAATCGCTATCGGGAAGACGTGGCGCTGATGAAGCTGGCGGGGCTGACGCACTATCGTACGTCGATAAACTGGTCACGCTTTATGCTGGACTATGAGAAAGGCATTGTCGATGAAGAGTATGCGGCCTATATCGATAACATGCTGGATGAAATGCACCGGCAGGGGATCGAACCGATGATCTGCCTTGAGCATTACGAACTGCCCGCCTGCCTGCTGGAGAAATATCAGGGCTGGTCATCCAAGCAGGTGGTGGAGTGGTTTGTGCTGTACGCCGACGCGGTTTTCGCCCGCTATGCCGGGAAAGTGAAGCGCTGGTTTACCTTCAATGAGCCGATTGTGGTGCAGACGCGCGTTTATCTGGACGCGCTACGCTACCCTTATGAGCAGAACACGCACACGTGGATGCAGTGGAATCACCATAAGAATCTGGCAACGGCAAAAGTGGTGCAGCGGTTTCGGCAGCAGGGTTATCACCGTGATGGAGGCTCGATCGGTGTGATCCTCAATCCTGAAGTCACGTATCCGCGATCTCGTGCGGCGCACGATGTGAAAGCGGCACACCTTTACGATCTGTTCTATAACCGGGTTTTTCTCGATCCGGCGTTAAAAGGCGAATATCCGGCGGAGCTGGTGGCGCTGCTGGCGCAGCATCAGGTGAAGTGGGATTACACGGAAGAAGAGCTGGCGACCATTCGGGACAATACGGTCGATGAGGTGGGGATCAACCTGTATTACCCGCATCGTGTCAAAGCGCCCAGCCGCGAGTGGAACAAAGAGACACCGTTCCATCCGGCCTATTATTACGAGCATTTTGAGCTGCCGGGGCGTCGGATGAACACTTCACGCGGCTGGGAGATCAATCCCAAAATCATTTACGACATGGCGAAACGCATAGAGCGTGACTACGGCAATGCGCCGTGGTTTGTGGCGGAAAACGGCATCGGTATTGAGAACGAGGCGCGCTTTAAAGACGACGCGGGTGTGATTCAGGACGATTACCGTATCGCATTTATTGCCGAACACCTGTACTGGACGCTGAAGGCGAAGCAAGAGGGCGCAAACTGCCGCGGCTACATGCTGTGGGCCTTTACCGACAACGTCTCGCCGATGAACGCGTTTAAAAATCGCTACGGATTGATCGAAATCGATCTGGAGCAGGATCGGCAACGGCGGCCGAAAAAATCCGCCGCCTGGTTTCGTCAGCTACATGACACGCGTCGACTTGAATTGACGCTGGATGATGAAGAGAAATAGGTGCAGATAACCAAAATGAGGAACGGAATATGAAAAGAATCGTACTGGCCTGCTCAGCAGGAATGTCGACCTCACTGGTGGTCACCAAGATGGAGAAGGAAGCGGAAACGCGGGGAATGGAACTGAAGATCTACGCGATCCCAGAGCAAAACTTGCGCGATGAGTTGCAGGAGTTTGGCGGCGACATTATTGCGGTTCTGCTGGGGCCGCAGGTGCGCTTCAAGCTTAACGAGAATAAAAAGCTGACGGACAGCTACCAGATTCCTATCGCGGTGATCGACCCTGTCGCCTACGGCACATTAAATGGCGCAAAAGTACTGGATCAGGCACTGAGTTTGGTAAACTAACGCTCTACCGCTGCGTGAGTACGTGGCTGTAGCAGTGCCTGTCATCATTCAAGTTGCAGCTTGCAGTATGACAGGCACAATCAGAGCGGGCCTGACGCCCGCACTTAGGGCGAAAGTGCATGTAGGGTGAAAGCGTGGCGAAGGATGTAGTTCTGCAAGAGAAGAAGCAATATCAGGAAATCGGCTGTGATTTGCGTCAGAAGATTCAGTCAGGGGATTACCCCGTCGGATCGCGCCTCCCTCCTGAACGAAATATTGCGGAAACCTATGGCGTTAGCCGGACGATAGTGCGCGAAGCGCTACTGATGCTTGAACTGGAAGGCACGGTCGATATTCGTCAGGGCTCTGGGGTTTATGTCTTGCGTATTCCCGATGAAGATGACGCGACAGACGGTGCCAAAAACCGTATCGGCGCGTTTGAAATGCTACAGGCTCGTCAACTGCTGGAAAGCAACATCGCGGCATTTGCGGCGCGCATGGCAACGCGGGCGGATATCGAAAATTTGCGTAAGACGCTAGAACAAGAGCAGGCCGCGATTGCCGGTAAAGATTACCGTGGCGATTTTGATCGCCTGTTCCATCTGCAAATTGCCGGCGCGACGCAAAATCAGATGCTGCTGGAAACGGTCAGCAATATCTGGGCATGTCGTGACGATAACGCGCTTTGGCAGCAGCTTTATACGCACGTTGGGACGCAGGGCTATCGCCTGAAATGGCTGGCGGATCATCAGGCTATTCTGGCGGCGCTGCGGCGTCGCGATGTGTCTGGGTCTTATCAGGCGATGTGGCAGCATCTCGAAAACGTCAAAAATACGCTGATGGAAATCTCTGACGCCGATGCACCGGAGTTTGACGGCTATTTGTTTGATTCTGTGCCGATCTTCCAGGGAAAACTGGTGTAATCATGACGGACATGTCTAGCGTGAAGATTGTTTATCTGGCGGATCACCCTCAGCATCAAGAGCAGGTGATCGACTGGATTTGGCAGGCGTTCGGCAGCCAGAACAGCCGTGAATTCTTTGCCAGCGTGGTGCGCAATAGCCTGAATCCTGCGGCGTTGCCGCTGACGTTTATCGCGCTGGAGGGCGAGCGCTTAGTCGGGACGGTGGGGTTATGGCGCTGCGATTTAATCAGCCGACAGGATCTGACACCTTGGCTGGCATCGCTGTATGTGGAAGAAAGCCAGCGTGACAAAGGGCTGGGTATCGCGCTACAACAGCACGTACTGGATTTCTGCCGTCGTCGAGGCTTTGACGATCTCTATTTGTTCGCTACGTTTAGCGGCTATTACGAAAAACACGGCTGGCGTTACATCGGCGACGGGCTGGATTACCCGGACAAAGCCGTGCGCCTGTATCACCAGTCGCTATCACGCTAGAAAAACGCGCTAAAAGGCGGCGGCCTTACATGATTCACCAGAATCTTACAGTTGGTTGCACTTATGGAATAACTCTTTCGATTCATCGCTGGTGAAGAGAGGTGGCGATCTTTAGAGTTACAAGTCCCAGAGGTATTGATTGGTGATATATCGATGTGCTCTGTACATTGAAACCATTTGATTACACCAACCTACGCGGATGCGTAGGTTTTTTTTTGCCTGTCATTTGTCGTTGGTGCCTGATGCAGGAAAGGCGTGGTCTGGAGAGAGAAGAGAGAATATCGCGCTATGACGAGGGACGGCATAGCGCGAAAGATCAGTTGAGGTGGCTACCGATAGAAAGGCAGCCGCTTAGCAAGAATGTGGCGGCGATACAGCTTGCAAGAAACAGATTTTTCATACGTTCTCCACGTAACTTAAATGCTCTTATATGCTTGAGTTAAAATAAAGAGACACAGCCGCTCAGCATCAATACCGAGCTGACACAGCTGAGTAGCAATAGACTTTTCATTCTCTTTCTCCTGACGTGATAGTGAGTGGATTACAAAAGTAAACTGTACGGTATAGTTTTAATTTCGTTTGGTGTTTCTGTCAATGTGGTGGAGACGCTGTTTTTCGTCTTTTTGTGCTGTTGTAAAACGGCAGGGTCAGCGATGGGAAAGAATGAAATGAGAGAGGCCGCGAGTCTCTTACGGCAGGCCCCGCTGTTGCGTGGTCAAATTCGTTCCTGACGACGTTGTCCGTTGCTTGCTCCATGGCAATGCGTATTGCCCTAAAGAACCAGCGCAGTATGTTGTGAAAATGATAGCGCTTTGTCCCGCAAACCGGATTATTTAGGGTATATAACCTTTGTTGTCATGATTTTTTACATGCGGGTTATGATATTCAAATAAATAATATAATACCCTTTGTTCTGTACCGATCGCTGATGTACGGATATCACGATAGGGCGTCTGAAGGATCAATTCATTTATCTGTCTATTGGGAGAAGGCATGATTCATACCCTGTTACGTTGGGTGTTCCAGCGTCTGTATCGCATCCGGATCGAGGGCGACAGCAGCCAGTTTCAGCAATCCAAATTGCTCATCACCCCCAATCACGTCTCGTTCCTTGATGGCGTTTTGCTGGCGTTATTCTTACCGATAAAGCCCGTCTTTGCCGTGTACTCCTCCATTTCCGATCGCTGGTTTATGCGCTGGCTGAAGCCGTATATCGATTTCGTGCCGTTAGATCCCACTAAGCCTCTGGCAATCAAAGGGCTGATCAAGGTGATCGAACGCGGCCAGCCCGTCGTGGTTTTCCCAGAAGGGCGGATCAGCGTTACCGGATCGCTGATGAAGATTTACAGCGGCGCGGCGTTTGTCGCGGCGAAATCGGGGGCAACGATTATCCCCGTGCGCATTGATGGCGCAGAGTTCACGCCGTTTGGTCGGCTGGCGGGCGTCTTTAAACGCCGCTGCCTCCCGCAGATTACGATCACCTATTTGCCCCCGACCACGTTGCCGATGCCGGAAGCCAGCAGTGCCAGAGAACGTCGTGCGCTGGCCGGTGAGCATTTGCACCAGATTATGATGAAGGCGCGGATGGATACGCGCCCGCAGCACACGCTGTATCAGGCCTTTCTGGCCGCGAGAACTCGTTATGGGCGCTCCTCCCCCAGCATTGCGGATATCTCATTCAATGAAGACAGCTATCAGGGCTTATTGAAAAAATCGCTGGGCGTATCGCGCATTTTGCAGCGCTTCACCCGCGTCGATGAACATGTCGGCATGCTGTTGCCCAACGCGACCATTACCGCGGCATCCATCCTGGGCGCATCGTTGCGTAACCGCGTTCCTGCCATGCTGAACTACACCGCTGGCGCGAAAGGGCTACAAAGCGCGATGAAAGCGGCGGGGATCAAAACCATCGTCACGTCTCGCCAGTTTCTGGAAAAGGGCAAGCTGACGGATCTACCGAAGCAGGTCAGCGAGGCCAACTGGGTCTATCTGGAAGATTTGAAAGACACCGTGACGCTGACCGATAAGCTGTGGATCCTGTTTCATCTGCTGTTTCCTGCTCGCGCGATGCTGCCGCAGAAACCTGACGATGCGGCTATCGTACTGTTTACCTCCGGTTCCGAGGGGAATCCGAAAGGTGTCGTGCATTCCCATGACAGCCTGCTGGCGAACGTTGAGCAGATTCGTACGGTGGCAGATTTCACGGCGCGTGACCGCTTTATGTCTGCGCTGCCGCTGTTCCATGCGTTTGGCCTGACGGTGGGGCTGTTAACGCCGCTGATGACGGGCGCTCGCGTGTTCCTCTACCCCAGCCCGTTGCACTATCGCATCGTGCCGGAGCTGGTTTATGACCAGAACTGTACCGTGCTGTTTGGGACGTCAACGTTTTTAGGCAACTACGCACGCTTCGCCCATCCGTATGATTTTGCTCGTCTGCGCTATGTGGTTGCCGGGGCAGAAAAGCTGTCTGAAACCACGCGTCAGGTTTGGCAGGATAAATTTGGTATCCGCATTCTGGAAGGCTACGGCGTGACCGAGTGCGCGCCGGTGGTGGCGATCAACGTCCCGATGGCGACAAAAATCCATTCCGTCGGCAAGCTGTTGCCGGAAATCGAATCGCGTTTGATTACGGTGCCGGGCATCACGCGCGGCGGTCGTCTACAGCTGCGCGGGCCGAATATCATGAAAGGCTATCTGCGAGTGGAAAACCCCGGCGTGCTCGAAGCGCCTGCGGCAGAAAACGCGCAGGGCGAGTTGCAGCAGGGCTGGTATGACACGGGCGATATTGTCGAACTGGATGAAAGAGGCTTCTGCACCATCATCGGCCGCGTGAAGCGCTTTGCCAAGCTGGCAGGGGAGATGGTGTCGCTGGAAAGTGTAGAACAGCTAGCGGTGAAGATATCGCCGGAAGCGCAGCATGCGGCCAGTGCGAAAAGTGACAGCAGCAAAGGCGAGGCGCTGGTGCTGTTTACGACGGACAACCAGATAACCCGTGACGCGTTGCTTGCACAAGCACGCAGCAGCGGCGTACCGGAACTGGCGGTGCCGCGCGATATTCGCTATGTGAAAGCCTTACCGCTACTTGGCAGCGGCAAGCCTGACTTTGTCACGCTGCGCCAGATGGCCGAAGAACCAGCAACTAACGCGTCGGAGCCGAATGTATGAGTCAACAGACTGAACCCGCGACGCCTTTGCTGTCGCGCAGTATGAGCGCGGTGATTATCGCGCAGTTCTTCTCCGCGTTTGGCGATAACGCGCTGCTGTTTGCCACGTTAGCGCTGATCAAACAGCTGGTGTATCCCGACTGGAGCCAGCCGTTTTTGCAGATGGGGTTTGTCGCTGCGTACATCATTCTCGCACCGTTTGTCGGGCAAATTGCGGACAGCTTCTCCAAAGGGCAGGTGATGATGTTCGCCAATACCCTGAAGTTGGCGGGCGCGCTGTTGATTTGCGTGGGCGGAAATCCGTTTTTGGGATACACGCTGGTGGGCATTGGCGCTGCGGCTTATTCCCCGGCGAAATACGGCATTCTGGGTGAGATCACGCGCGGCGATCAGTTGGTCAAAGCGAATGGTCTGATGGAGGCCTCGACGATTGCGGCGATCCTGACCGGTTCAGTCGCAGGCGGCGTGCTGGCGGACTGGAACATTTACGGGGCGCTATCGGTTTGTGCGGTGGCTTACGGCATAGCGCTGGGAGCGAACATGCTGATTCCTCGTCTCAACGCGGCGCGGCCGGGACAGCCGTGGCATCCGGTGCAGATGGCGAGCAGCTTCTTTTCCGCCTGTCGCGTGCTATGGCGCGATGGCGACGCCCGACTCTCGCTGATCGGCACCAGTATGTTCTGGGGCGCAGGTGTGACGCTGCGCTTTCTGCTGGTGCTGTGGGTACCGCATGCGCTTGGGATTACCGACAATGCAACGCCGACGCTGCTTAACGCGATGGTCGCCGTGGGTATCGTGGTAGGAGCCGGTGCGGCTGCGAAGCTGGTAACGCTCGATAGCGTGCGGCGCTGTCTGCCTGCGGGGTTCTTGATTGGCGTAGTGGTGGTGATTTTCACACTCCAACACAACCTCATGAGCGCCTATTCCTTGCTGATTCTGCTGGGGGCGCTCGGTGGGTTCTTCATCGTCCCGCTGAATGCGCTGTTGCAGGAGCGCGGTAAGGCCAGCGTTGGGGCGGGGAATGCGATCGCCGTACAGAATTTGGGTGAGAACGGCGCTATGCTGTTAATGCTGGGGCTTTATTCTCTGGTGGTGAAACTGGGTGTGTCGGTTATCACCATCGGGATTGGCTTTGGTGTCTTGTTTGCGCTGGCGATTGCGTTTCTGTGGGCATGGCTGGTTCTGGCTAAGCGCCGCGATCGTTCCACTGGTGCGGAATAAACGAAATAGGAAGGGTAGCAATGAGTCTGATATGGCATGACTGGGATGTGGCAGACCTTAACGTGTATTCACTGCATGACATATTGGCGCTGCGCAATCAGGTATTCGTGGTCGAGCAAACCTGTCCCTATTTGGATATTGATGGCCGCGATCTGGTGGACGGTAATCGCCATATTACGGCGTACCGTGACGGCAAGCTGGCCTCATGCGCTCGGCTGCTTGCTCCCCATCCGAACAACGATGTGGTGACAATTGGACGCGTGATTGTCGCGCCTCATGCCCGCGGGCAACATCTGGGGCACCAGTTGATGGAACACACGCTGATTGCCTGCGCACGCCACTGGCCGCAAAAGCATCTTTTCCTGTCTGCGCAGGCTCATTTGCAAACGTTCTACGGTGCGTTTGGCTTTGTGGCGACCGGTGAGGAATATGACGAAGACGGCATTCCGCATATTGATATGCTGTCGGCGTTCTGAGGGATATTGAACCAACTGCGGAAAGCGTAGGGATCGCGGCGTAAACGAAAAAACCGGCTGATGTATGGCCGGTTTTTTGTTATTTGACGGTGGTTTAGCTAGCGGCGTGTGAAATTTTGCTACCCAGTTTCTGCACATCCTGGCCAAAGCCGCGCGTGGTGTTACAGCCGCTCAATGCTGCCGTGACCAGCAGCGCTACTACGATTGTTGTTATACGTTTCATCATCGTTACCCGCAGGTGGTTGATAAACAGGGTTTGATAGAAAGATGTTGATAGGTTTCTACTGTGTCATAACCGCAGGTAAAAATTCAATCCTCGAGAGCCCTGAACCAGCTGATATTGTTTGAGATTATGTAGCGGCTGATGTGTAGTGGCTCAGAGCCGAGCTGGCAGTGTTATAGCGCAGAGCTAAACCTAATCTGACAAGCGGTTTTGTGCCATAAGCCGACTAATCTCCCGTTAACTAATGCATGTTGAATTTTCGCTTAAAACGGTGTGCTGGCTTTAATATTTATTCTAAATGCCCGCCAGTTACTCCTGTACATAGCCATACAGATGCGCAGAAATCATCACGGTCTTTTTTGGGTAATATGGACAGGGAAATTGCCGGAAATGGTCTGCCCGCTTCATAATGGCTCTGAGGGGGCGGCGAAAGTATCCTATTGAAAAAAACGTGAGTAGGTTGTAGGTTGTTTAAAATAGGTACGTTAAAATGATGACTTGTTAGTTGATTTTTCAGATATTACGGATATGCCTACTTAATAACTGTTATGTGTTTAGGAAAAATTATAACTTATAGTGAAATTGTAACTAAGGTAAAGTGCGAATTAGAAAAGTGTAGTTTTGATGCGAATGAATATGTTCAATTATGCAAAACTCACCATGAAGGAAAACTGGAGGAATTGTGCGGTATGAGTTTTAGAAAAATAAGAGTTCCTATTTTGAAAAATGCATAGCAGTAATTGTAGTCGCCCACAATTATGTTGTGCCTTTGCTGCTACGCAGCGCCGACCCCTAAATTAGGCGTTAAATGCACAAGGAAGCTCGTGGATATTCTAAATAATCGAGAGATTGCAATTGCGTTATGGCTTTTAGCAATTTCGGTTTACATTTTTTCTTCCTCAAAAATGGCGGAGGCCAGAAGTGCTTTCAAAGGCGTCTTAGCGGCTTTATTTGTTAGACAAATAATGTCTGTCCTTTGTTTGATGGTTGCTTACATGGCAATTGTCATTTACTGGCTTTCTGAGTTGAAATTATGGAATTTTGAACAGCTAAAAAATACTGTTTTTTGGTCCATTTCTGTTGGTTTTATGTCGCTATTTAATCTTGAGAAAATTAAAAGAGATAAGGTTTTTTTCAAGCGCTCAGTTTTAGATAACTTGAAACTACTAGCGATTCTTCAATTTGTTGTTGGAGTATATACTTTCTCTCTTTGGGTCGAAACCCTGTTAGTCCCTGTTTTAGCATTATTGGGAGCTATGCTAGCTATTGCTGAAACCAACAGAAAACATCATCAGGTAAAGATTCTTCTAGAATATTTCCTATCTTCATTCGGGGTAGTCTTAATTATTTACACTTTGTACATGTTAATGACCGATTTTGGTGAGTTTGGGAAAGAAAAAACTGCATACGACTTCTTTGTTCCCCCATTGCTGACTCTCTGTTACTTACCATTCGTTTTCTTTATGTTGGTTTATTCAACATATGAGCAGGTCTCTGTTCGCCTTAGATTTTCAATAAAGAACCGGTTCCATAGATATTTGGCTAAATTCTATGCATTTATATTGTTTAATGTCCGGATCAGCCTGCTAGAGCGATGGTCATTTCATGTCGTCAAAACAAACATAGAATCATACTCGGATCTGATTGATACCTTTAAATATATATTTAAAGCGAGATATTCTGAGAAAAATCCAAAGGAAGTGCCACAAAATCAAGGTTGGAGCCCTTATAAAGCCAAAGAATTTCTCGTAAACGAAGGGTTGAGTGCTGGATTCTATAATAGATCTTTCGAAGAGGAATGGTTTGCATCATCCCCAATGGAAGAATTTAGCGATGGTTTTATCCCGGATAATATCGCTTATTATGTTGAAGGTTCTGAAGATGTTGCAAAAGTCCTGAAGCTTAAAGTGAACGTGAATGATGCTTCCAGAACCCATCAGGCATGTGAAAAGTTAGAAGCCATGGCTGAAGCTTTGAGTATCTCAAGCTTAAGCCTGCCTTTATCTGAAGAGATGAAAAATGCTATTTCAGGTTGTAATTCACATTCTGAGAAAGTTGAGGGTAAAACAATCGCATTGATTGTAGAGCACTGGCCAAATCATAAGTTTAATGGGTTTGATCTCACATTCCTGATATCAAGCATTTAACAAAGCGCTGTTGTCGGACAAGTTTTCCGCAAAGCGCGGTGTTAATGTCTGCTCTTTGCTCATTACAGCATGTCAGATTTAATAGTGTTCTGTCCGCGAAAGCGGTCAGTTCAAGTCTGAGCGAATACAACCTATGGTCGCAGAAAATGGCTCATAGCCACTTAAGATGCCGCACAATGTCCTGCGATTGATGAAGTATTCGAACAACAAGGACGCTGTCTGTTTCGTACAGAAAAAATAGCGTATGTCTGGCGACGGGAAATGAGTACAAACCTGGCCCAAGCTCCTTACGTTCGATCCCTATCTTGTTATGCCTGATAGCGGTAAACGCGTGCTCGATGGTTTCCAGATAGGCTTCAGCCCTTTCCTGATTAAAATGCAGCAAGCCGTAGAGGTAAATAGCCTCTAGGTCGTGTTGCGCGAGCGGTGTTAGCTTGATTTTATCGGGTGGCCGTTCGCGTCCTGTTTCTGATTTTTCGCAAGAACTCATCTTTATCCCACTCCTGTGGTTCTCCGCTGTTTATCCCTTCAGCGATTAACTGACGCAGCGTTTGTAGATCTGACTCCGCCTGTTTTTCCCGTAGCATTCTTAGCGCTTCCCGAATGACTTCACTTTGCGTGCGGTAATCGCCTGATTCCACCAGCGATTCCACGTAATGACGAAGTTCATCTCCAAGGTCAATTGTCATGGTTCTGGCCATCATGCCTCCGGTTCTCAGATGTAAGATTTGTTCTTATCAGAAGCCTGTAGCGTACTTAACGATGACATCGTCGTCCAGCACAAGGAGAAAGGATTTTCATGCTGCGGACAAGCGGCGTTTGGTGGAAAAGGGAGACGGCTCGAAATAAGCTTTGTAAGCGTTGCAAAAGGAGAAATAGGGTGGGAAGCGGTGGGCAGGTTTTTCAGAGAAAACCTGCCCACGGAATAATTACTCTTCTTCCGCCAGAAATAGCTCCAGTAGAGAGTTCAGGAACAGTTTACCGTGCTCGGTGATTTGCCAGTGTGTGGCGGTTTCCGTCAGATAGCCTTGCGCTAGCGCCTGATCCAACTGCGGACGAATGCTGTGTTCTTCCAGACCGGTGTACGCCGTGAAATCCGCGCGCGGGGCGGCTTCCAGCAGGCGAAAGCGGTTCATGAAAAACTCAAAAGGCCGTTCGTCGTTAGCAACGTCGTGCTGTTTATCCAGATACGTGCCCTGCATATAGCCACGCGGATGGCGGACTTTGACCGTGCGCAGAATGCGCCCGTCGCTGAAGGTCAGCTTGCCGTGCGCCCCACAGCCAATCCCCAAATAGTCACCGAAGCGCCAGTAGTTCAGGTTATGCTGGCACTGGTAGCCCGGTTTGGCGTAGGCGGAGGTTTCATATTGCTGGTAACCCGCGGCGCTCAGTAGCGCGTGGCCCTGCTCGTAGATGTCCCACAGCGCGTCGTCGTCCGGCAGCGTCGGCGGGCGCGAGCTAAATAGCGTATTGGGCTCGATGGTGAGCTGATACCACGATAAATGCGGCGGATTGAGCGCAATGGCCTGACGCAGGTCGTCCAGCGCTTCGTCCAGCGATTGATCCGGCAAGCCGTGCATCAGATCCAGATTAAAGCTGCGTAATCCCAGACCGTTCGCCAGATGCGCTGCGCGTTTGGCTTCGTCTGGGCCGTGAATACGCCCGAGGCGCGTCAGCTTTTGCGGATCGAAACTCTGCACGCCGATGGAGATACGGTTAATCCCCGCACGCTGATAGCCGCTGAAACGGTCGGCTTCAACCGTACCGGGGTTGGCTTCCATCGTAATTTCGGCGTCCGGCGTTAACGGAATTCTTGCCCGCACGCCGTCGAGCAGCGCCTGCATTGCCTCTGCGCTCAGCAGGCTAGGCGTGCCGCCGCCGATAAAGATCGAGTGCAGCTCACGACCGCTCGCCAGCGGCAAATCGGCATCCAAATCCGCCAGCAGGTGATCGACATATTCCTGATGCGGCACGTCGCCTTTCAGCGCGTGAGAGTTGAAGTCGCAGTACGGACATTTCTGTACGCACCACGGAATATGGATGTACAGGCTGAGCGGGGGAAGCTTAAGCATTGCGTAGCGCATCCAGCAGCAGGCGCAGCGCCTGACCGCGATGAGACTGCGCGTTCTTCTCTTCACGCGTCAGTTCCGCCGCTGTTTTACCCAGCTCCGGCACGAAGAAGATCGGATCATAGCCGAAGCCGCCGCTGCCCGCCGCTTCATGCGTCAGCACACCCTGCCAGCTACCGTGGCAGACAATCGGCGTCGGGTCTTCCGCGTGGCGCAGATACACCAACACGCAGTGGAAGCTGGCGCGGCGCTGTGCGTCCGGTACGTCTTTTAGTGTCAGCAGCAGCTTGTCCAGATTTTGCTGGTCGCTGGCATCCACGCCCGCGTAGCGTGCCGAGTAAATGCCCGGCGCGCCGCCCAGTGCATCGACAGCCAGCCCGGAATCATCGGCAATGGCTGGCAGTCCCGTGATGTGCGCCGCATGACGTGCTTTCAGGATGGCATTTTCGATAAAGGTCAGGCCGGTTTCTTCGGCGGAATCCACGCCCAGTTCGGTCTGCGCCACAATATCCAAACCGAAATCGGCCAGCAAGCTGGCGAGCTCGCGCACTTTACCGGGGTTTCCGGTAGCCAAAACCACTTTTTGCATCGTCTTGTCCTGCGTATTTATTCAATGAAGTCCGCGACGTCAGCCGGGATGTGTTGCGGATGGGTAATTCTAATCTGTTTATGCCGTCCGAGTTCGCCTTTTTCAATCACGACCAGACTCTTGGCGACCCGAAACTGTTTGGCGAGAAATTTGGTCAGATGGGCGTTGGCCTGCCCATCAACCGGTGGTGCGGTGATGGCGACTTTTAGCTCGTCGCCATGCAAACCCACGATCTGGTCCCGGCTGGCTTTCGGCTGAATATACAGCCGAATCACCAGCGCATCGCCGTGGCGGGTAATGGCACTCACAGCAGGAACCACAGCCCCGGAAACAGATCCATGCCCAGATAGTTGAGCATATACAGAATCAGAATCACGGCCATCGCGGAGAAATCAATGCCGCCCATGACCGGAATAACGCGGCGGAGCGGTGCCATTAGCGGTTCGGTCAACTGGTGCAGCAGATATTCAATAGGGCTACGGCCCTGACTTACCCAGCTCATGATGGAACGGATGATGATGACCCAGAAAACCAGATAGCCCGCGGATTTAATCAGCGAAATGAGCCCGACCAGCAGGTTCATTGGGCTAAGGGAAATCGCGCCAACCTGAATCAACAGCAGTAACGGGTATTTGATTGTCGTGAGAATAAAGGCCAGCAGCAGCGAGGCGCTGTCAATCGGCCCTAACGACGGCAGAATGCGGCGCAGCGGACCGACAATCGGCTGGGTGATTTTGACGACAAACTGCGATAGCGGGTTATAAAAATCGCTGCGTGACCACTGCATCCAGATGCGCAGCAGCAGGACCATTACATAGAGGTCGACCAGCGTTTTGACCAGAAAAGTCAGGGTGAGCATAAGTACGTCTTTTCCTTATAAGATAAAGAATCGGGGAACCTGCTTTGGTTAAAAAAGCGTTTCCATTTCCTGTGCGCGAGCAATTGCCGCCTGCATGGCCTCAGCCACGGTTTGCGTCAACTGCTGTTCGTTAAATACCCGCAGAGCTTCTGCCGTGGTGCCGCCCTTGGAGGTGACATTTTCACGCAGGGTCGACAGCGGCGTATCCGGATTGGCTTCAACCAGCGCGGCAGCACCTGATGCGGCCTGCTGCACCAACAGGCGAGCCGTTTCCTGACTGAATCCCTGACGGATGGCTTCCTGCTGCATCGCTTCCATAAACAGGAAGAAATAGGCTGGTGCGCTGCCCGCCGCGGCGATCACGCCGTTGATACCTTGTTCGCTATCCACCCAGCAAATTTTACCGACGCTCTGCATCAGCTGTGCCGTGAAATCTTTATCAGCCTGATTGACGGAGGCGGGGGCATACATTCCGCTCATGCCTTTGCCGACCAGAGACGGCGTGTTTGGCATAATCCGCACGATATTCAGCGGTTCGCCCAGCAGCGCCTGAAAACGTGCGACGTTGATGCCTGCGGCAATCGACAGCACCAGCTTACCGTTGAAATTGACTTGTTCACGCAGCGGTTCGCAAACCGTTGCCATCATCTGCGGTTTGACGGCCAGCACGATGACGTCCGCTTCCTGAGCGCAGCGGACATTGTCTGCGCTGCTGATCACGCCATACTGTGCAGCCAGTGCATCGCGGTTCTTACCCGAAGGCGCGCAGACGCTGATGTGTTGAGCGGGATAACCGCCGTTGACCAATCCGGCGATAATGGCCTGCGCCATGTTTCCGGCACCAATAAACGCTATTTTACGTTGCTGCATCTGCATTATCGCTAATCACCTGTTCCGTTTATATTCTGTCAAAGATGACGTGCCGTTCAGCGCGTACTCCTGTTTGTGGACCTTTTACTGACAGTTAGGCGCTTTTTGCTGAATAGTCGCGCGCGCCAAAGATTGCCGTACCAATGCGCACCAGCGTGCTGCCGGCGGTAATCGCCGCGCGCATGTCGTCCGTCATCCCCATAGAAAGTGTATCAATATGCGGATAATTTGCGGACAACGTTTGCAACAGTACGGCCATTTGTTTGAAAACAGCCAACTGCTTCTCGTAATCGGTTTCCGGTGCCGGAATCGCCATCAGGCCACGCAGACGCAGGTTGGGCAGTGCGGCGACGCTGGCGGCAAGCTCTGCCAATTCAGCGACCATAATGCCTGATTTGCTCGGTTCGCTGCTGATATTAATCTGCAACAGAACGTTTAACGGTGGCAAGGTGGTCGGGCGCTGTTCGCTCAGACGCTGCGCGATGCGCAGACGATCCACGGTGTGAAACCAGTCAAAATTCTCGGCCACCAGTCGACTTTTATTTGACTGTAGCGGACCGATAAAGTGCCACGCCAACGGTGTGTCCGGGTGGTTTTTCTGGAAATAATGGATCTTCTCCACGCCTTCCTGAACATAGTTCTCACCAAACGCCCGTTGCCCTGCCGCAATAGCTTCTTCGATCGCGCTCACAGGTTTGGTTTTACTGACTGCAAGTAGCGTAATTTCTTCTGGTGCTCGTGCGCAATGCACCGCGGCGGCTGCGATTTGCTGCCGGATGTCCTGTAGATTCTGCTGGATTGTCGTCATGGTTATTCAGGAGGTTATCTATGGAATTGGATGAGTGGATGGCGCGTAGTGTAAAACATAATGCCTCGGATCTGCACCTTTGTAGCGGTCACCCGCCAGTGCTGCGTGTGGACGGGCGGCTACAGCCTGAAAATACCTTACCACGTTTAACGTCGGATCAGGTGGCACAATGGTGCGATGCCTGGCTCGAACCCGCTCAGCGCGAGCAACTACGGCAGGCTGGGCAGGTGGACGGCGCGCTAATGCTGCCCGATGGGCAACGCCTGCGGGTGAATGTGTTTCGCCAGCGGGAAGGGCTGTCTGCGGCGCTGCGTATTATTCCGTCCGCTCAGCCTTCATTGACGACGCTACAGGCACCACCCGTTCTCTCGACGCTGCTGGAGAAACCGAACGGGCTGATCCTGATTACCGGTGCGACGGGGAGCGGCAAATCCACGACGCTGGCGGCCATGCTTGGAGCGTTAAACGACAGCAGCGATCGCCATGTGATTACGCTGGAGGATCCGATCGAGTTTATCCATGCCAGCCGATGTTGCCTGATTCAACAGCGGGAGATCGGTGCGCACAGCGCATCGTTTGCGCAGGCGCTACGGGCCGCATTGCGGGAGGATCCCGATGTCATTCTGCTGGGGGAATTGCGCGATACGGAGACGATTCGGCTGGCGCTGACGGCGGCGGAAACCGGCCATCTGGTGTTATCCACGCTGCATACACGTAGTGCATCGCAGGCGGTCGATCGTCTGATTGACGTCTTTCCAGGTGAAGAGAAAGCCTATGTTCGTAGCCAGTTAGCTACTTGTTTGCAGGCGGTAGTGACGCAAAAACTGCTGCCCGCTGCGCAAGGTGGCCGAATCGCGCTTTATGAAGTGCTGACGGCGACTGCGGCGGTCAGCAACCTGATTCGGGAAGGGAAAACGCACCAGCTTCCCGGCCTGATTCAAACCGGAGCCGCTGCGGGAATGCAAACGTTCGAGCAAAGCTACCAGCAACGCTGTCGGGATGGGCTTATTTCACACAGTTGCGACCTTGCCGTTTAGCCGCATAGAGGTTTTCATCGGCTAACTGAATCCAGTCCTCAACAGAAGCAAGATCGGTACGGTAAGCAGCAATGCCAGCGCTAATCGTGAAACGCAGATTCTGACGATCGTATTCCAGCGTATGTTGCTCAATCGCTTGTCGAATACGCTCAATCGTTACCACTGCCGTTTGGTAAGAGACATCTTTTAATAGAATGATGAACTCCTCACCACCGATGCGGGCGACCAGATCTTCCTGACGTAGCGACATGCGCATCAGCATCGCCAGCTCTTTGAGGACGGCATCGCCAGCCAGATGGCCATATTGATCGTTAATGTTTTTGAATAAATCAATGTCGATAATCGCCAGACAGCTTTTCTCTGCCTGATGGCTTTGCTGCTTGTGTTGGAAAAAGGTGTTGGCCTGTTCGAAGAAACTGCTGCGATTCGGCAGTCCGGTAAGAAAATCATGCCCTGCGTTAAAGCGCAGAGAGGCTTCTATCTGCGTGCGTTCATCCTCCAGTGAGCGCGCGTGGATGATGATGCCGAGCGTTTTCACTAGCGGAGCCAGTAGCTCGATCATCGTTTGATCGTAACCTTCCTGGCGGTTAGCCAGCGCGATCATCCCGATCGCTTTGCCGTTGTGGGTGATAGGAATCCCAAGCAGGGAATACAGTGCGGGATGAATAGGCGGAAGATCCCGGCCTGCCTTTTGTCTCAGCAGATTATTGGTGCACACCACCGTATTGTGGGTGACCACGTGGCCAAACAGATTATCCAGCTTACGGAGCCTCAGGCCGCCGTGGGTTCTGCGCTGGTGCCTGTACCAGTTAAGGGTTTCTTCATCCCAGGCAAGGTTGGAGATCGCGGGAAGATAGAGCGACTTGCCGTCTTCATCTTCCTGCAACGTGGCAATGAAGCCGAAGGTGCTGTTGGTGACGTTAAGCAGCCGCTCAAAGACTTTATCGCAGGCGGAAGGCAGATTGTGGTCGAGCAGAAAGCTGTCGTGGACTGACAGCAGAATATCGAGAATGATGCCTTGCTGATGGGTTTTCTTTTCGGTTTCGACGTTTTGCGTGATGTTGTGGGCGTATTTAATGATTTTTCTTACATTGCCGTCGCTATCCATGATCGGACTGTAGGTCGCCTGTATCCAGTATGAATGGCTGTCTTTGCCAAGCCGATGGAAGCGCCCGCTGATGGGGTGGCCGCGGTGTAAGGTTTCCCAAAATGTTTGATACTCTGTTTGTTCAGTATCAACAGGATCGCAGAGTAGACGATGGTGCTGACCGAGTAATTCTTTTTCCTCATAGCCTGTCAGCACCAGATAATGTTTATTGATGTGGGTGATATAGCCATCTTTATCAAACTCGATGACGCCTTGAGCGTTCTCAATCGCATCTAACCGGGCGCGGTGTTCTGACACGAGAAGTTTTTCCTGTGTAATATCCGTTGCCAGTTTTATGATGCCGATATGTCGGCCTTTATCATCGATAATTGGCGTATAAGCCGCATGGAGCCAAATAATCTCTCCTTTTTGGGTTTTCCGTTGGAATTCCCCTGCATTGATATTTCCTTTAACCACGTCGTGCCAGAAATGATCGTGTTTTGGGCGCTGCGCTTCTGGCAGAAAAAACGTGTGGTTTTTCTGAATAATGTCTTCTTTTTTATAGCCCAGCATTTTGCAGAAAAGCGGATTGGCTTCAATCAGTTTCCCTGCCAGGTCGAATTCGGCGATGGCATAAACGGAATTGAGCGCGTGTAGTTTGGCTTCATTGTCAAACCTGGTAATCAAATCAACATCAACTGACTGATTATTCATGTTTATATTTGCCTATGTTCTTTCTGTCTTTACCCTTGATTCGCTGTTGTCAGAGGCATTCTTTTTATCATGATGCCATCTGTGATGTTATCGGGTGATTTACTGTTCCCATTTTTATAAGCGAAAATCAATGGAACGAGTTAATAAAATAGCGTGCTATTAATTAATATAATAAATATTACATTAATAACTAATTAATGACCTGAAATACATGATTAATATCCCTGTCAGGGATTTTTTCTCATTGTCTTCTTATTCAATGTATTGAAGCAATTCTTTTGGACAGCGTTAACGCTGTAACTCTATTTATACGCTTATGTATAAAAACAGAGAATAGCGGTAAAAAAATAATACTCAAATTATCTGAAAGGATACCTATGAAATAGGTTTCTCGGGAGGGAAAAGGGTTCCTGCTTTTTCTCATTATTTATTCGATTTTTTAGGGAATATGCGGAAGCGGAACTATCTGCGGGGGGAATGCCTATGGTCAGCGCTGGGCTGACCATAGGCGGTGCAATCCATCAGTAGATTAGGAAAGACGAGGCTCTACCTGAAACAGCGCCATGGATCGCATCAACTGCTGAGACTGCTGCTCCAGCGACTGTGTAGTTGCCGATGAGGCTTTGACGAGCTGCGCGTTGTGCTGAGCGACCTTATCGATCTGTGTGAAGGCGACGTTAACCTGCTCAATACCGCGATGCTGTTCTTGCGTGGCAGTGGAAATGTCTCGCATCAGCTGTGTAATACGGATGATTTCGTCGGTCACTTCGTCCATGGTTTCGCCTGCTTTAGAGGCTAATTCAAGCCCTTCCGACACGCGCGTCTGGGAATCCAAAATCAATGCGCGGATTTCTTTCGCCGCCTGTGCGCTATGCTGCGCCAGATTACGCACTTCTCCGGCGACGACGGCAAAGCCTCTGCCTTGTTCGCCTGCGCGAGCGGATTCAACGGAGGCGTTCAGCGCCAGAATGTTGGTCTGGAATGCGATGCCGTCAATGACGCTGAGAATGTCATTGATGCGCTTGGCGCTGGTGGCGATCTCCTGCATTTTTTCAATGACGTAACAGACAGACTCGTTGCTGCGGCTGCTGGTGTTCGAGACATTATTGGCAAGCTGATGCGCGAGTTCCGCGTGATCGGCATTGAGTTTCACCGTCGCACTCAATTGCTCCATGCTCGCTGCCGTCTGTTCCAGCGCAGCAACAGATTCTTCCGTACGTTGAGAAAGCTGAGCGTTTTCTTCAAACAGTTCGCGGCTACCGAGATCGATTTGCGTGCTGGCATCGCGCACCTGACTGACCGACTCCAGCAGCGCACCCTGCATGCGGCCGATAGCATCATTGAGTCGACCCAGTTCGTTGTCTCCGCCTTGAATCAGGCGGCGTGTCAGGTTACCGGCGGCAACCTGTTCCAGTTGCTCAATGGCATAGTCCAGCGGTTTGAGCAGCATGTGCCGTAGCGCGACCCAGGCTAATGCCACCAGCGTGATAGACAGCAGGCAGGCGATGGCAATGAGCAACAGCATGATGCTCTCATTGTTCTCGGACTGTGCCAGCCCCTGTTCGGAAAGCAGTTGGGCATACTGACGGAAATTCTGGATTGATAAATCAAAGGCTTCGCTCAGCGGGCCGAGCTGTTTTTCCAGAACTTCATAATATTCGTCGGTATACTGCTTTTGCAGTGCACTCAGCATCGGGGTCATGCCCTGCTGAAAATAGGCCTGATAGGTTTTTAATACGTCCTGCGCCAGCGCCTGCTGTTTGGGATCGGCATTGGCCGATTTGATCACGCGGTCAATGTCTTCCTGCGATTGGTGAAGATGTTTCTCTACGACCCCGGTTTCCTTGGCTCCGTCGTCCAGCAGACCGATTTCAATCTTCCTGACGGCGAGCGTTGCCGAGGCACGTGCGCTAAGCGTCTGATTATAGCCGCTCATCAGGTTGCCCAACTCAATGCCCTGAATCTGATTTTGTGCTGTCAGCGTTTCCCTGTCTTTCTTAATCGCGACAACGCCCATGCTGCTGACGATAAGTAGCAATAGGGTAGTTAGCAGCAATAACGTTAATAAGCCGGTACGAATAGAAATATTTTTCAACCTCATGGTGTCCTTTTCCTTACGCCGCCTTCGTGGGTGATAACCCAGTCATCATTGGATGTGGTGTGTGCAACAGAAGAGAATACGTTATCTGTGTTGCGGTGAGATAAAATTAAAAAGATATGGCAGACGTCAGGATGTGTGGAAGTGCGTAGCCAGGTGGTTTCTTTCAACGCGGGTTTCTCTTAACACATAAGGGTATAAATAATTAGCCGTAGCGTTTACGCCTGGTTTATTATCTGTTAATAGCGTTGGTTTTTCAGGGGCGTACTCAATACGCCAGTCAATGATACCCAGAGGTATCCGAGGTTTATGTGCAGTTAACAAGTTTTACGGATTATGGTTTGCGAGCGCTGATTTACATGGCATCGCTGCCGGGCGGGAAAATGACCAGCATTTCGGAAGTCACGGAAGTGTATGGCGTGTCCCGTAATCATATGGTCAAAATTATCAATCAACTTAGTCGTGCTGGGTTGGTGATGGCCGTGCGCGGCAAGAATGGCGGTATCCGTCTTGGGAAACCGGCAGAAACCATCCGAATTGGCGATGTCGTGCGCGAATTGGAGCCGCTCACGCTGGTTAACTGTAGCCATGAATTTTGCCACATCACACCGGCCTGTCGCTTAAAGCAGGTGCTTCAACAAGCGGTACAAAATTTCCTGCATGAGCTGGATCAATACACGCTGGCTGATATGGTCAAAGAAAACCCGCCGCTTTATAAATTATTGTTGGTTGAATGAGTTTTGTTCAGCCTCCTGCTGATGACAACGGAGGAACCGCAATGTCACAAGATCCATTCCTGGAACGAGAAGCAGAAAAATACGAATCCCCCATCCCCAGTCGTGAATATATTTTGGCGCACATCGCCAAGCGCGATACCCCGATTAGCCGGGAAGAATTAGCCGCCGACCTGCAATTAACCGGAGAAGACGCTCTCGAAGCGCTGCGCCGTCGCCTGCGTGCGATGGAGCGTGATGGTCAGCTTATTTTTACCCGCCGTCAGTGCTATGCGTTGCCGGAAAAACTCGATCTGCTGCGCGGTACGGTCATTGGTCACCGCGATGGTTTCGGCTTCCTGCGCGTGGAAGGCCGTAAAGACGATCTTTATCTGTCGGCCGAAGAGATGAAACGGGCGATTCACGGTGATGTAGTGCTGGCACAGCCGCTGGGCGCGGATCGTAAAGGGCGTCGTGAAGGGCGCATTGTGCGCGTGCTGGAACCGCGTACCGGACAAATTGTTGGACGCTATTTTGTCGATGCTGGTGTCGGGTTCGTCGTACCGGATGACAGCCGCCTGAGCTTCGATATTCTGATCCCGAAAGAAGAAATTAACGGCGCTCGTATGGGCTTCGTGGTGGTGGTTGAGCTGACGCAACGTGCCACGCGCCGCACGAAAGCGGTGGGTAAGATCGTCGAGATCCTCGGTGACAACATGGGCACCGGATTGGCGGTGGATATCGCCCTGCGTACCCATGATATTCCGCACACCTGGCCGGAGAAAGTGGAAGAGCAGGTAAAGGATCTTTCCGAAGAAGTGCCGGAAGCTGCGAAAAAAGGCCGAGTGGATCTGCGTAAGCTGCCGCTGGTTACGATTGACGGCGAAGATGCCCGCGATTTCGATGACGCGGTACACTGTGAGCCGAAACGCGGCGGTGGCTGGCGCTTATGGGTTGCGATTGCGGACGTGAGCTATTACGTTCGGCCGAATACGCCGCTTGACCATGAAGCGCGGGCGCGTGGCACCTCGGTATACTTCCCGTCGCAGGTAGTCCCGATGCTGCCGGAAGTGTTGTCGAACGGACTCTGTTCGCTTAACCCGCAGGTCGATCGCCTGTGTATGGTCTGTGAAATGACCGTTTCTGCGCAGGGTAAGCTGTCGTCCTATAAGTTCTATGAAGCAGTGATGAGCTCACATGCGCGCCTGACCTACACCAAAGTGTGGAATATTCTGCAAGGCGACGCCGAACTGCGCGAGCACTACAAGCCGCTGGTGGGTGGGTTGGAAGAGCTGCACCGCATGTACAAGGCGCTTGAACACGCGCGTGAAGTGCGTGGCGGCATCGCGTTTGAAACGGAAGAAGCGAAGTTCATTTTCAACGCCGAACGCCGTATCGATCGTGTGGAAGCGGTGGTGCGTAACGATGCGCACAAGCTGATCGAAGAGTGCATGATTCTGGCGAATATCTCCGCCGCGAAATTTGTGGAGAAAAACGAAGAGCCTGCGCTGTTCCGCGTACACGATCAGCCGAGTGAAGACCATGTCTTAGCCCTGCGTAGCGTGTTGGGCGAACTGGGGCTGACGCTGAAAGGTGGAATGAAGCCACAGCCGAAAGATTACGCCGAATTGATGAATGAGTTGGCAGATCGTCCCGATCGGGAAATGCTGCAAACTATGCTGCTGCGTTCAATGAAGCAGGCGATTTATGACCCAGAGAATCGAGGCCACTTCGGTCTGGCATTAACGTCTTACGGCCATTTCACGTCACCGATTCGTCGTTATCCAGACCTGTCGCTGCACCGCGCCATTAAGTATCTGCTGAGCGATCGTCATGAGCGCTGGACGTCAACGGGCGGCTGGCATAGCGATATTAACGAGATGCTACAGCTGGGCATGCACTGCTCGATGACGGAGCGCCGTGCGGATGAGGCCACGCGTGACGTCGCGGACTGGCTGAAATGCGACTTTATGCAGGATCACGTGGGTGAGGTCTTTACGGGAATTATCGCCAGCGTGACCGGCTTTGGTTTCTTCGTGCGCCTGAAAGATCTGTTTATCGACGGGCTGGTGCACGTTTCCACGCTGGATAATGACTACTACCGCTACGATAATATCGGCCAGCGGCTGATCGGCGAATCGCGCGGGCAGGTTTATCGTCTGGGTGATGAAGTCGAAATTCGTGTTGAAGCTGTCCATATGGATGAGCGCAACATTGATTTCGCGTTGATTTCCAGCACGCGCAAGGTGCGCGGTGAAGGTAAAACTGCACGCGATCGTGTGAAGAAACCGGAATCGCGTGAGGCCAAGCCAAGTCGACGTCGTCGCAGCGCGAGCAAAGCGCCGGCAAACTTTGAGCCGGATGCCGCATTCCGCAAAGAAGGCGAGAGCAGCACGAAGTCGGATAAGTCAAAAGCCAAGCCGAAAAAGAACCGCGATAAAGCGAAAAAGAACGCGGAAAAAACGCGTAAAATCGCTGCCGCGACCAAAGCGAAACGCGCGAAGAAAAAATCTGCTGAGTAAGGTTAGTGAGCCCGCGCCCTCCACTGAGAAGGTGAGCGCGCGGGGAAAACCTCTATCTCTACATTAACGGGCACCACCTGTTATGGTTAATTTGAAGAGTATCAATGAGCGAAATTATTTACGGTATCCACGCGGTTAAGGCACTGCTTGAGCGCGATCCACAGCGTTTTCTGGAAGTTTTTGTTCTGAAAGGGCGCGACGATCGTCGCCTTCAGCCTGTGATTGCGGAGCTGGAAGCGCAGGGCATCGTCATTCAGGTGGCGAACCGCCAATGGCTGGACAAGCAGGCTGACGATGCGGTGCATCAGGGGATCGTAGCGAAAGTTAAAGAAGGGCGGAAATATCAGGAAAACGATCTGCCTGCGATGTTAGACAATCTGGAAACGCCTTTCCTGCTGATATTGGACGGCGTGACCGATCCACATAATCTGGGCGCTTGCCTGCGTAATGCGGATGGCGCTGGTGTACATGCGGTGATTGTGCCGCGCGATCGTTCTGCGCAGCTTAATGCGACGGTGAAGAAGGTGGCCTGCGGTGCGGCGGAAACCGTACCGGTTATCAGCGTGACCAATCTTGCCCGTACGATGCGCCTGTTGCAGGAGCGTAATATCTGGATCGTTGGCACGGCGGGTGAAGCGGATCATACGCTGTACCAAAGCAAGCTGACCGGGCCGCTGGCGCTGGTGATGGGCGCGGAAGGGGAAGGTATGCGTCGTTTGACTCGTGAACACTGCGATGAATTGATCAGTATTCCGATGGCGGGCAGCGTGTCTTCACTGAATGTGTCGGTTGCTACTGGCGTGTGTCTGTTTGAAGCCGTTCGCCAGCGCGCGTAATCAGTGTCGCGAATGATAGTAAAGAGGTGCCCTGGGGCACCTCTTTTTCGTTGGGGTTATGCAGCGGGGCTCGCCAGCCTGTGAATGCCTTGTTGTGAAGGCTGTAAAAGTCGGAAGACGGAAACGGCATCAGAAAGTACGATCGCCTGCTGTTCCAGAGACTGAGCCGCAGAAGAGGATTGCTCCACCAACACGGTGTTTTGCTGTGTGTTCTGATCCATTTCTATAATGGCTCGACCGACCTGAGAAATACCGCGATGCTGCTCGTCCGACGCGGTAGTAATGTCTTTCATGATGGCGTGGACCTGCGTCACTGACTGGACAATCCCTTCCATCGTTTTCCCCGCGCCGTTAACGAGTGCCGCGCCGTTTTACGCTCCAGCGCATAACCGAAGTTGCCTTCCCGCGCGACTACTGTCTTGTCATACATGGCGCCAAGACGGCTGATGCGTTTTAACGATTGGTCGCTATTGTGCAATCCGTAAAAGCCGACCATAGAGAGGATGACTCCCATAATGAGCAATAAACCAAACCCTACCAATAACTTGCGCGTTACAGACAGGTTTTGAAATGACATCCAGCGCAGCATAAACCTCTTCCTTTCGTTCATTAATTATTTACCGTTATCGCAGGTCAATAACGGATTAGTTGTTGTTGTGTGTTTGCATAAAAAGCAGGTGATGAGTGTGAAACAGGCACCTATCTGACTGATAAAAAATGCCTTATCTGTTATCGACATTTCAGGTGCAATGCTTATCCGTTTTCTTGAAAAATGTGAGGAGACTCGTGCGGGTATGAAGTCTGGGGGGAAACGCGCTCCGCTGGGGATTTCTGCATTGTTTATCACGTAAAGTCATGTATAAACGCTTTGCTATGCAAGAATCATCTATATTCTTCATGCTTCCTGTTATTTATTGCTGATGCGCCAACGGGGCTCATTTAAAAGGAATATCGCTATGCCTATTGTTACGTCGCTACTCGCTTTCGCTTCTTATTTCTTTATCGGGTTTGCCATGGTGCTGGCCTTTCTGTTTATCTACACCCGTGTCACGCCACATGATGAGTGGGCGTTGATTAAAGAAAACAACGCTACGGCGGCTATTGGGTTTGGTGGGGCGTTAATTGGCTATGTTATCCCGCTTTCCAGTGCGGCGATTAATTCGGTGAGCCTGGTGGATTACATCACCTGGGGCGCAGTCGCGCTGGTGGTGCAATTGGTTATTTATTTCGCGGTGCGCCTGTATATGCCACGCATCAGTCAGCATATCCAGAATAATGATGTCGCCACTGGTGCCTTTCTCTGTGCCGCCTCGCTCAGCGGCGGGATTCTGAATGCGGCGTGTATGTCGTATTAATTTGCCGTTGCATGACAATACCGGGAATCCGCCCGGTATTGTTTGGCGGATATCCTTGCCCAGCACCTTTGTTTACCGCGTTTTGACAACCTGTCCCACAGATTCAGCGATATAGCACGGCGCGCGCAAGCCACATGCCGGGGAGCGCGGCAGCTTCGGATTTCATTACGATCACATAATAATGCGCACCAGAGGCATCGGCTTTTTGTTGAAGGGCGCGATCCACATCATCTGCGTTTCCGCGCATGCTCACCGAAATCGTCCCCATTTTTTCCAGCTTGCTGGCCTGCGCGTAGCGAATTTCAAGCGCTTTCTCCGCAGGCGGCGGTGGCGCGACAGGCTTACCTTGTATGATCTGGCAGCCGGACAGCATCAGTATTAAGGGTAAGAAAAGTATCCGCACGATGTTCATCGTTTCAGCCTGACAGGAGTGGATAGCGGAAGTGTAGCGCTATCGCCGGGCCGATGGCATTCTCTTTAACAAGAGAAAACTAACAGCGGGCAGTCGGTGCTGCCCGTGAGTTGAGGTTAGCGCGAGGTGACCAGCGTAAAATCTTCGCCTTTGAAGACTTTTACCGGATTGCCGCGTTCGATCTGATGGTGGAACAGACGCCGCTGTGGCCTTAGTTCAGCGTGCTGCTGCTGTTGTAACGCTTCAAGACGATAGGCGATGAGATAACAGGCCAGACGCTTGTTGGCGTGCTGGCTGCGTTCACTCTGTACCTTCACCGTGATACCGCTGGCGACATGGGTAGCGCGGACGGCAGACTCGGTTTTATTCACATGCTGCCCACCGGGACCCGAGGATTTGGTGGCTTCAAAGCGAATCTCGTGATCGGCAAACGCCTGTTCCTGATGAAAGCGGGCGACGCCGATAAACCAGTTTTTGCGTCCGCCACCCTTGCGCCAGGGGCTATTGCACGTCCACTGAAGTGTACCGCACCAGTTGGCGGCGAGCGGTTCCGCCTGTTCACCGTTTAGCAGAACCAGTGCGGAACGTAGTGTGCCCGCGCGTTTCCCCGCTTCGGTTTCGATAATTTCACAGTTGACGCCTTGCCGTGCGGCATCTCGCGTCAGAGCGTGAAGCGCTTTTGTCGTTGCCAGCATGCATTCGTCCGGCCCCTGTGCGGCGGAGAGTTGAAGCAATATCATTTATCCTCCCCACGCGTTTTGTAGGTGAGTACCGGCTTCAGGCGAGCAATCAGCGTGATTAATCCCGCCTGCTGCATCGCACCGATCACGCTGTCTATCGGTTTGTAGGCTTCTGGTGCTTCCTGAAAAATCAGCTGTCTGTCCTGACAAATCACGCGGCTGCCGAAGCGGGTACGCGCGAGTTGCTGGACGCTGTAACGTGAAGACAGTCGATCTTTACACTCCGTGCGCATCCACTTCCTGCCCGCGCCATGTGCCAGCGAATACAGGCTGTCGGCGTGAGGAATGGGCTGCACGATGTAGCTGTAGTCGCCGCGCGAACCGGGAATGATGACCGGTCCACAGTCGGCAGGTGTCGCGCCTTTGCGGTGCAGCCAGCCAGAAATGCCCTCAATCGTTGCTGATGTCACCAGATTGTGGTTCACGTCCAGTGCGGCATCGCCTTCCGTATGCCAACGTTCCAGCATTCGCTGCGCGATCAGCCGCCGATTGTGGGTGGCAAACGTCAGCGCGAACTGGTGCTGTTCCAGATAGGCCTCTGCGGCAGGCGTATTGGCTTCAAGCCCCTGATGGCCGAATTCCCGCACGTGAGCTTCCAGTATGGTTTGCCCTAATCCGCGCGAGCCGCTGTGGACGAGCAACAGCAGCTGTTTAGGATCAATGTGCAAAGCGTGTAGTGCATCGGGTTGATAGATTTCATCAAGCTGCTGTAGTTCCGCAAAATGATTACCGCCGCCGATGGTGCCCAGCGAATAGCGAAAATCCGCCAGCGAAGGGGGAATTTCGATATCGTCTTCCAGTGGTCCATCGATATTACCAAGCCGTTTCTCCAGCTTATCCAGAGAGATTTTGTTGGCGTTCAGGCTCGTGCGCCATAGCGCCATGCCGCAGCCGATGTCGTTTCCGACCAGCGCCGGATAGAACCGCTGTTGTGAAAAAAAGGCGGCGCCGATAGGGTAACCCCGACCCGGATGCAAATCTGGCATGCCGGCCACGCGAACCATATCGGGAAGTTGTGATGTAATGTGAAGCTGTTGGATTGCTTTATCTTCAATCCAGGTGTTTTCCGTCGCGATCACACTGACGCGCGCCGAAATAGAGCGAATAGCATTGCCCATAGATCATCCTGCTGATCAATTTAAAAATAGGGTAAGGCAGGCTACAGCTGGGGGGATAACGCAAAGCGGAAAAGAATGCGGAATTAGTCCCGAGATGTCCTGCAAAGAATCAGAGTTGGTGTTGTCATGATGTCGTCTCCTTTGTCAGTGTGGGGGGATGGGTGAAAAAACGTCGGCATAATACGCAAGTGGTGGCCATCGTGCAATACCTGCAACACGATGGCCGCTGTGTGAATGTTAAATACGGAAGACGCTGACCAGCTCGCTGAGGTGGTGGCCTTTCTGGCGCAGGCTCTGCGCGGTGTCTTCCGAATTGTTGACCAGAATGGCGTTTTCCTGTGTTGCCTGACCAATCTGTACAATCGCGATGTTCACCTGGCTGATACCAGCGGACTGCTCGCGTGAGGCGATATCGATATCGTTCACGATGGTGCTGACTTGCAAGATGCGGTTACGCAAGTCGTCCATTACCGCCTGCGTTTTTTCTGAGAAATGATAACCCGCTTCGATTTTCTCCAGTGATTCATCAATCAGGGTTTCAATCTCTTTCACCGCGGTGGAGCTGCGCTGTGCCAGCGCCCGTACTTCAGCAGCAACCACGGCGAAACCTCTGCCGTGTTCACCTGCGCGAGCGGCTTCTACTGCGGCATTCAGTGCCAGAATATTGGTCTGGAAAGCGATAGATTCGATCACGGTCGTGATATCAGCAATCCGCTGCGATGAGTTCTTGATGTCGCTCATCGTAGAAACGGAGTCGGTGACGGTCTGGCTACCGTTTCGTGCTGCTGCGGCGCTCTGCTCTGCCAGATCTTTGGCGGCGGAGACGTTATCGGCGTTCTGCTTCACGCTGGCGGAGAGTTGCTCCATGCTGGCAGATGTCTCTTCGACGCTGCTGGCCTGACGGGCAATTTGTTCGCTGATGTTTTCGCTATCGGCAGCTAGCGCATCGGTACCAGCACTGATTTCTTCGGACGAATTTCTCACCTGCGACACGATGGTCGTTAGCCCTTGTCCGATACCGTTAATGGCATCGATCAGGCGGCCAACTTCATCGTAACGGTTGCTTGAAAGCGTCGCGGTCAGGTTACCGGCAGAAAACTGTTCCGCCACTTTGACGATTTCAACCAGCGGCTGGCTCAGCCATTTGCGTGTCAGCATGACAAAGAATGCGGCGAACAGCAGAACCAGAATAATGCCGCCGCTCAAAAACAAGTTACGGGTGTGATTAATTTCTGCCATCAGGCTTTCTTTGCTCACCGTGCCTGCAACAATCCAGTTCCACTGCGGAATACTGCGGTACACCATGATTCGGGTTTTCTCTTCGCCCGTCATCGTGTTGTTGTCGTATTCGATCGTACCATTACCGGTTGCCAGCACTTTCTCTAACGCACCTTCTGACCAGTCAGGGCGTTGGTTGGCGTTACTTTGATGGTAAAGATAGTTGCCCGCATCTTTTCCTTTTTTCGTGCTAAGTACAAAGAAATGGCCGGTTTCACCCATTTTCTTGTTCAGAATCGTTTGCTGCATATCGGTAAATTGCTTCGTGATGTCGACACCGACGAACAGAATACCGATCACCTTGTTTTCACTATCGCGTATCGGTTCATACTGAGTGATGTACTGTTTGCCGAACAGCGTGGCTAGCCCACTGTAGGTGTCGCCTTTCATCACGGGCGCATAGGCCGGACTTTCACGATCGAGTTTGGTGCCCATCGCGCGCGATCCATCTTCTTTTTTCAGCGACGTGGTGACGCGCGTAAAATCCTCTCCATCGCGAACAAAAATCGTTGAAATCGCGTGAGTACGGCTCAGAAAGTCGTCCGGCACTTCAGTATTGAGGTTCAATACCGTGTCGCCAGCCTTAAGCGTTGGGTGAGCGGTGTTGCCAAAAGGTGTGCGGTTAACGGTATCCAGTGAAAACCGCGTCGGCAGAAAGCTCGCCAGCAGCCGCGTATAATTGCTAACCTCGGCTTGTAGGCTGGTATCGTACATGTTGATCATGTCGGTGACGCCATTCACCTGGCTCTGCATGTCGTTAAGGGTCAGGGCTTTGAGCTGATTGCCTGCTGATCGGGTGAGGGATAGGGTGAATGCAATGAAAAGTATCGCCACGCTCAGTGAAGCGATGACGGATAGCTTGATACCCAGGCCCCAGTGTTTAAAAGAAAGTCCCAACATATGTGTGTCTCTTATAATAAAAAGGTTATTTTTTAGTCTTGCTTCACATGCGTTAACGGCAGTAAGTGAAAAAAAATTAATCACGGAGTGTAAACATTCGTTTCAGTTATTGATCTGGATCAATGTGATTTTTTTATTTACATAAATACGCCAATTAAACCAGCATGGAATCAGTGACGACACGGAGATAAGAAAATGGCTGTGAGTGGGTTATCGTAGAAGGTCATCCCCTTTCTGCTAAATACGATTTCGCTACATAAAAATAGGCTGACAGAACAGAAAACGAGGGAAATATGGTCGAAATGTCACTGGATAAACTCGGTAGCGGTATTGAAACGATTCACGCGGCACCAGCGGGAAGGAGAGAGCAGCCCCTCCCGACGATTTTTTTCTTTCATGGTTACACTTCATCAAAAGAGGTGTACTCGTATTTTGGCTATGCGTTGGCTCAGGCTGGATTTCGGGTGATTTTGGCCGATGCGGCCATGCACGGTGCGCGCTATGACGGGGATGACGCACGTCGGTTGCGCCATTTCTGGGATATTCTGCAATCGAATATTGAAGAACTCCCCGGCTATGTGGCGGAATATCGGCAGCGTGGCCTGATTGATGGTGAGAGAATTGGCGTTTGCGGTGCGTCGCTCGGTGGAATGAGTGCGCTTGGTTGTATGGCGCGTTATCCCTGGATTACCGCCGTGGCGGCGTTTATGGGATCGGGCTATTTCTCGACGCTATCGTCCGCGCTGTTTCCTCCGGTTCCGGCCGATAGTGAAGAAAATCAAGCGGTGTTGCAGACGTTAGCGAGCAAACTGGCTGATTATGATGTCACTACGCGTCTGGACGCTTTGTCCGAACGTCCGCTGCTGGTGTGGCACGGTGAAGCGGATGATGTCGTGCCGGCGGCAGAAAGCGCCCGCCTCTATCAGGCATTACAGGTGCGCGATAAGCTGGCTAATCTGACGTATTTGACCGAGCCGGGCGTGGGGCATCGTATTACGCCAACGGCGCTGCAAGCGGGGGCTGATTTCTTCCAGCGGACGCTGTAATCCCGTCCCGAATGCTTAAATATCGCCACGCAGAAAACTCCCGTGTTTCTTCCTTGTGTTCTTTAATGTCGGGCACTATACTTACGCGTCATTTTTTCAGCCGCACACATACACGTTCCTTGCCTCCACGGGCCGCGGTTGACCCAGACAGGAGGCTGAATAATCCGTAAGGAGCAATTCGATGCGTCATTACGAAATCGTATTTATGGTTCATCCTGACCAGAGCGAACAGGTTCCGGGCATGATCGAGCGCTACACTGCTACCATCACTGGTGCGCAGGGCACGATCCACCGTCTGGAAGACTGGGGCCGCCGTCAGCTGGCTTACCCGATCAACAAACTGCACAAAGCTCACTACGTTCTGCTGAACGTTGAAGCACCGCAGGAAGCGATCGATGAGCTGGAAACAAACTTCCGCTTTAACGATGCCGTTATCCGCAGCATGGTTATGCGCGTTAAGCACGCGGTAACTGAAGCATCTCCAATGGTGAAAGCGAAAGACGAACGCCGTGAGCGTCGTGAAGATTTCGCTGAAGCTGGCGATGATGTGGATGCAGGGGATTCTGAAGAGTAATTGTTGTGGTGACGGTGAATCGTCTGGTGTTGTCCGGCACAGTGTGCAAGACGCCCATTCGTAAAGTCAGCCCGTCAGGCATTCCTCACTGTCAGTTTGTGCTTGAGCACCGCTCGACACAGGAGGAAGCCGGATTGAGTCGGCAAGCATGGTGTCGTATGCCCGTGATTGTCAGCGGACTCTCGTCACAAGCAGTTACCCACAGTATAACGGTCGGCACGCAACTTACCGTGCACGGATTTATTAGCTGCCATCAAGGGCGCAATGGTCTGAGTAAGATAGTGTTACATGCCGAGCAGATTGAATTGATAGATTCTGGAGACTAGCCACATGGCACGTTATTTCCGTCGTCGCAAATTCTGCCGTTTCACCGCGGAAGGCGTTGTAGAGATTGATTACAAAGATATCGCTACGCTGAAAAACTATATCACTGAAAGCGGCAAGATTGTTCCGAGCCGTATCACCGGTACTCGTGCAAAATACCAGCGTCAGCTGGCCCGCGCTATCAAGCGTGCGCGTTACTTGTCTTTGTTGCCGTACACTGACCGTCATCAGTAATCGGCCACTGTCCATTAACGAGACTTTGAGAGGATAAAGTAATGCAAGTTATTCTGCTTGATAAAGTAGCAAACCTGGGCAGCCTGGGTGATCAGGTAAACGTTAAAGCGGGCTATGCTCGTAACTTCCTGGTTCCACAGGGCAAAGCTGTCCCGGCAACCAAGAAAAACGTTGAGTTCTTCGAAGCACGCCGTGCTGAACTGGAAGCCAAACTGGCTGACGTTCTGGCTGCTGCTGAAGCTCGCGCTGCTAAGATCAAAGAACTGGGTAGCGTTACCATCGCGTCTAAAGCAGGCGACGAAGGTAAACTGTTCGGTTCCATCGGTACTCGCGATATCGCTGATGCGGTAACGGCTGCCGGTGTTGACATTGCTAAGAGCGAAGTTCGCCTGCCGAACGGCGTTCTGCGTACTCTGGGTGAGCACGAAGTAAGCTTCCAGGTACACAGCGATGTCTTTGCTGAACTGAATGTTGTTGTTGTTGCTGAAGCGTAATTCACGTTTATCGTTGAATTAACTCTTTAGTTAACATGTGAAACGCTGGCCTTGTGCCAGCGTTTTGCATTTTAGGGATCGGGAAATGGCCTATCATTACCTATACCTAAAAAGCAGGCCGGAGGCCGCATGTCTGACTTGATTCATCTCACCCGTGTTTATGACGCGCACGCCCCTTTCTCTCCCCATACTTTTCTGATTGACCGCCTGTGGCCGCGTGGCATCAGCAAAGCGCGTCTGGAGGGCGTTGAGTGGTTTAAAGACATCGCGCCGAGCAGCGAGTTGCGGAAATGGTTTCACGCCGAACCTGAACGCTGGGCGGAATTTGTGGATTATTATCGTAATGAGTTAGCGCAGGGCTCGGCGTGCGGCAGGCTGTTGGCGTTACTTGAAGAGAAGCAGGCAATCACGCTGCTTTATGGCAGCAAAGACGCGCAGCACAACCATGCTATTGTCCTGCGCGATTTTCTATTGGAACGGCTGGCTCGCTAGCGAGTGCGAGTAAAAGCCCCGTCCGCACCGCGGGTGAACCGAATCGTCTGGTTCGCCGTGGTTTCGATCTCCAGCTCGGCAACCATACCTTGTGCATTCAGCTGTAATTTAACTGCCTGACCTGCGCGTAAATTGCTGAGTGGCTTATCACGGCCTTCCACCTGAGCCATTGCGAACACATCGCTGACGGGCAGATTGTTATCCCGAAAGAGCTGGGCCAGCGTTTGCCCCGAGGCAATTTCATACTGTCGCCACGGTGCTGATGACGTAGCCGGAGGCTCGGTAGCCGCAGGCTGCTGCTGGGGTATGGAAGGCTGGTTTTCAATAATCACGGCCTGCATCGCAGCCTGATTATCTGCCTGAGTAAGAGGCACGGGCGTGGTACGGGCTGGCTGCGGGTGTTGGGCGCTGTAAGGCCAGAGCAGCACGACGAGCAGCAGTGCGATAGCGATTAAAATCCCGCGGCGATGGAAGAACGGCAACGGTTCCATCCAGTGATAACCGTCGGGCAGATGCCAGACTTTCTGTAGCATGGCACCAAGACGCTCGCGCAGGGAAGGAGAGGGCAGCTGTTCCTGCTCTTCGCGTTCCCCGTCGTTCTCTACGGCTACAGCATGTGAGGGCTGCCGCTGGATGATTCGCTGGCAGAAGCGTACTAGCGTTTGATAATCCCAGGTGGTTTTCCGCTTCCTGGGCGCAATTCTGCCCATGGTGACCTCTCTTACTACAGTTCAGTATAAAAACAATCAGTATAAAAATGATGTCATTAACAACGCTATGCCAGTTACTAAGCTATACCTGTAGCCAAACTGCGTCGGCATAAAAACGGTATCAGGATAATAACGCAATCCAGTATACCGATAATCCGTATGGGCTGACCAGTTAACGCGTTGATGATTAAGGCAACCCGTGCGATAGAAACTTCAGAACTACCAGTATAGGCCAGCTTCCCGGAATGGCTTGGCTGGCGTGCGGTTAACGTGATTACCTGCACACAGGATTTTACCCCAATCCCCGTCGCTGTTATGCTGCGCTTTCAGTTTTTTACAGATTAAAAGGAACATCCATGACAACTCCTTCTTTTGATAGCGTCGAAGCGCAGGCAAGTTACGGCATCGGCTTACAGGTTGGTCAACAGTTACAGGAATCAGGTCTTGAAGGCCTGATCCCAGAAGCTCTGCTTGCTGGTTTACGTGACGCGCTGGAAGGTAATGCGCCTGCGGTGCCTGTGGATGTGGTTCATCGTGCGCTGCGTGAAATTCACGAGCGTGCTGATGCGGTACGTCGCGATCGCCAACAGGTGCTGGCGGTAGAGGGTCAGCAGTTCCTGGCCGAAAACGCGCAGAAAGAAGGCGTGAACAGCACGGAATCGGGTCTGCAATTCCGCGTGTTGACGCAGGGTGAAGGTTCAATCCCGGCTCGTCAGGATCGCGTACGTGTGCATTACACCGGTCGTCTGATTGACGGCAGCGTGTTCGACAGCTCCGTCCAGCGTGGTCAACCTGCTGAATTCCCAGTAAGCGGCGTGATTCCAGGCTGGATTGAAGCGTTGACGCTGATGCCAGTTGGTTCCAAGTGGGAACTCTATATTCCGCACAATCTGGCGTATGGCGAACGTGGCGCGGGCGCTTCCATTCCGCCGTTCAGCGCGCTGATTTTTGAAGTGGAACTGCTGGAAATTCTGTAATCTCCAGCCAAAAGAAAGGCGCTCAATGAGCGCCTTTCTTGTTTCTACTGACTTTCTTTTTTTATTGAAACGACATTACTCGCCGCGCAGCGCGCGTGGGAACAGCAAATTGTTTTCCAGATGGATGTGTTCCATCAGGTCGGTAATGAATTCGTTGATACCGGAGTACAGCGCACGCCAGGTGTTGCAGGCACCTTCCGGTGGTACGACACCGTTGGTCAGTTCTTTGACCACTTCCACATCACGTCCAGCGTCATCGTGCTCATGCTCCATCACTGAAATCGGTGCGGCAGCATTCGCGCCCATTCCCTGACTGATCATTGGGAAGAGGATGCGTTCTTCTTTCATCATATGCTGAGACAGCTCGTTATAGATGGCGGTCAGTTGGTTTGCGAGACCGTGTGGGCAATCGGCTTTATCGTGATGCACGCGCTCGACTTTTTCTGCCATCAGAATCAGTTCTGGCAGCTGTTCGCGGTGGCGATCGTGAAAGCGAGGGATGATGTAAGCGATAATGTCGGCCAGCGGTGCTTCACGCCAGTCGCGTGCGTCAGAAGGCTGCGCGGCCAGTTTTTCTAGCTGTGCTTCCAGCTCGTCGATATTGAGATCTTTTTTGCCCGCCGCGCGGCTGAGCGTTTGCTTTCCGCCGCAGCAGAAGTCCAGATTGAGTTCACGAAAGAGTTTGGTCGCGCGCGGAATAGCGATAGCCAACTCACCCAGGGATTGATCGCGGTATGCCATGATGATGCCTCTCAACGAATGCAGTTTATAAATTGCATTTTAAATGCATCTTTAATCGTTGAATATACCGCTTACGAGGTAGGCGGTAAAAAGTATGCCGTTCTACTGCACGGTATTACGGGTCTCAAGCGACTGCGTGATGGTGTGTAAGAGCGCGGGAATATCCATTCTCGGCAATACCACCTCAATGAGCGAGAAGCGAGACGTGGCGTTCACCTGCTCAAGCACCTGCGCGAGTGCAACGGGTGAGCAGACCTGTTCACAGAGTATCTCATTTTCATCTGCGCCCAGCGCGGCGGGAAGCTGCGTCCAGTTCCAGGCCGCGATATCGTTGTAGCGCTGTTCAGGGCCGTGAATGGCGCGTTCGACTGTATAGCCTTCGTTATTCAGTACCACAATGACTATGTTCAAGCGATCCCGAATGATAGAGCCAAGCTCCTGTACGGTGAGCTGCAGCGATCCGTCGCCGATCAACAGCACCACGCGCCGTTCCGGCTCAGCTATTTGTGCGCCGAATGCGGCTGGCAAAGAATAGCCTATCGATCCCCACAGCGGCTGGACGATGAAGTGGCAGTGGCTCGGCAACCGGAGCGCCGCGGCGCCAAAGCAGGAGGTGCCCTGGTCGGTCACGAGAATATCGCCGGAACGAAGGAAACGCTGCATCTGTTGCCACAACTCCCGCTGATTGAGCGTGTCTGTGTGCTCTGATGGCGGTAAGGCTGGCGGCGTAATGGTGCGGTGATCCCAGCGGGGCGCGAGTATCGCAGTGATTTTTTCCAGCGCGGCGATAGCATCTGACATTGGAATAGCGGGGAAAACCTGACTGCCAACACGCGCCAGCGTGGGCTGGATATCGATGTTTTTTTCGCTGGGAATCTGGTGGCTGAAGCCAGTGGTAATCGTATCGGTGTAGCGTACGCCAATGCTGATGATGACATCCGCGTCTTCGATGTGTGCCCGGATCGTTTCGTGACTGCCGCCACCCGCGTAGGTGCCGGTAAAGCTGCGATGCTGTTCGTTTAGCGTGCCTTTCCCCATCAGTAAGGTGGCGTGGGGGAGCGGCGTTTTATCGAGCCAGCGTTGGATCTGCTCTGCAACGCCAACGCGCTGAGCCAGAAAGTCAGCCAGCAATGAGACCGATTTTGCCTCGCTCAGCATCTCGGTGGCGGCGGTAACAAAGGCTTGCAGTGACTCATCAGAGCGTAATGGTTCAGGGATAACGAGCGAATACGGCCGTGTTCCAGCCGGTGCGGCAGCCACGTCCAAAGGCAGAAACAGGTATACCGGCTTGTGTTGAGCAAGCGCTTCTCCAATGACCCTGTCGATCTCTGTGGTGGCGTTCTCGACGGTGAGGCTGGCTTGGGCAACGGTGACTTCTGCCGCCATACGGGAAAAGTGGCTAAAGTCGCCGTCGCCTAATGTGTGATGGAGTAGTTCACCGTTGTGTTGTGACGCGAGACTAGGCGCAGCGGCAATGTGAATGACGGGCAGGCATTCCGCATAGCTGCCTGCAATACCGTTAATCGCACTGAGCTCGCCGACACCGAACGTGGTAAGCAGGGCCGCCGCCGGACGGCATCGCGCATAGCCATCGGCGGCGTAAGCGGCGTTTAACTCGTTCGCGCAGCCCACCCAGGCGATCTCCGGGTGCCTGATAACATGATCGAGAAAATGCAGGTTGTAATCGCCCGGCACGCCGAAGAGATGCTGAATACCAATTTGTGTCAGACGATCCAGTAAATAATCGCCCACCGTATAGTTTTCGCTCATCGCTGCTTCCTCTATGAATGATGGATATTCTGAAAGTAAGTATTGGCGCTAAGGTGAATATTTCTAATATTTATTCCCTATGGTTAATCTTTAATTCGGCATTTATTGGTACCTGAGTGGATTTTTAGTATTAAATTTATTAATGAATTAATAGGGCGCTGATGAGTAGCGTGCATGGGCATTAGCGAAACGTTAAGAATGGTAAAATTAGGAAAATAAGTATTTATCTGATAGTGGCGTAGGGAAATTCCCCGTATATCTCTGTCAGGCCGCAGTCGCGGTGAGCAAGGAGTTACCCTATGTTTAAGCCACTCGTCATCAGTGCCCTGTTTGTAGGAATGTTTGCGGTCATGCCAGCGCCAGAGGCTAAGGGGGCCAGCATCGATCTGATGCCCGGTGTCACGTTGAATATCGGCGAGCGTGACAGACAAGGTAATTACTGGGATGGCTATGACTGGCGCAGCGAGCGCTGGTGGCAGGAGCACCGGGGTTACCACCGTGGTGAACGTAATCAGCACGGTTACTATTGGGATGGCTGGCGCTGGCGCGATGCCCGCTGGTGGCGTGAGAGTCAGCGTGACAGGCGCGATTATGATAAGCGCCGTTTTGATCCCCCTCGCTACGTTGACGATCGCGGGCCGCGTCGCGGTGATTGGGACAGACGCGGGCATGAGCGGGGGAAGGGGCACTATCGCAATGGGCGGGGATCGTTTCGCGACTAGCAGATAAAAAAAGCGCCGCGAAAGGGCGGCGCTTGTGCATTGGATAATGATACTTAGACGGTGTTGCTGAACTAGTTAGCCAGTTTTGCGGCGATGTCAGCAATGCGCTGACCGTACAGCTTACCGGTCGCCAGATCGCCCGCGACCACTTCATCTACGCTGGCGTCAGACGGCGTCTGTGCCAGCAGACCGACAGAACCACCGAGGTTATTCAAATCATCGCGTTTTGCCGCTTTGGCATTGGAAGGCAGTTGATTCAGGCTGACCCAAATTCCGCCGTGCTGTGAAGCCAGCGTTTGCAGATAAATCAGTGTGACCTGCTTGTCGCCGTTCAGGCTGGCGCTGTTAGTAAAGCCGCCAAACACTTTGTTGCTCCAGCTGCGGGAGAACCAGGCTTTAGAGCTGGCATCCGCAAATTTCTTGAACTGCCAGGTCGGGCCACCCATGTAGGTCGGTGTACCGAAAATAATGGCGTCAGCAGCGGCGAGTTGCTCCCACTCGGCATCGCTGATATTTCCTTCCGCATCGATGGCAATCAGCTCGGCGTTAGCGCCTTCGGCAACGGCAGTAGCCAAACGCTGGGTGTGGCCGTAGCCTGAATGATAAATAACGACTGCTTTTGACATAACTTATCCTCATTTCTCTGTGTTTATCAACGATACGCCGTGGCTTTGTCATCTAGCCTGCGAGTGATACGTGCTTTCTAATAGATACTAACTTTATAATGTGAGGACTATATCGGAGCCTCGTGGTTCTGTTAAGACAGCACTTTTAAGTGAGTTGGTATCTTCAAGGTAACCAGATGGAAACGCGATAATGAGCAAACGCTATGATGTTTATGCGAAAAACTGCCCGACCCGCATGATTTTGGATCGCGTGGGGGATAAATGGACGTTGCTGATTCTGAATATTCTGGTTGAACGACCGATGCGCTTTAATCAGTTAAAACGCGATGTGGAAGGGATTTCACAAAAGGTCCTGTCGCAAACGCTGAAGAATCTGGTACGTGACGGTTTTGTCGAACGAACGGTTTTTCCAACCATTCCGGTGACAGTGGAATACGCCTCAACCGTAATGGGAAAAACGCTGGCAAAGCCGATTGCCGAGCTTACCTATTGGGCGGAACAGAATATGGATAACGTACTGTTATCCCAAAAGAAGTTTGATGCGTCAGCAAATAACGCGGTTGAGCCGCTGTAAAACTTCCGTTCAGGCTCCCACCGAAGCAGGAGCCTGTGGATGACATCGCTGTCAGTCTTTATTTAGCGTGTTGCAGGTCAAGGCGATAAACCGCAAAGCCCGTTTCGTCATTGCCGACGGACGTCATCGGGTACTGTGCTTTCTCTTTGATAAACGCCGTGGCTTTTTCAGACGGTGACGTCTCAAAACGGATATCCAGCGGCGTCTCGCTGACGATAGGTGCCAGACGCCAGTTGTTATCCGCCTGCGGCTTCACTTCTCCCGACTTTTGCGTTTCCGCGCTGATGTAGGCCGCCAGAACGGAGCGGTTTTCATCCGGCGAGGCGAAGGCCACATACTTCTCACCCGTACCGGCAAATTTCTCACCGTAGGCGCGATAGTTATTGGTGGCGATCAGGAAGGTCGCTTTGGGATCGATCGGTTTGCCATTAAACGTCAGCCCTTTGATACGATGCGATTTATCGTTAATTAACGCGCACTCGCTGTCATAGCGGGCAGGCTGCGTCACATCAATCTGATAATTGACGCCATCGATCACGTCGAAGTTATAGGTACGGAAGCCGTCCCAATTGAGCAGGGATTGCGGTTCACGCTTGCTTGGATCGATCTGTTTGAACTGACCCGCAGAGCATTCCAGCCACTCCTGTACCTGCTGCCCGTTAACTTTCACCACCACCAGCGTATTCGGGTAGAGATACAGATCGGCTGCGTTACGGAAGGTGAGCTGGCCTTTTTCCACTTCGACATAGCTGGCAGGATCGTTTTTACGTCCACCGGCTTTAAACGGCGCGGCGGCGGAAAGCACGGGCAGATCGGCCAGATCGGGATCGCCCTGAATAAAGTGCTCCACATAGGCGCGCTGAGCATTGTTGACGATCTGCACCGTAGGATCGTCCTGAATCAGCGACAGGTAGCTATACATGTTGTCTGCGGATTTACCAATCGGCTTGCTGACAAATTCGCGCGTATTCTGGTGCGCATCGGACAGCACTTTCACCAGCTTGTCGTCTTCTGCCGCCAGTGATTTCTTCTGCGTTTTGTCATAGATCGGTCTGGCTTCCGCTTTCGCCTGTTCTACCTTCCATGTGCCGCTGTCGTTATTCAGCGTGAAATCGACGACGCCGAGGTGGTCACCCCATTGCCCCGGCATCACAGCAGGCACGCCGTTGAGTGTTCCCTGTTTGATGTCAGCGCCCTTGATGTTCGCAAAGTCATTGCTGGGGAAAACCGCATGAGCATGGCCGAACATGATCGCGTCGACACCGGGAATTTGGCTGAGGTAGTAAACAGAGTTTTCCGCCATCGCTTTATACGGCTCGGCAGAAAGGCCGGAGTGAGGGATCACAATCACCAGATCGGCACCTTGCTTACGCATCTCTGGCACCCACTTTTTGGCACTCTCCGTGATGTCTTCTACGGTGACTTTTCCTGTCAGATTGGCTTTATCCCACACCATGACCTGCGGCGGGACGAAGCCAATATAGCCGATACGCAATGTATGCTTTTTGCCGTCGCGATCCGTAACCGACTTGTTTTCAATGTGGAAAGGTGTAAACAGCGGTTTACCCGTTTTGGCATCTAGCACGTTGGCGTTCACATAAGGGAATTTCGCGCCGGACAGCGCCTTGTGCAGGTAGTCCAGGCCATAGTTGAATTCGTGGTTACCGATATTGCCGACGGAATAGTCCAGCGTGTTCATCGCCTGATAAACCGGGTGCACGTCGCCCGCTTTCAGCCCCTTCGCGGCCATGTAATCGCCTAACGGGCTGCCCTGGATCAAATCGCCATTATCCACCAGCACGCTGTTGGTGGCCTGCTCGCGCGCGGCGTGAATCAGGCTGGCGGTGCGCACCAGACCAAATTTGTCGGTTGGCGTATCCTTGTAGTAATCGAAGTCCATCATATTGCTGTGCAGATCGGTGGTTTCCAATACCCGTAGATCAACAGTAGCGGCATGAACGGTCGTGGCGACCAGCGTAGCAAGCAGGCTGAGTGCCAGTGAATGCTTCATTGCGTAACTCCTTGTGAGGTAATTGTCGACGCGTGAGGCGATCGGGGGTGTCTTTCATATCATGATGAAGTTAAAGTGATTATCGTCTCTAAATGCTGAGGATGACATCAATAATGGCAATAATCGTAGATTGCCTCACAGATGTATAATGAATGATAGAGATGAAGTCTGCGTTACGTGTAACCGATAACGACGAGGTCGATCATGTTAGAAACTGTTTGCCAACTGGCTCGCGATGCTGGTGCTGCGATTATGCAGGTTTACGAAGGGCAACATCCTGTCGATGTTGCGCACAAGAAAGATGATTCACCGGTGACGGCTGCCGACCTTGCGGCGCATCGCGTTATTAAGGACGGGCTGACTGCGGCGTATCCTGACATTCCTTTGCTGTCAGAGGAAGATCCGCCAGAGTGGGAAATCCGTCGGCACTGGCAGCGCTATTGGCTGGTCGATCCGCTGGACGGCACCAAAGAGTTCCTTAGCCGCAATGGCGAGTTTACGGTGAATATTGCGCTGATCGAGAACGGTCAGGCCGTGCTGGGCGTGGTGTATGTGCCGGTCACGGGCGTGATGTATTCTGCGGCGGAAGGCAAAGCCTGGAAAGAAGAGAACGGCCAGCGTCGGCAAATTACGGTGAAGCAGGCGCATCCGCCGCTGGTGGTGGTTAGCCGCTCCCATGCTGATAGTGAACTGAAAGATTATCTTAGCCAATTGGGTGAGCACCAGACGGTGGCGATTGGGTCATCGCTAAAATTTTGTCTGGTGGCGGAAGGTGAAGCGCAGCTTTACCCGCGCTTCGGGCCGACCAACATTTGGGATACGGCGGCGGGCCATGCGGTGGCGGTGGCTGCCGGGGCGCAGATTCATGATTGGCAAGGGCGTCCGCTGTCCTACACGCCGCGTGAATCTTTCCTCAACCCCGGTTTTCGCGTCTCTTTATTTTAATCAGCTAGAGGCGGGGCGTTATTTCTCTTCCAGCAACTGGCGCAGCAGGGACATCACCTGCTGCACTTCTTGTCCGCTCAATGCGCCATCCTTCACGAAACGGACTTTCCCCTGTTTATCCAACACCGCGATAGCTGAGCTTTGTGGTTGTAGCTGCCAGGTCTTCCGCACGTTGCCGTTACTGTCGACAATGAATTGCGACCACGGGAAAGCTTTCTTGTTGTCCTCAAGACTACTGCGCACAAACATACTAGTGCCGATGATGGCATCGTCGGTATTCACGATTGTCGTCGTTTGGTAATAATCATGCGGTAGGTTAGCGGCCTTCAGTGCGGAGATGAGTGGATCGTTCATCTCTTTGGCAGAGGTGCGGCCAGCGATATGTTGTATCACACGTACTTTTCCGGGCAATTGCGCACTGTTCCAGTTTTTATAACTAAACTGATTATTAAGGTACTGAAGTTCTCCTCTGTCTGCGACGCCGACGGGGGGAACCAATTGGTTGAGTACCAGCGTATGGGCTAAGGCTGGGAGCCCCAGCAGAGGCGTGATAGAGAGCGCGAGGAGCAGGTGGCGTATTTTTATCATGGTATGTCCTTCAGTGTGGGTGGCCCGATGCGATGGCAATGAGGGGAAATATCAGGCTATGGAATAAGCGTAGATTCAGGGAACTGGTCTGTCCTGCTCCACGATGAAACGGTTTGTGTCCGAGTGCACAAAACCCTTATTTTTGAAGGTTTATACTGATGAATAGGGGTTTCCTTAAACACTACTCTGTAAAAATCTGTAAAAGCAGTTAAGAATACTGAATAGTGGGGAACTAAATGCCGTTTTACAGTACTAATTAGCAGTATCCGTTATCTCATTAGCGCTCCAGAACCTCAGCCATGTTGGTGAAAGGGAGAGCGTAAAAAAATAAAACGGGAGAGTAAAACGATGAGGATCTTCGAACGTTACAATCCTTTGAAAGTCGCCAAGTATGTGAAAACCCTGTTTCGTGGGCGGCTGTACATAAAAGGGGTTGGTGCTTTTGAGTTCGACTACGGCAAAATTCTACTGCCAAAGAAACAGGATAAGCAGCATCTTCTGGTGATGTCCGAAGTGAATCGCCAGGTCATCCGGCTTCAGGCCGAGATGGGATAAGTGATAAAGAAACGGCCCGTAGCGGGCCGTTCTGGTTTGTGATGAAGCCCGATTGGTTGGGCATGTCTTCTGGCGGTTAATCGTCGCTATCAATCTTCACGCTGGATGAGACAATCGGGCGGTCTTCCAGACGTGTCACCAACAGCTGATCGATCTTGTAGCTGTCGATATCTACCACTTCAAACTTATAGCCTGAGAAGCGCACCGCATCGGTACGTTTCGGGATTTTCCGCAGCGTATACATCATGAAGCCGCCAATGGTTTCGTAGTTGCCGGAATGCGGGAAATCATCAATATTCAGCGCACGCATCACGTCTTCTATTGGCGTACCACCTTCAACCAGCCAGGAATTCTCATCGCGCGCGACAATCTGTTCTTCCATTCCCTGACCGACGAGATCGCCCATCAGCGTGGTCATCACGTCATTAAGCGTGATGATGCCGACGATCAGCGCATATTCGTTCAGGATGACCGCAAAGTCTTCGCCCGCGGTTTTAAAGCTTTCTAACGCTTCGGACAGCGTCAGCGTATCCGGTACGATCAGCGCCGGACGAATCTGCACGCCGCTACTCAGCGTCAGACTCTGGTTTCCCAGTACCCGAATCAGCAGGTCTTTGGAATCCACGTAGCCGACGATCTGATCGATCGTGCCATCGCAAACCAGAAACTTGGAATGCGGCTGCTGGGCGATCTTTTCCTTAATGCTGTCTTCCTGCTCGCGCAGATCGAAATAGACCACGCTTTCGCGTGAGGTCATTGACGACGGTACGGTACGGGATTCCAGCTCAAACACGTTCTCGATCAGCTCATGTTCCTGCTTACGCAGTACGCCAGCCAGCGCACCGGCTTCCACCACGGCATAAATATCATCGGACGTGATGTCATCTTTACGCACCATCGGCAGCTTGAGCAGGCGGAAAATGACATTAGCCAGGCCGTTAAAGATCCAAACCAGCGGACGGAAGAGGAACAGGCAGAAGCGCATGGGGTTGATTATGCGGACCGCGACGGTTTCCGGCGCAATCATACCAATGCGTTTCGGGGTGAGATCGCCAAACAGGATAAACAGACTGGTGACGAGTACGAATGAGCAGATGAAGCTGATTTTATCTGCGGCTTCGGGTGACATGAAGCGTTCAAACAGTATGGAAAACGTCGGGGAAAATGCCGCATCGCCGATGATACCGGCCAGAATCGCGACGGCGTTGACGCCAATTTGAATTACGGTAAAGAAGATGCCCGGTGTTTCCTGAAACTTGAGCACCAGATCGGCGTTGAGGTTTCCCTCATCGGCCATCAGTTTGAGTTTAATTTTACGGGACGCCGCCAGAGAGATCTCGGAAATCGAGAAAAACGCACTGATGGCAATAAGAAAAAGAATCAGTAATAGACTGTTTAACATCATTTTTAAAGTTTTCGCATGCACTGAGATTGACGCAGCGATCCTCAGAAAGGTGAGTAAATTAATAGCAATAATTGGAGGTATATAACCGGGCAACACGCTGCCCGGTTCGGGCGCATTATAGCAGGAGCGGTGAAATTACCGCCAGCGGTCAACGCTGAGGCGGAAGACAGACGCCGATACCGCCTAATCCACAGTAGCCGTTCGGGTTCTTGTATAGGTATTGCTGGTGCTCGTCTTCCGCATAATAGAACGGACCCGCAGGCTCGATTTCTGTGCTGATGGCGCGGCCGTCACCGTTTTTCCTCATCGCCTGCTGAAAGCGTTGAAGGCTTTCCTGTGCGGCCTGTTCCTGCTCGGGTGTGAGCGTATAGATCGCGGAACGGTATTGACTGCCGATATCGCCGCCCTGACGCATGCCCTGCGCGGGGTCGTGATTTTCCCAGAACAGCTGTAGCAGTTGCTCGTAGTCGATCACCGCAGGATCGAAAACGACACGTACCGCTTCGGCATGATCGGTTTGCCCGCTGCACACTTCACGGTAGGTCGGGTTGGGCGTGTAACCGCCAATGTAACCCGCTGCCGTGCTGTAGATCCCCGGCTGTTGCCAGAACAAACGCTCCGCGCCCCAGAAGCAGCCCATCGCGAAAATCGCCACGGACATTGAGTCTGGCACATGCGTCATGGAATGTTCATGCACGACATGCAGCCTGGCGACGGGCATAGGGGTGGAACGCCCCGGTAAAGCATCGGATTGCGTAATCCGCTGCGTTTTATCAATTGAATTCATCACGTTGTTAACTCCAGCTAGACTGGGTAAATAACCCGCTTTCATGGAAAGCATAACCAAGAAGCTTTGGGCTGTCTTTATATCTTCACGGTGTTTAATGTTAAGGTAATGTTTATCCGTAATGCCGCATATTGATGTTTGCAGGTGAAAATCTATTCTTAAGATGGAAAATTAGTATTTATCACTAATATCATGCAAAGTTGATAGAAGATTTTGGCGCTGCGTGGCGGATTGTCAGGCAAGCGTACAGCGACGTCCGTCAATGCGGCGGGCGAAGTAATAAAAGCCATGCTATAGGTTGTAGGCGACAGACCGATTTATCAGGGAGCTCAGTGGCTATTTTCATCTCAACGAAAAGTTTCATTGGAAAAAAAAGCGTTACCGGGCAAAAAGGCATAGCAGGACAAAAAAATAGCTTTGCTGGCTGCGGTGCGCCACGATACCGGGTTCTTGGCCTGATGTGTGCGTTGCTGATGCTGGCCCCAGAGAGCCAGGCAGCGAATGTGCGTCTGCAAGTCATGGGGCTGGAAGGGCAGTTACAAAAGAATGTACGGGCACGCTTATCGACCATTGCGGTCGATGAGGTGAATGCCGATGGGCGTTTCCGCTCACGCGTCGATGAAGCGATCCGTCAGGGATTGCGCGCGCTCGGCTACTACGATCCACAGATTGGTTTCGAATTCCGGCCTGCCGTTAATGGCGGACGACCCGTATTGATTGCCACCGTGACTCCCGGTGAACCGGTAAAAATTGCCGGGGTGAACATCACCCTGCGCGGCGGTGCGCATGACGATAAAGACTACCAACAACTGGTTAAAGACGATCGCCCCGAAATCGGTTCGGTGTTGAACCACGGTGATTTCGATAGCTTTAAAAGCGGGCTGAACGGTTTGTCATTACGCAAAGGCTATTTCGATGCCCGCTTCCAGCAAAGCCAGCTTGGCGTGATGCGGGAAGAGAGAGAGGCGTTTTGGGATATCGACTTTGACAGCGGTGAACGCTATCGTTTTGGTGCCGTACATTTTCAGGGCGCGCAAATCCGCGATGACTATCTGCAAAATCTGGTGCCGTTTCATGAAGGTGATGCTTACACCAGTGAAGACCTCGGTGAGTTAAACCGCCGTCTTTCTGCTACGGGGTGGTTTAATTCTGTCGTGGTCTCACCTGATTTCGAGCGCTCGAGAAGCTCCAAGGTACTGCCGCTGGATGCCGTGGTGACGCCACGAACCCGTAACCGTATTGAGACCGGTGTCGGTTATGCCACGGATGTTGGCCCACGCTTTAAAACGACCTGGAATAAGCCTTGGGTGAATTCACGCGGGCACAGTCTGGAAAGCAGCCTGAGCGTGTCCGCGCCAGAGCAATCACTCGATTTTAGCTACAAAATCCCCTTGCTGAAGAACCCGCTTGAGCAGTATTACCTGCTGCAAGGCGGTTTCAAACGCGAAGATCTCAACGATACCAAATCCGATGGCACCACGCTGAACGTGGCGCGCTACTGGGATCTCTCCAGCGGCTGGCAACGGGCGATTAACCTGCGCTGGAGCCTCGATCACTTTACGCAGGCAAGCGTGACGGATACCACGATGCTGATCTATCCGGGCGTCAGCATTAACCGAACTCGCCAACGCGGCGGGCTGATGCCGGTATGGGGCGATACGCAACGTTATTCTATCGACATTTCCGACACCGCCTGGGGATCGGATATCGACTTTGCCGTGATTCAGGCGCAAAACGTCTGGATTCGTACGCTGGCGGATAAACACCGCTTTGTCGCGCGCGGTAATCTGGGCTGGATTGAAACCAATAATTTCTCCCGCGTCCCGCCTTCACTGCGTTTCTTCGCCGGTGGCGATCGCAGCATCCGTGGGTATAAGTACAAATCTATTTCGCCGCGCGACAGCGATGGCAAACTGACCGGTGCGTCCAAGCTGGCGACCGGCTCGCTCGAATACCAATACAACGTGACGGGAAAATGGTGGGGCGCAGTTTTTGTTGATTCAGGTGAAGCAGTGAATGACATCAAACGCAGTAATTTCAAGACTGGCACGGGCGTCGGCGTACGCTGGGCCTCGCCGATTGGTCCGGTAAAACTCGATGTTGCTATGCCGATCGGCGATGCAGAGAAGAAGAACGATGTTCAGTTCTATATCGCGCTGGGGCCTGAATTATGATGGATGAGAAAAACGAAAAAAAAGCCCAGGATCTGGCTACAGAAGAAAACGCCGCGCAGGATAACGCGCCGGTGACGCCAGTACGAAAAGGGCGCTGGTGGAAAAGGGTCGGCATTGGGTTTGTCGCCTTCTTACTGCTGCTCGTTGTTGGGCTGGGATTACTGGTAGGAACCACGCCGGGCTTGCATCTGTTGCTGAATACCGCAGCACGCATGGTGCCGGGGCTGGAGATTGCCAGCGTAAGCGGCGGCTGGCGTGATTTGACGCTAAAAAATGTTAGCTACCAAATGCCGGGCGTGACGGTAAAGAGCGAGGAGTTTCATCTGTCGCTTGCGCTAGCGTGTCTGCGCAAAAGTCAGCTGTGTATCAATGACCTCTCGGCAAACCGCATTGATGTGGTTGTGGATACCAAAGCCTTGCCTGTGGCGGCAGAGCCACCGCCGCCTTCAACGCCAGTCACGGAAATCTCTGCACCGTTCCCGATTTCACTGCGTCAGTTAACGCTCAGCAACGTTCAGGTTACCGTGGATGACACAGCGGTTTCTCTCAGTGAATTCCGCACCGGCATGCAGTGGGAAGGGCGCGCGTTGACGCTGCTGCCGACCAAAATCAGCGCCCTGCTGGTGGCCTTACCGAAAACCCCTGTCGACGTGCTGGAAGACGGCAAAGTGACGGCGGCGGAAATGGCCGCGGTTATTAAAGAAACGGCGGCGAACGTGCGCGATGCGGCGGAGCAAGGCACCTCGCAAACGCTTCACATCGATAACGCGCTGGCGGCAAATAATAGGGTCGCGGCTGCCACCACCACGACACCGATACCGACGGCATCGACATCCAAAACGGATAGCACCTCTGACAAGCCTGCCGTGCCTGAACAACCGCTAGGTGAACGCCTGAGCGAATTGTTCTCCAAACCGCTATTACCTGATTTACCCCAGTTCACGCTGCCGTTGGATCTGAATATTGTCGAAATTCACGGTGAACAGCTACGGCTGACGGGCGATCAGGACATCTTGATTAATAACCTGTTCGTACAGGCTTCGACCCAGCAACAGCATTTGCGTCTGGACAAACTGATCGTCCAATCGCCGCAGGGCGGACTGAATGTGCGCGGTGAAGCGACGCTAAGTGATAGCTGGCCGGTCTCGCTGACGGCGAACGGCGTGCTGAACGTCGATCCGCTCAAAGGCGAGAAGCTGAAACTGACGGTTGAAGGTGGCCTGCGCGAACAGCTGAATGTGGCGCTGAACCTCTCGGGGCCGCAGCGTGCCCAGTTAGATATGCAAACTAAATTGGCAGAAGCCGGGCTGCCGCTGGCGTTGACGCTGCAAACCGAACGCGTGCGCTGGCCGCTGACGGGCGCAACGCAGTATCAGGCCAGTAACGTCAGGCTGCGTTTTAACGGTAAAGCGACCGATTATGCGCTGTCGCTGCGCGGCGATCTGAGCGGGGCGGATATTCCTCCCGCGACGCTGCTGTTGGATGGTAAAGGCAACGAACAGCAGTTTACGCTGAACCGCCTGCGGTTGGCGGCGCTGCAGGGGAATGCCGATCTGGCTGCGCTTATCGACTGGAGCAAAGCGATCAGCTGGCGCAGCGAGCTGCTGCTGAACGGGATTAATACCGCGAAACAGTGGCCTGAATGGCCCGCGAAAATAGACGGCAAGATAACGACACGCGGCAGCGTCTATGGCGGTAGCTGGCAGTTGCAGGTGCCGGAACTGCGTCTGGACGGCAACGTGAAAGCGAATAAGCTCACGGCCAGAGGCGAACTGCGCGGTAACGCGGCGGGCCAGTGGACAATCCCAGCGCTGAATCTGGCGTTAGGCCGCAACCAACTGAACGTCAAAGGCGACCTGAGCGACAAGTGGCAGTTGGATGCCGACATCAATGCGCCGTCCTTGGACGGCATGTTGCCCGGTCTAGCGGGGCGTGCCATCGGCACACTCAAACTCCGTGGCAATCTGCGTGAACCACAGATGCTGGCAGATATCACAGCGTCCGGCCTGCGCTGGCAGGCGATGACGATTAGCAGTGTGAGGGTGGAAGGTGATGTGCGCTCTGAACAGCAGATTCAGGGCAAGCTGGCCGTGCGTCTTGAAGCGCTAAAGCAGGACGGCCTGAATATTGCGCTGTTGACGCTGGATGCCAGCGGCAATGAAAAGCAGCACCAGCTTCGCCTGAATATGCAGGGTGAACCGGTCGCAGGGCAATTGGCACTTTCGGGCAGTTTTGATCGTCAGGAACAGCGCTGGCGCGGCACGCTGAACAATACCCGCTTCGACACGCCGGTAGGCGAATGGCGTCTGACGCAGGATATGGCGCTGGATTACCTGAATGCGCAGCAGAAGATCACTATCGGCACGCACTGCTGGCGGAATCCGAATGCAGAGCTCTGCGTACCAAAAGCGATTGAGGCCGGACCGAGCGGACAGGCGAGCATTCGCTTGAACCGCTTCGATCTCGCGATGTTAAAGCCGTTCCTGACGGCGGATACGGTGCTGGCCGGGACGTTCACCGGCGGTGCCGATATCAGCTGGCAGGCGGGGCAAGGTTTACCGCAGGCGAAAGTGTCGCTGGTGGGTAACGGCGTCAGCGTTCGCCAGCAGATGCAGGGCAACACGCTGCCGATTGATTTCGATACCTTTACGTTGAATGCCGGGCTCGATCGCGGTCGGGCGCAGCTCGGCTGGCTGATGGCGATTCGCGAGAACGGACGCTTCAGCGGTGATATTCAGGTGACCGATCCACAGGGCCGACGCAACCTCGGCGGCAGCGTCACAATCAACAATATTTCGCTGGCGCTGCTCAACCCTGCGTTGAGTAAAGGAGAAAAAGCCGCGGGGATCCTGAATGCGAACCTGCGTCTGGCCGGGGATGCGGCGCGTCCTCAGATCTTTGGCCAGATGGTGCTGGAGCGGTTGGACATTGACGGCAACTGGATGCCGGTCGATCTGACCAACGGGCGGCTGGCGGTGAATTTCAGTGGGATGTCGTCAACGCTGCAAGGCTTCCTGAAAACGGATAACGGGCAGTTGAACCTTGGCGGGAATGCGGACTGGTCGCAGCCTGATGCCTGGCGTGCGCGCATTGCGGCGAAAGGCCAGAAGCTGCGGGTGACGATTCCGCCGATGGCGCGACTGGATGTCTCACCGGATATTGTCTTCGAGGCCACGCCGCAGTTGTTCGCGTTAAACGGGTCGGTCAGTATTCCGTGGGCGCGCATTGTGGTTAAAGACATGCCGGAAAGTGCGGTGGCGGTGTCATCGGATGAAGTCATGCTGGATGCCCAGCGCCAGCCGCTGAAGAAAGCCAGCGCCGCGATTCCGATTAACAGTAACCTGACGATCCGCGTTGGGAATGATGTGCGGCTGGATGCGTTCGGGCTGGCGGCTCGCCTACAGGGTGACCTGAAAATGGTTCAGGACGAGCGCGGATTAGGGCTGAACGGCCAGATCGACATTCCGTCCGGTCGCTTTAAAGCCTACGGGCAGGATCTGATCGTCCGCAAAGGGCTGATTCTGTTCTCCGGCCCGCCAGACCAGCCGATCCTGAATATCGAAGCCATTCGCAACCCAGACAACACGGCGGATGACGTTACCGCTGGCGTACGTGTTACCGGCATGGCCGCGACACCGAAGCTGGAAGTCTTCTCCGATCCAGCGATGTCACAGCAGGAAGCGCTCTCTTATCTGCTGCGTGGACAGGGTTTGGACAGCGGTGGAGCAGATAGCTCGGCAATGACCTCAATGTTAGTCGGTTTAGGGGTTGCACAAAGTGGTCAAGTTGTGGGTAAAATCGGCGAGGCCTTTGGCGTAAGTAATTTAGCTCTGGATACACAGGGTGTTGGCGATAATTCTCAGGTTGTCGTCAGCGGCTACGTCCTTCCGGGTCTGCAAGTGAAATATGGTGTTGGCATATTTGATTCTTTGGCAACGTTAACGTTACGTTATCGCCTGATGCCAAAACTATACTTGGAAGCGGTGTCTGGAATTAGCCAGGCATTAGATGTGCTCTATCAGTTTGAGTTCTAGCGATGCGAATTATTGTTTACGGCAGTTTACGACGCAAACAGGGAAACAGTCATTGGATGACAAATGCGCAATGGTTAGGGGACTGTCAGCTCGCAGGTTTCGAGCTGTACGATCTCGGCCATTATCCGGCAGTGGTACCCGGTAATGGAGAAATCCATTGCGAGGTCTATCGCATTAGTTCGTCGATTTTGACCGAACTGGATGCCTTAAAGCGGGACGGCCACGAATACCAACGTGAGCTGATTCGTACGCCTCTGGGCAGTGCCTGGATCTATCTGTACAAGCACCCTGTTGTAGGGCTGACGCGTATTGCCAGCGGCGACTGGCTAAAGCGCAGCGAAGAAGATGAAGAGGCTTGAGGCCGAGTCGCCAATCAAGTCATGGTCGCCATAAATAAAAACACCGCGCAAGGCGGTGTTTTTGATCATGCGATATCTTGAGCCCGTAAGGGCTTTAATGCATGCATATCGTGTGGCGCTTATTTGTTTTTCGCGCGCTCGAAGGAAGCAACGATCTCGGCTTTCGCCGCAGCAGCGTTATCCCAACCTTCCACTTTCACCCACTTGCCTTTTTCCAGATCTTTGTAGTGCTCAAAGAAGTGGCCGATCTGTGCACGCAGCAGTTCAGGCAGGTCGTTAACGTCTTTAATGTGATCGTATTCTTTGGTCAGCTTGCTGTGTGGAACGGCAACCAGCTTGGCATCTTCGCCTGCTTCGTCGGTCATTTTCAGCACGCCAACAGGGCGGCAGCGGATCACTGAGCCAGGCTGCAACGGATACGGGGTCGGAACCAGAACGTCAACCGGGTCGCCATCCAGAGACAGCGTGTGATTGATGTAGCCGTAGTTGCATGGGTAGAACATGGCCGTAGACATGAAACGGTCTACAAACAGCGCACCGGTATCTTTATCAATTTCATATTTGATCGGATCGGCGTTCGCGGGAATTTCAATCACTACATAGATATCTTCCGGCAGATCTTTACCCGCCGGGACATTGTTCAGACTCATGTCGGTTTCCTTCTCTTAAACCTGAAATAGCGTGGTCGTCATTATAGCCAAAAAGCGTTTAATGTCCCTGATTTTTAGCGTGTGCAAGGTGTGATGCGCTTGCGCGAGTCGTTTAAGTAAAAATACTTTCGTTACTAAAGTTTCTTTAAAGAAAGCAGGCTTGTTACCGATAGGAAGATGATCTGGATCACGTTATGCGGAGCATTTCTCCGCATTTATTTATCATTTGTAATATCAGGGAAACAAAAATGTTAAGAAATATCACAATCAAGACGAGCTTGATTGCTTTGTTAGGAACGATGGTACTGCTGTTATTGCTGGTGTGTGGAATTGGCATCACCTCAATCAATCAGGGAATCACGTCGCTGACGACAATCGACAAGATTCAGGGCAAAGAAGTCACGGCGCTGGCGGGGAGCTATACCGCTTCACTGCGTGCGAGAACAGGGGCTGCGTTGGCGGCTCGTCAGATGGAAAGCGGGCTGACCGATCTGGCGAATGCATCGGTCGCGCGGGCAGAGGCCTACACGGCGCTTTCCCACAAAGAAATGGCACGCTTTCTTTCCTACGGCACCGTAACGGAGCGCGGTGCCAAAATGGCCGCAGAGGTTAAAAGCAACTACGAACAATACATGAATCTTGGCGTTCAGCCGATGGTTGATGCGCTGAAACGTGGCGATGTCGCAGCCTATTACATGCTGTTGCAGGACGTGTTACCACCGCTCAGCGTTAAGATGGATAAGGTCGCGAACGAATTCCGTGATTTCGGTCTGGAGGTCGGGGAAAACATGCTTGCAGAAGCGGAAAGCTTCGCGTTCAACCGTTTGATGATCATCGGTATTGCCTGTATCTCCGTTCTGCTGCTGGTGTTGGCAGCCTGGATTGCCTTGAAGCGTTCTATTCTTTCCCCGCTTGAAGAGACGGTCGGTCAACTGGAGTTTATTGCTCGTGGTGATTTGACCCAGCGCATTCCCGATGGCGGCAATAATGAGATTGGCCGCCTGATTCAGGCGATGAAGGCCATGCAGCATTCGCTGGCAACCGCCGTGGGTCGCGTCCGTGATGCCGGTATGCAGATTGACGTCGGCACGCGCGAACTGTCTTCCGGCAATACGCATTTAGCCGCGCGTACGGAAGAGTCAGCCTCCTCGCTGGAAGAAACCGCAGCCAGTATGGAGCAGTTGACCGCGACAGTGACGCTGAATGCGGAAAGTGCAGAGCAAGCGCATACGCTGGCGCAAAATGTATCCGATATCGCGAATAAAGGCAGCGAAACCGTGGGGAGCATGATTGAGAAAATGCAGATGATCTCCAGCAGCTCCGCACGCATTGGCGATATTCTGGCGGTGATTGATGGCATCGCGTTCCAGACTAATATTCTGGCGCTGAATGCGGCAGTTGAAGCCGCACGTGCGGGTGAGCAGGGGCGTGGATTTGCGGTGGTGGCGGGTGAAGTCCGCAGTCTGGCGCAGCGCAGTGCGCAATCGGCCAAAGAGATCAAAATGCTGATGGAAGAGTCTCAAAGTCGCGTCAGTGAAGGCACCGTGATGGCGAAAATGGCCGGGGAAACGATGAATGACGTTTCTGACGCCGTGGCGCGCGTGACATCCCTGATGCGTGAAATCTCAACGGCCACGCGTGAGCAAAGCAATGGTATTGGGCAGGTGAATCTGGCGGTATCGCAGATGGATGAAGTCGCACAGCAAAATGCGTCTCTGGTAGAAGAGTCTGCCGCTGCCACGCGCTCACTGGAAGATCAGGCGCGCCTGCTGGCAGAAAGTATGTCTCAGTTTAAGGTGCAATCGCAGGAATTTGCCGCCATCGGCCGATTCTAATATCCCCGTCATACTTCATAAAAAAATTCCCGTGAAAACGGGAATTTTTTTGTCTTATTCTTCGGAGGATGTCTGTTCGTCTTCTGGCTGCTTCTTCTTGCGTAGCTTATTCCAGATTTTACTTTCCTGTCCGCGCCAGAGGCGTTGGATATTGTCATGATGACGCATCAGTATCAGGCAAGAGAGCATCGCGACGGGGAAGGTAAACTGTGGCTTGAACCACCAGACATAAAACGGGGCGATGAGCGCGCTGACAATCGCGCCAAGCGAGGAATAGCCGCTCAGCAGTACGGTCAGTAGCCAGGTACCGGTCATCAGGCCCGTCAAATCCCAGCCGATAGGGGCAATGGCACCCAGCGCCGTTGCCACACCTTTGCCACCGCGAAAGTGGAAAAAGACGGGATAGATATGGCCGAGGCAGGCAGCGATAGCGGTTAACCCGAGATACAGCGGGGGAACGCCCAGCTCGTAAGCGGCCCAGACAGGCAGCATGCCTTTCAGAACATCAAACACCAATACGGTTGCAGCGGCCGCTTTGCCGCCAATACGCAATACGTTAGTGGCTCCGGGGTTCCCTGAACCATGCTGGCGCGGGTCGGGTAGCCCAGCAATTCTGCAAAACAAAATCGCACTGGAAATAGAGCCACACAGATACGCGATTAACATCATACCAAGCGCGGTAACACTCATAACGCTATTCCGTTTAGTTTATAGAGAGACGTTTAATAAGGGTCGTTTTACTCTTCTCATCTGTGGATAATACGCACATTCCGTCGGAAGTGGTATCCGACAGCGACAAAAACAGAGAATGGCGTGATGGATATCGTATTTATTGAAGAACTTACTGTAATCACAACTATTGGTGTTTACGATTGGGAACAGACCATCCAGCAGAAACTGGTGTTCGATATCGAAATGGGCTGGGATAACCGTCAGGCAGCCGCCAGTGACGATGTTAATGACTGCCTGAGCTATGCCGATGTCAGCGAGGCGGTGATTGCCCACGTGGCAAACCAGCGCTTTGCTCTGGTGGAACGTGTGGCTGAAGAAGTCGCGCACATGCTGATGCAGCGCTTCTCGATTCCCTGGCTGCGGATAAAGCTCAGCAAGCCAGGTGCCGTCGCGCAGGCACGTCAGGTTGGTGTCATCATTGAACGCGGTACGCGATAAATCTGATTTAACAGAATAAATACTGATTTACGTGCAACTAAACCGTAACCCAAATAGTCTATAAGCCAGTTATAGCGGCTCGCGGAAGTACGCGGCCGCTTTTTTGTGCGCTGCATTTTCGTTTTTATTAGAGGCAAGGATTTTTAGATGACTGACCTGCATTCATTGCTAATCGCATTTATTCTTGGCGTGGTCGAAGGACTGACCGAGTTTTTGCCCGTATCGTCTACGGGGCATATGATTATCGTTGGTCATTGGTTAGGGTTCGCTGATGAGAAAGCCAAGACGTTTGAAGTTATCATCCAGCTTGGCTCGATTCTGGCCGTTGTTGTGATGTTCTGGCGCCGCCTCTTTGGTCTGATAGGGATTCACTTTGGTGAAGTTCCACATGAGGGGCATACGGCTGGTCGACTGAAATTAACGCACATCTTATTGGCAATGATTCCCGCTGTGGTGCTTGGGCTAATTTTCCATGATGTGATCAAGTCACTATTTTATCCACAGAACGTGATGTACGCGTTGGTTGTCGGTGGTTTCTTGCTGTTAGCGGCTGAATGGCTCAAACCTAAAAAACCGCGTGCCGTCGGGTTGGATGACATCACGCATCGTCAGGCTTTTATGATTGGCTGTTTTCAATGTCTGGCGCTGTGGCCCGGCTTTTCACGTTCGGGAGCGACCATTTCAGGCGGGATGCTGATGGGCGTCAGCCGCTATGCGGCTTCTGAGTTCTCTTTTATTCTGGCGGTTCCCATGATGATGGGCGCGACCGTTCTGGATCTGTATAAGAGCTGGCATTTCCTGTCGCTGGCCGATCTGCCGATGTTTGCCGTTGGTTTCGTGACGGCCTTTATCGTGGCGCTGATTGCGATTAAAACCTTCCTGAAAGTCATCAAACGCATCTCGTTTGTCCCGTTCGCGATTTACCGTTTTATCGTCGCGGGCGTGGTTTACATGGTGTTTATGTAAGACTGAGAATGTCGATTTTAGGTAGACCGTTATAGAAAGAGGCCACGCATTAGCGTGGCCTCTTTGTTTCAGGATGCGCCTGATGAATCTGGCTGCTGTGCTTTCCAGTCCGCCAGGGCATGAGTGCGGCGACGTGCGAGTTCGTTACGCACGTCAATGCCCTTAAACCCATCGGCGACGACGTCCGCACTGCTGACCTGACTGGCGACGCGGAAAGCTTCACGCAGATAGTCGCCTTGTGGATACGGGTTCTCTTCAAAACCGGCACGGCCTCTGGCATCGGCTTCGCTCGTGAGCGCTAACTGCTCCAGACGCTGTGGTTTACGCCAGACGTCAATCGCATCAAATAACTTCAGCAGGGTTTTGGGTTGCAGCACCTGCACGGTATGAACCAGATCATGATATTCCGCAACCAGCTTTGCCAAATCGCGAATCGGGTTAGGTACGCGCAGGCGCTGGCACAGTGCTTCAACCAGTTTGACGCCCGCCGGGCCATGCCCGTGATGACGCGGCCACAGTTCGGGGGGCGTCAGCCCTTTTCCTAAATCGTGGCACAGCGTAGCAAAACGGACGTCAATCTCAGGGCTGAGACGAGCGGCCATCGCCACCGTCATCATGGTATGAATGCCGGTATCGATTTCCGGGTGCCATTTGGCGGGGGCGGGCACGCCGTACAGGTTATCGATTTCAGGGAACAGCACGGCCAGCGCGCCGCAGTCACGAAGCACCTGAAAATAGACATCTGGCGACGAGGTGCCGAGCGCTTTTTCCGTCTCTTTCCAGACGCGCTCTGGCGTCAGATAAGCCAGCTCGCCCTCATGCGCCATTTTTTGCATCAGCGCCATGGTTTCTTCGGCAATCTGGAAGCCGAGATGAGCAAAACGCGCGGCAAAACGGGCGACACGCAGCACCCGTAACGGATCTTCGCTGAATGCGTTGGAGACGTGGCGCAGCACGCGATTCTCAAGATCGCGATGGCCGTGATAAGGATCGATAAGGTCGCCTCGCTCGGTGCGGGCAATCGCATTGATGGTCAAATCGCGGCGTAGCAAATCCTGCTCTAACGTGACATCAGGTGCGGCATGGCAGACAAAACCAGTATAGCCTTTGCCAGATTTGCGTTCGGTACGCGCGAGAGCGTATTCATCGCGGCTAACGGGGTGTAAGAAGACGGGGAAATCCTTTCCAACCTGCTGGTAGCCCTGCGCAAGCAGGCTCTCCGGCGTCGCGCCGACCACCACCCAATCTTTCTCGATGACGGGTAAACCCAGCAGGCTGTCCCGAACAGCGCCGCCGACAAGGTAGATCTTCAACGTCGGGCTCCTGAATCAATAACCAATACTTCATCACATACTACCATCTTTGCGCCGCGGCGTTGGCTGCAAAGAAAAATGCCTGCAAGAAGCAGGCACATTGTTCCGATTAGCTCATCCAGCGGTCATTTTTCTTTTTGCGAGGGATGATGTGCGGCAACAGCAGACCCAACAGCAAGCCTATGCCAGCAACGCCGCCGCCATACATAAACCACTGTAGAATGATGGTGCGTTGCTTATCATCAAGCTGGACATTCGCCGCGCTGACTTTCTTCTGCGCAACGATAAGCTGATTTTTCAGATCCTGATTTTCCTGGCGTAATCCATTGATCACACTATCGCTGGCAGCGACTTTCTGCTGCATATCCGCGGTGCGCTGGTTCCAGGTCTGATCGATATTATTCAGTTTGTCAGTCAGGTCTTTAACCTGATTTTCCAGCTCCGGTACCCGCGTGCGCAGGCTCGGCGTATTGCTAAGCTGGTCGAGAGGAATCCAGGTGGTGCGGTTTTTGTCATCACGGATCTGCGCATAGCCCGCGTTTTCATTAACGCTGAGTAACGTGACCTCTGCACCTGCATTCAGTGTGCCGACGATACGATATTGATTGCCAGGGCCGCTGTGGACATACGTCAATAACTCATCGGAAATGTAGCGTTTTTCTTCCGCCTGTGCGGTCCAGCTCAGCGTGAGAGAAAATAAAGTAAAACAGAGTAAGCCTAATTTCTGCATAAGATCATCATGTTGCGTTAATGGTGGTCCGATAGTAGAGGCTTAAGTCTGACGAGGCAATGTATAAACCGAAATGAGAACAGTCTTAGAACCTCCCCATTAGGGCTATTTCACACCAATAATGCCTACTGGAATAGGTTCTTAGAAGGCGGTGGGGGGCGTGTTTAAGCGGGGGAAAGCGGTGTCGCTGATGGCCGGTTTGCATAAGAAATGCGCGCTTGTTCGCAGGTGAAAAAGAGTGTGTGCGGTAAGAGTAGTAAGCTGCAGTAAAATGTTATTTACTGACAGGATAATGAATGTGGTCTTGGTGTTGTGAATGCTATGAGTGAAGAAATTGAGCTGAAGTTTATTGTTCATCCCGACAGCGTTGAATCGCTGCTGACGCAACTGGCTGGCTGGGAGAGTGATTACAGTCAGTATGAGCACATGCGTGCCCAGCGTCTGAGCAATACCTATTATGAAACGGCGGATAATTATCTACGTCGCAATGGCATCTGCCTGCGTATTCGTGGCGAAAATGAACGCTACGAAATGACGGCGAAAACGGCCGGCAAGGTGACTGGCGGGCTGCATCAACATCCTGAATATAACGTTGAGCTGGAGAAAGCTGAGCTGGATCTCAGCCTGCTTCCGGAGGAATTCTTGCCGGAAGATTGCGATGTTGAGGCGCTGCAATCGTCGCTCAATCCACTGTTCAGTACGGATTTTACGCGTGAAAAGTGGGTGTTTACTTACTATCAAAGTGTGATTGAGGTTGCCTTAGATCGCGGTGAAATTCGTGCCGGAGATCTGAGTGAACCGCTGTGCGAGCTGGAGATGGAGCTTAAGGTCGGGCAGACCACCCATCTGCTGGAGCTGGCAAAGGAAATCGCGGAGTTTGGTGGTATGCGGCAGGGCAGCCTGAGTAAGGCGGCGCGCGGATACCATTTGGCTAAAGGTAACCCGGTTCGCGAGTGTCAGCCTCTCAATCGACTGGTTGTGGATCCAAAAACCAATATCGATCAAGCCATCCGCGCGGCGCTGGAACTGGGGTTGAGTCACTGGCAATACCACGAAGAACTGTGGGTAAGAGGGAATGCCTCTGCCCGTGAAGCCCTGCCAGAGGCCAGTGCGATGATGCGCGAAATGCTGGTGCTGGTGGGAGGCGTCGTGTTACGCAAGGTCACCACGCTTTTTCGCTCTGCACTCGCCACGCTGGAGGCACGGCTACAAAGCCCCGACGGCGCGGAAGTGTGCTACAGCGTCGATTACCTGCAAAGTAAGTTGGTACTGACTTCCTGGCTGATCGAGTCTGGCTGGCGTGACCATATGGATAATAAAGATCGCATTAAGCTACAGGGATCGTTCAAACGCTTTGCCGACATTATGTTAAGCCGTAGCACGGCGGATCTGAAAAGCGCCTTTTCTTCTAAATTGACGGAAGCGCAGTACGAACAGCAAATCCCTCGTCTGCAACGTAATATCTGCGCGTTTCTTCTCTTATCCGGCGCTTATCCGGCGGAGCAGGTGGAATCCTATATTGAACACTGGCGGGCATTACTCCAGGAAATTGAGCGGCTCGCTGCCGGGCAGGCTCCTTCTGCCTATCTGGAAGCCTATCGTAAAGAGGCGTTGACCTTGCCCCCGTTCTGGCTACATAGCGGCGGACCATCACAGTAACCGTTAACTGCCGCTTGTCAGTGAGGATAGGCGGCGCATCAAGGGAACCCCCATGTCGATACTTCCTTTGCCCGCTTTACCTGTGCTTCTGACGGAACAATCTCAGCGTGCGCTGTCGCGTTTGCGGGAAGCCGCACCTGATGAACCGATAACCGACAGTGACTCTGCTGTTCTGGCATTGAGCGATTTTGTCAGCGATGCGCTTGCACTGCATCCTGACTGGTGGCAAGGGATTCATCAGCAACCGCCGCAGCCCGAAGAGTGGCAGCATTACGCCGACTGGTTGGATAACGCGCTGGCCGATGTTAACGATGAAAATACGTTGATGGCCACGTTGCGCCGGTTCCGTCGCCATATGTTGACGCGAATTGCGTGGTCGCAGGCGCTGCAAACCAGTACGACGGAACACACGCTGCGTCAGTTGAGTGAGCTGGCCGAGGTGGTGATCGTGGCGGCCAGAAGCTGGCTATATCAGGCCTGTTGTCGCGAGTGGGGCACACCTTGCAATGCGCAGGGTGTGGCTCAGCCTCTACTGATTCTTGGCATGGGAAAACTGGGTGGGGGAGAACTGAACTTCTCTTCGGATATCGACCTGATCTTCGTCTATCCCGAAAATGGTCATACGCAAGGCGGACGACGCGAGCTGGATAACGCGCAATTCTTCACGCGTCTGGGGCAGCGGCTCATTAAGGTGCTGGATCAGCCGACCGTCGATGGTTTTGTTTACCGTGTGGATATGCGGCTACGTCCCTTTGGTGACAGCGGCCCACTGGTGCTCAGCTTTGCGGCCATGGAAGATTATTATCAGGAGCAGGGCCGCGATTGGGAGCGCTATGCCATGGTCAAAGCACGCCTGATGGGGGGAATGGACGATGACTATAGTCAGGAACTGCGCAGTACGCTGAAGCCCTTTGTCTTCCGTCGCTATATCGATTTCAGCGTGATCCAGTCGCTGCGAAATATGAAGGGCATGATTGCCCGCGAAGTGCGTCGACGGGATCTGCGCAATAACATCAAGCTGGGTGCGGGTGGCATTCGTGAAATCGAATTTATCACGCAGGTTTTCCAACTGATTCGTGGCGGGCGTGAACCAGGATTGCAGGGGCGCTCGCTGCTGCCTACGCTCCAGCATGTAGGAACGCTGGGGTTATTAACGCCGCAGCAGGTGCTCGATCTTAGTACCTCTTACCTGTTTCTGCGTCGTTTGGAAAACCTGTTGCAGGCGATTGCCGATGAGCAGACGCAAACCTTGCCGGGTGATGAGCTGAATCAGCAGCGGCTGGCATGGGGAATGGGTTTCGATAACTGGGACACGCTGCAATCCATGCTGGAACAGCATATGCAGGCGGTGCGTCACGTATTTGACGACCTGATTGGCGATGATGCGCCGGACAATAATGACATCCCTGAACATAGCAGCTATAGCAGTCTATGGCAGGACACGCTGGATGACGGCGAATTGGCTCCGCTGACGCCGCATCTCTCGGAAAGCGTGCGTGAAAAGCTGATGCGGACGATTGTGGAATTCCGTCACGATGTGGCAAAACGCACGATAGGGCCGCGCGGGCGGGACGTGCTGGATCAGCTCATGCCGTGTTTGCTGGCGGAAGTCTGCGCTCGTCAGGAAGCGGATACGGTGTTGTCTCGTCTGACGCCGCTGCTGCTGGGGATTGTCACACGTACCACCTATCTCGAACTGCTGCTGGAGTCTCGCGCTGCGCTCGGCCAACTGATTCGCCTGTGCGCGGCGTCGCCAATGGTGGCCAGCCAACTGGCACGCTATCCCCTGCTGCTGGATGAATTGCTCGATGCGTCAACGCTGTATCAGCCGACGGCACCGGGCGCGTATGCCGATGAGCTACGTCAGTATTTGATGCGTGTCCCTGAGGATGATGAAGAACAGCAGTTGGAAGCCGTTCGCCAGTTCAAGCAGTCGCAGCAGCTACGCATCGCCGCAGGGGATATCGGTGGCGTACTGCCCGTGATGAAAGTGAGCGATCACTTAACGTATTTAGCAGAAGCGATTATCGCGGCCGTGGTTCAGCAGGCGTGGGGACAGATGGTGGCACGTTATGGCCAGCCGTCCCATTTGCAGCATCGTGAAGGCCGTGGGTTTGCCGTTATTGCCTACGGCAAACTCGGCGGCTGGGAGCTGGGATACAGCTCCGATCTGGATTTGGTATTCTTGCTGGATTGTCCATCGGACGTGATGACGGACGGCGAACGCAGTATTGATGGTCGTCAGTTTTATCTGCGCCTCGCACAGCGAGTGATGCATCTGTTTAGCACCCGGACATCATCAGGCATTTTGTATGAAGTGGATGCCCGTCTGCGGCCATCGGGCGCGGCGGGTATGCTGGTGAGTACGGTCGAAGCGTTTGATGAGTATCAGCGTAATGAGGCATGGACGTGGGAGCATCAGGCGCTGGTGCGCGCACGTATGGTGTACGGCGAAAGCGGCGTACAGCAGACATTTGAGTCTATTCGTCGCAGCATTCTGTGTGCCGAGCGTGACGCGGAGACCCTGCGAACCGAAGTGCGCGAAATGCGGGAAAAAATGCGTCAGCACCTGGCGAACAAAGATAAAGCACTCTTTGACATCAAAACGGATGCGGGCGGCATTACGGATATCGAATTCATTGCCCAATATCTGATGCTGCGTTATGCCGCTCAGGAACCGCGTTTGACCCGTTGGTCGGACAACGTGCGTATTCTGGAACTGATGGCGCAATATGGCGTAATGGAAGAGAGCGAAGCCAATGCGCTCAAGCTGGCCTACGTCACCATGCGCAATGAACTGCACCATCTGGCCTTGCAGGAGCTGTCCGGTCGGGTCAACAAGGATCGGTTTGTTGCGGAGCGGGAGCAGGTGCTGGTGAGTTGGAATAAGTGGCTGGTGGGAGCGTAAGTTCCTCCTATCTATATGGTCAAATGTGCCGTGCGGTTTAGAGCCGCGCAGCAGTGGCGTGTATGATACGTGCCTATGATATTATTACGCGCATTATGCGAAATAAGCCTGGAGTAGAGGATGAAAGTGACGCTGCCTGATTTCCGTCAAGCGGGTGTATTAGTGGTCGGTGATGTCATGCTGGATCGTTACTGGTATGGGCCGACCAGCCGAATTTCACCAGAGGCACCGGTGCCTGTGGTCAAGGTTGATACGATCGAAGAGCGCCCAGGCGGCGCGGCGAACGTCGCAATGAACATCGCAGCATTGGGCGCGGGATCGCGTCTGGTGGGGTTAACGGGCATTGATGATGCCGCTCGCGCACTGAATGCCAAGCTTGGCGAAGTGAATGTGAAGTGTGACTTTGTCGCTGTTCCTACGCACCCGACGATCACCAAGCTGCGCGTGCTGTCACGTAATCAGCAGTTGATCCGACTGGATTTCGAAGAGGGTTTTGAAGGAATTGATCCTCAGCCGATCATCGAGCGTATTCAACTGGCGCTGCCAAAAATTGGCGCGCTGGTGCTCTCTGACTATGCAAAAGGCGCATTAGCGCATGTGCAAACCATGATTCAGACGGCAAAAGCGGCAGGTGTTCCGGTGCTGATCGACCCGAAAGGCACGGATTTTGCCCGTTACCGTGGCGCGACGTTGCTGACGCCAAACCTGTCTGAGTTTGAAGCGGTGGCAGGGCGTTGCAAAACGGAAGACGAGCTGGTTGAGCGCGGTATGCAACTGGTAGCCGATTACGATCTGTCCGCGTTGCTGATTACCCGTTCCGAGCAAGGGATGACGCTGCTACAGCCGGGCAAAGCACCGCTGCATTTGCCGACCCAGGCGCAGGAAGTGTACGACGTGACCGGTGCGGGCGATACCGTAATCGGTGTGTTGGCTGCTGCGCTGGCGGCAGGCAACCCGCTGGAAGAGGCCTGCTTCCTGGCGAATGCCGCCGCAGGCGTCGTCGTCGGCAAGCTGGGGACGTCCACGGTCACGCCGATTGAATTGGAAAATGCTATCCGCGGCCGTGCCGACACCGGATTTGGTGTCATGACCGAAGAACAGCTGAAACAGGCCGTTGAACTGGCGCGTCAGCGTGGCGAAAAGATTGTGATGACCAACGGCTGCTTCGATATTCTGCACGCCGGACACGTGTCTTACCTGGCAAACGCCCGCAAACTTGGCGACCGGTTAATCGTTGCGGTAAACAGTGATGCCTCAACCAAGCGTCTGAAAGGGCCGACTCGACCTGTCAACCCGCTGCCACAGCGGATGATCGTGCTGGGTGCACTGGAAGCCGTCGACTGGGTCGTGCCGTTTGAAGAAGATACGCCGCAGCGCCTGATTGCCAGCATTCTGCCGGATATTCTGGTGAAAGGCGGAGACTACCAGCCACATGAAATCGCCGGTAGTGAAGAAGTCTGGGCCAACGGCGGTGAAGTGAAAGTCCTGAACTTTGAGGACGGCTGTTCCACGACGAACATCATCAACACGATTAAAGCCAACACGTCTCAATCTTAAATGAAATAAAACTAACGGTGCTCGAAAGATTTCGGCACCGTTAGGCCGCAAGCTAATGATTCTCGCTCTGGTACATCACGGGCGAGAGTCATAACAATCACGACGCCGTCAGGGCGACACGTCAGATAAAACAGGTATGAAACCAGTGAAGAAAGAACCAGCCGAAGTGAATGCGGCCGCACTGCGGGTAGCGGAGTTGCGCCGGGTCTTACGCCATCACGAATACAAATATCACGTTGAAGATGCGCCCGAAATTCCTGATATCGAATATGACAAGCTCATGCAGGAACTGAAAGCGTTAGAGGCGGATCATCCCGAGCTGGTGACCAGTGATTCTCCCACGCAGCGCGTGGGTGCGGCACCGCTGGCGGCATTTGAGCAGGTACGCCATGAAGTGCCGATGTTATCGCTGGATAACGTCTTTGATGAAGAGAGCTATCTGGCCTTCAGCAAGCGAATTGGCGACAGGCTAAAGAACGGTGACGATCTGACATTCTGCTGCGAGCTGAAACTGGATGGTTTAGCCGTCAGCCTGTTGTATGAAAATGGCGTTCTGGTTCAGGCGGCCACGCGCGGGGATGGCACGACCGGGGAAAATATCACCAGTAACATTCGTACCGTTGCAGCGATCCCACTGCGCCTTGAGGGGGACAATATTCCGCGCCGTGTTGAAGTACGCGGTGAAGTGTTTATGAAGCACAGTGGTTTTGAAAAGCTGAACGAAGAGGCTCGCCGTACGGGGAGTAAAGTTTTTGCCAATCCGCGTAACGCTGCCGCCGGATCGCTGCGCCAGCTTGACCCGCGCATTACGGCTAAGCGTCCGCTGACCTTCTTCTGCTATGGCGTTGGTCTGCTGGAAGGTGGTGAGCTGCCCGCCAGCCACTGGGAGCGGCTGATGCAGTTCAAGGCGTGGGGACTGCCGGTGAGCGACAGAATTAAGCTATGTACCGGTCCAGCCGAGGTGCTCGATTTTTATCGTCAGGTTGAGCAAACCCGCAGCTCGTTAGGCTTTGATATCGATGGCGTGGTTGTCAAGGTTGACTCTTTGGAGCTCCAGGAGCGATTAGGCTTCGTTGCCCGTGCGCCTCGCTGGGCGGTGGCCTTTAAATTCCCAGCGCAGGAACAGCTGACCTGGGTGCGCGATGTCGAGTTTCAGGTCGGGCGAACAGGGGCGATTACGCCAGTTGCGCGTTTGGAACCCGTCGCCGTGGCTGGGGTTATCGTTAGCAACGCCACGCTGCATAATGCCGATGAAATTGAGCGGCTAGGTTTGCAGATTGGCGATCGCGTGATTGTGCGTCGAGCGGGGGATGTGATCCCGCAGATCGTCGGCATCGTGGAATCTGAGCGGCCAGAAACGGTGCGCCCGATCGTTTTCCCTGCTGCCTGTCCCGTATGTGGATCTGACGTTGAACGCGTAGAGGGCGAGGCCGTCACGCGCTGTACCGGTGGCTTGATCTGCGGTGCCCAGCGCAAAGAGGCACTGAAGCATTTTGTTTCTCGTCGCGCATTGGATGTGGAAGGCATGGGCGATAAGATCATCGATCAACTGGTGGAAAAAGAGTACGTCAAGACGCCAGCCGATTTGTTTCGTCTGAGCGCTGGGATCATGACGGGGCTGGATCGTATGGGGCCGAAATCCGCGACGAATCTGGTCAATGCGCTGGAAAAGGCGAAAAGCACCACGCTGGCACGTTTCCTCTATGCGTTGGGGATCCGTGACGTTGGTGAATCGACGGCGGCTAATCTGGCTGCGCATTTTGGTTCGCTAGAGGCGCTTTTTGCTGCCGATGAAGACGCGCTGTTGGAAGTGCCGGATGTCGGTAAAGTCGTCGCCGCGCACGTGCGCCATTTCCTCGAGGAAGAGCACAACCAAACCGTGATCCGCGAATTGACCGATCCCGCTGGCATCAACATTCACTGGCCTGAGGTTCAGGTCGTCAATGCTGAAGAGATCGACAGCCCATTTGCGGGGAAAACGGTGGTATTGACCGGATCGCTAAGTATTCTGTCCCGCGACGAAGCCAAAGATCGGTTAACGGCGTTAGGGGCAAAAGTGAGCGGCAGCGTTTCGAAGAAAACCGATATGGTGATTGCTGGTGAAGCCGCGGGTTCTAAACTGGCGAAGGCGCAAGAATTGGGGATCCCAGTGATCGATGAGGCGGAAATGATCCGACTATTGGGGGCGTAAACGGATGGAAAAAGAAGACCTGATAGATATTGCCACGATGCAGATGCCGTTTGGTAAATACAAAGGGCGAGTGCTGATCGATTTACCGGAAGAGTACCTGCTGTGGTTCTCCCGCAAGGATGAATTTCCTAAAGGTCGCTTAGGGGAATTGATGCAGATTACGCTGGCAATCAAGATAGAGGGTCTGCAAGGGTTGGTCACACCACTGAAGCGATCCCGCCCCTGATTATCCATTTCCTGGCACAACCTCTGACGAAAAAAGGTCGCTTCATTGAAGCGACCTTTCACGTTAACTGGCTACCCCATCCCTGACGCAGACTACACGTAGATATTAATCTGGTTGTCTTCTGTCGGGCGGTTAACGCCTTCTTGTTTAGCATTTTGAGTCGAAGCAGAGGAATCAGACTGCTGTTCCGATCCTTCACTCTGCAAACGGGCAATCTGCGCCTGTAACATCTGGATCTGCGCCTGAATGGTCTGTTGCTGCTGCTGGATCTGCTGACGTTCTTCGTCGCTTTCTGCGCTGGAAGCGGATTCGGCTAGCTTACTGACCTGTTTGGTTAGCGTTTGGAGCTGCTTGGTGAGCTGCGCAACTTGTTGCTCCGAAGTGCTGCTACTGCTTTTACTGCTGCTTGCCGTGGTTGTCGATACGCTGATACTGCTGATGGTGTTTGACATTTTCCCTCCTGAAAAGATGCCGATGTACCCGAATGACTTGGGCTACATGCCTGTGCATCGGCAATTTAAGCATTTTCTCGAAGGGGATATTGTTGGCAATGAAACATGAAATACTCACTTTCCTGACAGCTCATGTAACAAAGTGTATCAGTCAGGAAAGGGAGAAAAAGAAAGAGGGAGATACGCCAGATATTGCAGTTAGACGTAGATATCAACGCCGCCTTTTTGGGCTTTATTTGTAGTTTGTTGTGATGTTGTTTTTGATGCAGCTTCCATCGCTTTCTTTTCCGCTTCTTCTTTTTGGATGCGGGCAATTTCGGCATAGAGCGCCTGGATTTGTGCCTGAATCATCTGCTGCTGCTGTTTGATGAGTTTGCGCTCGTCTTCACTTTGCGCATTGGCGGCATCTGTGCCCAGATCTTTTAGCTTTTTGGTCAGCTGTTTGATCTGATGTTGTAATGCGGCAATTTTTTGTTGAGCACCACTACTGCCAGCGGGCGCAGCTTTACTCTCACTCGTCGATGCAGCCTTACTCTCAGTATTAGATGCAGACTTACTGGCCGTAGAGGCCGCCGCTACGTTTGATACCGTATTCATGGTAATCCGGCTGATATCATTAGCCATCACTTCCTCCTGAAATAAGTCAATTCTGTAGTTATTATCGGCAGTCTCGCCCTTTTATTTACGAAAAATTTACAAAACTACGAGGATGATATGTGCTTGCTGGAGGGAAAGAAAGGGAGGCAAGGGCGCTTTTCTACTCCCTTGCCACAATGGATGAGATGACGTTAGCTAACTACCGTACACGTTAATCGCGCTATTCAGCCGCCTTGCCTGAAGGTTGAGCCCTTCAGCGGCTTCTGTTGAGTGCGTAACCATATCGGTGTTGCGCTGTGTCATTTTTTCTATCTGTGCAATAGAGGTATTGATCAGGCCCAATGCCGAGGTTTGCTCATGCGTTGCGTTGCTGATCTCTTTGATCATGGTGGAGACCTGCAAGACTTCATCAACGATGTCGCTGATATGTTTGCCCGCGTTCTCGACCATTGTGCTGCCCTGTTTCACACTTTCGACATTGGCATCGATCAACGTTTTAATCTCTTTGGCTGCAGAGGCGGAATGCTGCGCCAGATTGCGAACCTCAGCGGCTACCACCGCAAATCCGCGCCCCTGTACGCCCGCACGAGCGGCTTCAACGGCCGCATTCAGCGCAAGGATGTTGGTCTGGAAGGCTATACTGTCTATCACGCCAATGATATCAACGATTTTATCGCTGGCGCTGGAGATGGAATCCATCATGCCGATGGTTTCCTTCATGATATTGCCACCTTTAAACGCGGTGCTGCTGGCGGCTTCTGCCATGGTGGTGGCCTGTGCCGCTGTTTCTGCGCTCTGCTGCACGGCAACGGTAATTTCTTCAATGGCGGCGGCGGTTTGTTGCAGATTGGCCGATGTCTCTTCCGTGCGGGCATTCAGGTCGACATTGTTTTCCGCCAGCTTATGGCTGACGTTGGTGATGCCGTTAACCTGAGTACTGACGTCGTCGACAAGCGAATGCAAGTTCAGGCCAAACTGGTTAACAGAGCGTAGCAGCAAGCCAATTTCGTCGACCCGGTTCAGGTGGACATGCTTTACTTTACGGCCCGATACCACATGCTGAGCCTGCTTCAGTATCATCCTGATTGGCTGTGCAATTTGCTTTTGCAGAAACTGATCCATGATGACGATGAGTAGTAACGTCAGTGCCAATAGCCACAGCGGATTCATGCCATTTAACGCAAGCAGTGCGGGAATGAGGCCCACCGCTAAGACTGCCAGGCGCAAGCGCCAGCGGACTGACAATTTCTGCAAGAGCGACAGTGGCGAGAAGAGCCCGGTGCGGACGACTAATCCTTTGTAGAACTTACGGCTGCCCGCCTGTTTTTTCTGCACGGCGCTATACAGCGTTTCGGCATGCTTGATTTCTTCGGCGTTGGGCGTGTTACGTACTGAGATGTAGCCTGCAAGCTGCTCCTGATGGTAGACAGGCGTAACGTTGGCGCGAACCCAGTAGTGGTCACCGTTGTTGCGACGATTTTTAACTAACCCAGTCCAGCTATCGCCTTGTTTCAGCGTAAACCACATGTCGGCATAGGCTTCAACGGGCATATCGGGATGGCGCACAATATTGTGGGGCTGATTGATGAGCTGCTCTTCGGAAAAACCACTGACCGTAATGAAGGCAGAGTTGGCATAGGTAATGTGGCTGTGAATATTTGTTGTGGACATCAATATGGTGTCCATGTCTAACAGATACTCCTGCTGTGTAACAGGTGTATTTAATCTCATTAGAAACCCCGGCGTACGTATCCCGCTCAGTTTCCAGGTTCAGACACGCTGGCCGCTTTTCTCGCCTCAGACGCTCTGGTTATTACAGAGGCTGAAACGCAGTATCGCTGCCGAATGGTTCGTCCCGTGAAATCTGTCAGGCATATTGCTGTGTAAATATTCAAGTTATTCAAATGGGTATACTGAAATTTTCTGGGTGGCTGACTCATTTATATAAAATAATGTCAGGCATTATTTATGAGCAGCCTATTGACCCTATATTGTGCGTGATGGAGATTTTGTAACTTTATTTTTGTAACAAATATGTCATCAGTGTTAGCACGCTTTTTCAGCACGCGTAAATTTATGATGAGGACGATTATCTGTCAATTGATTCATTTTATTAGCAATAAATAATTGGTAAAAAATGATTAAAAATAGATGGGGAGTAAAATAGAGATTTTTCTTAAAAGGTGTTTTGGGTTCGATGAATTTGACGCTAAGAAGAATAACTTGTTAAGTTTTTTTTATTTTTTCTTTGCGTTAATGAAATTAAATGTTGCTGCCATGCTGTTTATTCTTTTAATTTCGGCCTTTCTTTCATTTTTATTGGCGCTGAATTTATTGTAGATCAAATAACGCTATCCGCAGACCAGATAATGGCGCTGGCCTGCGGAGAACGGTAATCAGGTTACTGGCGCTGGATTGAAGACGGCCAGTGCATTATGCAGCCCCCATTGATCGGACCAGGTTTTTTTCTTGCCGCTGGCGATATCTAAAATGAAGTGGAAAAGCTGCCAGCCTACGTCTTCGATTGTGGCCTCTCCGGTAGCAATGGTACCGGCATCAATATCCATCAGATCGTGCCAGCGGTTTGCCAATGCGGTGCGGGTTGCCATTTTGATGACGGGGACAGCCAACAGGCCATAGGGGGTACCGCGACCCGTGGTGAAGACTTGTACGGTGATACCGGAAGCGAGTTGCTGCGTGCCGCACACAAAGTCGCTGGCCGGCGTTGCAGCGTAAATCAAGCCACGTTTGGTTGGACGTTGTCCAGGTGACAGGACTTCGACAATCGCGCTGGTGCCGGATTTGGCGATGGAACCAAGCGCTTTTTCCACCACGTTCGCGAGGCCACCTTTTTTGTTGCCCGGCGATGGGTTAGCGCTACGGTCGGTCTGTCCGCTGTCGAGGTAGTTATCGTACCAGGCCATTTCTTCCAGCAGGCGTTTACCGACTTCTTCATTGATGACGCGTGGCGTTAACAGATGAATGGCGTCGCGTACTTCGGTCACTTCGGAGAACATGACGGTTGCGCCGCAGCGTACCAATAGATCGGATGCAAAACCCACGGCTGGGTTCGCGGTGACGCCAGAGAAAGCATCGCTGCCGCCACACTGCATGCCGACAACCAGCTCAGAGGCCGGGCAGGTTTCACGCTGACGTTTGTTCAACTGCTGTAGGTGCTTGTCTGCCATCGTCAGAATGTCATCCACCATCGATCTGAAACCAACGTGGTGTTCATCCTGCAAGCGGACAATGCTGGTGTCGTCAAGGGAAATGGCCTGTACGTCAGACGTCCCTTCCAGCAGGCGTTCCGGCTGTAATTTTTCGCAGCCCAGACCGACCACCAGTATCTCGCCGCCAAAATTCGGGTTCAGCGCCAGATTGTGAATAGTACGGATAGGAACCACCGCAGCAGGGGCATTGATTGCTACGCCACAGCCATAAAGATGGTTGAGTGCGACCACGCCATCAACATTGGGATATCTTGGTAATAAATCGCGCTCGATAATTTTGACGACATAGTCCACCACGCCCGCGACGCAGTGCACGCTGGTGCTGATGCCCAGCAGATTTTTCGTGCCTACGCTGCCGTCGGCGTTGCGGTAACCTTCAAAGGTATAACCTTCCAGCGCAGGCAGAGCAGGGGGGATTTTGGTCGCTAGCGGTAGGGTTTCCAGCGCAGGAGCCAGAGGCAACTCGACCAGCGATTCATCGATCCAGCTTCCTTTGGCAATATCACGCAGCGCATACCCGATAATTTCACCATAGCGAATGATGGCACCTGATTTGGCGATATCCACAAGGGCCACTTTATGACCTTGCGGAACATGCTCAATTAATTCCAGATCATCGTTAAAGCGGGTTCCGGCACGTAAGCCATTATTATTAACAACAATGGCAACATTATCAGAATCGTGGACCTTAATATAAAGTGGCTGCTCTTGTGCAGCATTACTTTCTGATTTATCTGACATGATGCAAGCCTTTATTATTGGTTTATCAGAAACGCGGTGATAACTATTATCACGCTATTATTTCATTGCTCGCTAACGAGTATACGTGAGGTTCTCTTCTCGTACATTATGCAATTGACCTAAGCCAGCGCTTTTTGTTTCTGATTTATCAGGCGAAGACCCAATTTTCGGTGAGTTTGATCACATTCTGACTGCGTACGGTTTTTTCAGGAGGAAATGACAATAATGTGTATAAATGTAAAAAGAGAATGGCAGTGTTTTTCGTGAAATACCTCGCATTATATCGTGCAAGTGCACCAACATATTCAAAAGGATATTTTTAATGTTGTGCTTTTAGCTAGTGAGCAGTCAGCGGGTAAAAATTATAATGTTCCTGCGAGTTGAAGATGTCAGCTAATTACTCTGATGCTATATAGCCTGACTATTCGCAAAAAAAATAAAAATGGGAATGTTAACTATCCACTGATCTTCATTCTGATAACCCTACACCGTTATCTGTTATTCGGAATGAATGAGCGAACCGCGATTGAAGCAGGAGTTCATCATGAATACAGTAAGCTCAGCAGCTGGCGCGATACAAAAGAGAACAAACGCCCGCTACTGGATTGTCGTGATGTTGTTTATTGTCACGTCATTTAACTATGGAGACCGTGCGACCTTGTCCATTGCTGGTTCAGCAATGTCTAAGGAAATTGGGTTGGACGCGGTGGGGATGGGTTATATCTTCTCAGCGTTCTCCTGGGCCTATGTGATTGGACAAATACCTGGGGGCTGGCTGCTCGATCGCTTTGGCTCAAAGAAAGTTTACTTCTACAGTATCTTCACCTGGTCGGTTTTTACCTTATTACAAGGCTTTGTCGATATCTTCAGCGGTGCTGGCATCGTCATTTCTTTGTTCCTCTTACGCTTTATGGTCGGCCTGTGTGAATCGCCTTCCTTCCCGGGAAATAGCCGTATTGTCGCTGCCTGGTTCCCTGCACAAGAGCGTGGAACAGCCGTCGCGATATTCAACTCGGCCCAGTACTTTGCGACTGTGATCTTCGCTCCTATCATGGGCTGGCTGGTACATGAGGTGGGTTGGGCGCACGTGTTCTGGTTCATGGGTGGATTGGGTATCATCCTCAGCTTTGTCTGGCTGAAAGTGATCCACGATCCTAAAGATCATCCAGGCGTGAATCAGGCTGAACTGGATTACATTGAGGCCGGTGGTGCGCTGATTAACATGGATGCCAAAGGGACGAAGAAAGCGACCGAGAAGGGTGAAAAATGGCATCAGATCAAGCAATTAATGCAGTCCCGTATGATGCTCGGCGTCTATATCGGTCAATACTGTATTAACGCACTAACTTACTTCTTCATCACCTGGTTCCCACTCTATCTGGTTCAGGCTCGCGGTATGTCGATCCTCAAAGCGGGATTTGTCGCCTCGGTTCCTGCTATCTGTGGTTTTGTCGGCGGCGTTCTGGGCGGCATTATTTCCGATTACCTGATGCGCCGGACCAACTCCCTGACCTTTGCCCGTAAAACGCCAATCGTTCTCGGTATGTTGCTCTCCATGTCGATGGTGATTTGTAACTACGTTGAAACCGAGTGGGTGGTTATTGCGGTGATGTCCGCAGCCTTCTTCGGTAAAGGCATTGGTGCGCTGGGCTGGGCGGTTATGGCCGATACCGCACCGAAAGAAATCAGCGGATTGAGCGGCGGGCTGTTCAATATGTTCGGTAACGCATCTGGTATCGTGACGCCGATTGCGATTGGCTACATCATCGGAATGACCGGTTCCTTCAATGGGGGTCTGGTCTATGTCGGGATCCATGCGCTGGTTGCGATCTTCAGCTACCTGTTCATCGTAAAAGATATTAAACGTATCGAATTGAAGCCGTTCGTTAAGAATTAAGGCCATTCGTTACTGCATTAATCTGAATATAGGCAATAACACGAAACGCTGCGCTATCGTACTGATGGCGCAGCGTTTCGCTATATACCCGTCATACTTCACGTTGCATGTGCGTTGGCTGCGTTTACTCACCCGAATCACTTACTTAAGTAAGCTCATCGGGATTCGCTCTCTTGCCGCCTTCCTGAAACTCGAATTATTTAGGGTATAGATTTGCCGTTTATTTACCTCATAAAAATCCGGGTTTTATCTCTTTGAAATCGGCTGCTGGGAAGACGTATTTCGGTGTTTATAAGGCGGAAATTCGCTTTGCCCGGTTTTCGTGAAACATCTCCCATTGGCCTGTGATAATGACATATTTAATCTGCATTTCGACAGGGAATGCTGTGCTATTGCCCAATGAGTTGTGAAATAAGAAAACTTATACTTTTTACTGAGGTTGGTAAGGCGGTACGGAGTACAACACCGCTTTCCTGACTGGTTTATTTTGGTATCGGGACAGTTATAACCTGTTTTTATTCTGATAACCCTACAAGCAGTGTTCAGTTCAAATCAGAGTAAAAACAAGGTCGCGCTAATAAAGTAGGAAAACAACATGAAATCATCTACTGGTGCACCATCTGTTTTTTATTTCTGTATGACTGAATTATTTTCATCCGCTTCAACGCGCCCCTGCGTTGTGGCAAACATCGGAAACCTAAGCGTCAATCCTGTGCGCTCCATTCATGACGGGAGCTTGTCATGACAAACTTTTCAGCGACGCCTGTGATTACCGACATGAAAGTCATCCCCGTTGCGGGCTATGACAGCATGTTGCTGAACATCGGCGGTGCGCATGGTGCTTACTTCACGCGTAACCTCGTCATTTTAACCGATAGCGCCGGGCATACCGGTGTCGGCGAAGCGCCCGGTGGCGAAGTCATTTACAACACGCTGGTTGAAGCTATTCCTCGTGTAAAAGGCGAACAAATCGCCCGTATGAACCGTCTGGTTCATGACATTCATGTCGGCAACCAATCTTCTGATTTTGATTCCTTCGGCAAAGGTGCCTGGACGTTTGAGCTGCGCGTGAATGCGGTGGCAGCACTCGAAGCGGCGCTGCTCGATCTGCTGGGGCAATTCATGGGCGTTCCTGTTGCCGAACTGCTGGGGCCGGGTAAACAGCGTGATGAAGTCACCGTGCTCGGTTATCTGTTCTATATCGGCGACCGCACGAAGACAGATCTGCCTTATTTATCAGGTGAGAAAGTATCAGGTGAGAAAGGCAAGCACGAGTGGTATCACCTGCGTCACCAGCAGGCGATGGACAGCGACGCGATTGTGCGTTTGGCCGAAGCAACAACTGACCGCTACGGATTTAAAGATTTCAAACTCAAAGGTGGCGTACTGCCCGGCGAGCAGGAAATCGATGCCGTGAAGGCGCTGAAGAAACGTTTCCCAGATGCGCGTATTACCGTCGATCCAAACGGTGCCTGGCTGCTGGATGAAGCGATTGGTTTGTGCAAAGACATGAAGGGCATTCTGACCTACGCGGAAGACCCGTGCGGTGCCGAACAAGGTTTCTCCGGTCGTGAAGTGATGGCGGAATTCCGCCGCGCCACTGGGCTGCCAGTCGCGACCAACATGATTGCCACCAACTGGCGTGAAATGAACCATGCCGTGATGCTACAGGCGGTCGATATCCCGCTGGCCGATCCGCATTTCTGGACGATGCACGGAGCGGTGCGCGTTGCCCAACTGTGTGATGAGTGGGGCCTGACGTGGGGCTGCCATTCCAATAACCATTTCGATATTTCTCTGGCGATGTTCACGCACGTGGGAGCTGCGGCACCGGGTAACCCGACGGCGATCGATACGCACTGGATCTGGCAGGAAGGGCAGCATCTGACCAAAGAGCCGCTGCAAATCGTCAACGGCAAAATTAAGGTGCCGGATCGTCCCGGTCTGGGGATTGAGCTGGATATGGAACAGGTCATGAAAGCTCACGATCTGTATAAAAAATTACCGAGCGGGGCACGTAATGATGCCGTTGCCATGCAGTACCTGATTCCTGGTTGGAAGTTTGACCGTAAACGCCCGGTTTTTGGCCGCTAACCCTACAGTGAAAAATTAGAGAGAAAGGATAAGAAAATGACATTGCAAAGTTCAACGCCGGTGATTACCCACATGCAGGTTATTCCGGTTGCAGGTCACGACAGTATGCTGCTCAACCTGAGTGGCGCACATGCCCCTTATTTCACTCGCAACATTGTGATTCTGAAAGATAACGCCGGGAATACCGGTGTCGGCGAAATTCCCGGCGGTGAGAAAATCCGTCAGACGCTGGAGGATGCTGCTGCGCTGGTGGTGGGTAAAACGCTGGGCGAATACAAAAACGTGATGACGGCGGTACGTGCGCAGTTCGCCGACCGCGATTCTTCCGGGCGAGGTTTGCAGACATTTGATCTGCGTACCACTATCCATGTCGTCACGGGGATCGAAGCCGCGATGCTCGATCTGCTGGGGCAATTCCTCAACGTCAGCGTGGCCTCGCTGCTGGGCGATGGGCAACAGCGTGATGCCGTCGAGATGCTGGGCTATCTGTTCTACATCGGCGATCGTAATAAAACCGATTTGCCTTACCAGAACCAGTCTAATGAGAAATGCGACTGGTATCGTCTGCGTCATGAAGAAGCGCTGACGCCAGAGACTATCGTGCGTCTGGCTGAAGCCGCGTACGAAAAATACGGCTTCAACGATTTCAAACTGAAAGGCGGCGTACTGGCCGGTAGCGAAGAGGCCGAGGCGGTTACTGCGCTGGCAAAACGCTTCCCACAGGCGCGTATCACGCTGGATCCAAACGGTGCCTGGTCGCTGGATGAAGCCATCGGTCTGGGCAAACAACTGCGTAACGTGCTGGCGTATGCAGAAGATCCGTGCGGCGCGGAGCAAGGTTTCTCCGGTCGTGAAGTGATGGCGGAATTCCGCCGTGCGACGGGGCTGCCTACTGCGACCAACATGATCGCCACCGACTGGCGGCAGATGGGGCACACCATTTCGCTGCAATCGGTCGATATCCCGCTGGCCGATCCGCACTTCTGGACGATGCAAGGTTCCGTTCGTGTGGCGCAGATGTGCCACGAATGGGGCTTAACCTGGGGTTCTCACTCCAATAACCACTTTGATATTTCACTGGCCATGTTTACTCAGGTCGCTGCGGCGGCACCGGGCAAGATTACGGCGATTGATACGCACTGGATCTGGCAGGAAGGCAACCAACGCCTGGCGAAAGAACCGTTGCAGATTGTTGGCGGCATGGTGGAAGTGCCGAAGAAACCGGGTCTGGGCGTCGAGCTGGATATGGACCAAGTGATGAAAGCACACGAACTGTATAAAAACATGGGATTAGGCGCACGTAACGACGCCATGGGAATGCAGTACCTTATTCCTGAGTGGACGTTTGATAATAAACGTCCGTGTCTGGTTCGCTAACGTTCTGATTTTCCGTTTTTTGAGCGCGCCGCTTCAGGCAAGCGGCGCTGGAATGACCGAGGATAAAAAATGAAGACTCCGCTGTTACCTAACCGTTTTCGCCAGGATTTGCTACAGAGGAAAACGTTGATTGGCTGCTGGTGTGCGCTGGGCAACCCGATTTCAACTGAAGTGCTGGGGCTGGCGGGATTCGACTGGCTGGTGCTGGATGGAGAGCATGCGCCTAACGATATCGTGACGTTTATTCCTCAGCTCATGGCGCTGAAAGGCAGCCACAGTGCGCCCGTCGTCCGTCCGCCGTGCAATGAGCCGATCATCATCAAGCGGTTGTTGGATATTGGGTTCAATAACTTCCTAATTCCCTTCGTGGAAACGGCGGAAGAAGCCGCGCGTGCGGTTGCGTCAACGCGTTATCCGCCAGCGGGGATTCGCGGGGTTTCCGTGGCGCACCGTAGCAACTGCTATGGCACCGAACCGGATTACTTCGCCAAGATTAACGACAACATTACCGTCGTGGTGCAAATCGAAAGTCAGGACGGCCTCGACAATCTGGATGCGATTATCGCGGTTGACGGCGTAGACGGCGTGTTTGTTGGCCCGAGCGACCTGTCTGCGGCGCTGGGATATCTCGGTCAGCCTAACCATCCTGACGTGCAGAAGGCGATCCGCCACATCTTCGATCGTACCGCGGCGCATAACAAGCCGTGCGGCATTCTGGCTCCGGTTGAAGCCGATGCGCGTCGCTATCTGGAATGGGGTGCAAGCTTCGTTGCGGTCGGTAGCGATCTGGGCGTGTTCCGCAGCGCAACACAGGCGCTGAGCGACAAGTACAAGAAGTAATTCAGTCATTCAGTGCGAATCGGATCCGCCATGAGGCGGGTTCATCGTGAATTGAAGTGATATCTACATCAGACAATGAGGTTAGGGCGATGAAAATTGGTTTTATTGGATTGGGCATCATGGGAAAACCGATGAGTAAAAATCTGCTGAAAGCAGGTTACTCATTAGTCGTGATGGATCGAAATCTGGATGCGGTCGCGGAAGTGGTTGCGGCGGGCGCCACGGCGGCTACAACGCCGAAACAGGTTGCAGAGCAGTGCGATGTCATCATCACCATGCTGCCTAACTCTCCACACGTTAAAGACGTAGTGCTGGGTGAAAACGGCGTCATCGACGGTGCTCGCGCCGGAAGCATTGTGGTCGATATGAGCTCAATCGCCCCGCTTGCCAGCCGTGAAATTGCGACCGCACTGGCGGCGAAAGAGATCGCTATGCTGGACGCACCGGTCAGTGGCGGTGAACCTAAAGCGATCGACGGCACGCTGTCCGTGATGGTCGGTGGCGACAAAGCCCAGTTTGACCGCTGCTTTGAAATTCTCAAATCCATGGCGGGTTCCGTTGTACATACCGGTGATATCGGTGCCGGTAACGTGACCAAACTGGCGAATCAGGTGATTGTGGCACTGAACATTGCCGCCATGTCTGAAGCGTTGGTACTGGCGACGAAAGCAGGCGTTAACCCGGATCTGGTTTATCAGGCGATCCGCGGTGGTTTGGCGGGCAGCACCGTGCTGGATGCGAAAGCGCCGATGGTGATGGATCGTAACTTTAAGCCGGGTTTCCGCATCGATCTGCATATCAAGGATCTGGCGAACGCGCTGGATACCTCACACGGCGTGGGTGCTCAACTGCCGTTAACCGCCGCGGTGATGGAAATGATGCAGGCGCTGAAAGCGGACGATCTGGGATCGGCCGACCACAGTGCGCTGGCGTGTTACTACGAGAAGCTGGCCAAAGTTGAAGTTACGCGATAAGCCGTGAAGCGATAGTCACGAGGCTGGCACAGGATGCCAGCCGACTGGCAGATAATCACTCTGATCTACCTACTGGGTTTCAGGATCTGCTGCCCTGAACGTTGGCAGGTATAAGCGCCGTTTTCATGAGCGCGCGGATTATTGATGCAATCGGAACGTTGATGAAATCGGATCGTTTATGAAAATAGTGATCGCACCGGATTCTTATAAAGAAAGCCTGTCTGCACAAGAGGTTGCTACGCAGATTGAAAAGGGATTTCGTGAAATATTTCCCGATGCCTGCTATGTCAAATTGCCTGTTGCAGATGGTGGGGAAGGCACCGTTGAAGCCATGGTCGCTGCGACCGATGGCAAAATTGTGAATGTTAAAGTGACAGGACCGTTAGGCGATAACATCGAGGCGTTCTTTGGCCTGTCTGGCGATGAAAAAACGGCTTTTATCGAGATGGCGGCGGCAAGTGGTCTGGAGCGTGTGCCTTCGCAACTGCGTAATCCGTTAAAAACCACCAGCTATGGCACGGGCGAGTTGATTCGCTGCGCGTTGGATCACGGTGTTCGACACTGCATCATCGGAATTGGCGGGAGCGCAACCAATGACGGCGGGTCGGGCATGGTGCAAGCGCTGGGCGCGAAGTTGCTGGATAAGCAAGGTGAACAGATTGGTTTTGGCGGTGGTGAACTCGACAAACTTGAACGCATTGATATCAGCGAGCTGGATGAGCGTATTAAAAATTGTCGTTTTGAAGTGGCCTGCGATGTGACTAACCCGTTGACGGGGAAACAGGGCGCGTCGGCGATTTTTGGCCCTCAGAAAGGGGCAACGCCAGAGATGATTGAACAGCTGGATAATGCGCTGAAGCATTATGCGGCGGTGATTCGCCACGATCTGGATATGGACGTGGAACACGTTCCCGGTGCAGGGGCGGCAGGCGGTATGGGGGCGGCACTACAGGCCTTTTGCGGCGCTGAGCTGCGTCAAGGCATTGAGATTGTCACGGAAGCGTTAGGGCTGGATGAACTGGTACGAGACGCCACGCTGGTGATTACCGGGGAAGGGCGCATCGACAGTCAGACGATCCACGGCAAAGTACCGATTGGCGTGGCGCGGGTTGCCAAACAGTATAATAAACCGGTGATTGGTATTGCTGGCAGCCTGACGGCAGATGTCGCCGTGGTGCATGAACATGGTCTGGATGCCGTATTCAGCGTGCTTTACAACATCTGCTCACTCGAAGAAGCGCTGGATAATGCGGCAGAGAATGTGCGAATGACGGCACGTAATATCGCTGCCACGATCCGACTGGCGCAGTCGGTATCGCGATAGTGAGATGGCGCTACGGTTAGTCTAGAACCTTTTATCTACTTATTTCTATGCAGACTGAGAGACGGTTTCGTGCGCCACAACACGGCTATTTCATGCTACTTCGCAGCACGCGCCCCCTAGGCTTTCGGCATGAATTATGCCGTTAACGTGGTTGGTAGGGATGAAGACAAACGCTTTTAAGCGAAGGGGATCAGCGAAATTGCCTGGGTTTCACACTGAATCAAGCATTCTCCACAGCCGTGACAGCGTGCGCTATCAACCTCAGGCAAGCCGCGTTCGCTCAGGGAAAGCGCCTGAACTGGGCATGCCTCAATACAACTGCGGCAATGGCGTGGCACACTGATACAGGTTGTCCCAACCGTCGGACGTAACCCGGTATCAAAATGCGCCTGAGGCAATAATGCTCCCGAGAGGCAATGTGAAACACAGGCCTGGCAGCCATCGCAACTGGCATATTCAATCACCAATTGCGGATAACCTTCTTCATTGACGATCAACACGCCCATTGGGCAAGCGCCAACGCACTGCTGGCAGCGATCGCAGTGTTGATAAAACTGCGATGCAGACAAAGCCCCCGGCGGAAGTGGCGCTCGGGGCTGTATGCTATCCGGTTGTGGCTCATTGTGGCGCGATGCGTTGAGAAAGGCGCGGAACAATCCGCGCCGACTAACGTAGCGATGAGACAAATACCCACGGTAATAGCGCGCATCCTTTTCCATCAGAAAAACATCCGAGGGGTTTCGGGTTGTAACCCATAGTGGCGCTGCATCCCTTGCAACAACAAACGGGTGACTGCGGCCAATTGCGCATAGAAGGGACTGTACGGATTTTGCTGCACCCGCTCCAAATAACGATCGCTCCAGGGTAGTAAATACGCTTCCAACAGCGTCTGGGCCGCCTGATCTTTCTCTTGCTCCAGTAGCGCAGCGAGCGCCAGCAGCATCAGCCCAAACTGATCTTCCGGTTCCTGTTGTGCGCCGGTAAACGAGAGCCCATGTTGGCGAAGAAACGCACGATAGCGAACCGTGCTTTCTCCCATTAACAGGTTCTCTTTTTCCAGATAGACCGACGCCCAGGGCGGTGCAAACATTTCCCCTTGTCCTTCAAACAGTACCGAGTATTGCCAGATAAACGCCTCCGCTTCAGGCTCCGGCCAGAGCTGGCACAGCGTTTCCATCTCGGCGCGTTCTGCCCAAGGACAAAGCGCAGGCAACGCAGGTAAGCTCCCCACAATAGCCAGTACATCAGGGGACGTGGGCGGATAGTAAAAAAGTGCGCCCAGAAAACGTGGCAACACAGCAATAGATGACATCATAGTTCCCCTTAGGATGCCGCCCCGCATGACATACAGGGCGGCATGGCATTACATCGGCAACGTCCACAGATTGTAGAACGCGACACGGCCCGCCAACTCGGCGGCAATCACCACCAGCGCACAGGCAGCCAGCAGCGAGCGCCCGGTTTTATAACGAACATGCACCAGCCCCCCGGCGACACCTATCGCGAGCAGGATTGCCTGTGCGCTGAACCAGGCAAGTTGTGCGCTGGTTAGCGCGCTATCTGCGTTCATTAGAGTGGCCATATAGCCCGGACGCAGGCAGAAGCTTGCCAGCGTTGCCAACACGCTAACGGTCAGCCCAATACGGCGTGCACCGAGCACTGCCGCCAGTGCGCCGCCGCCAATCATCGGTGTCAGCAGCATCATCAGCGGTGTGTAGCCGGTGTTCCAGGTTGTCACTGTCGGTAACTGGTAGATACGCGGGATGGCCAACAGGAACAACACGCCCACCACGGCGGCGGCCCACGTCAGCGCGGTAAACAGGCGCTGCCCACCGCGGTTAAGCAATAACCCAAGCGCGCCCAGCCCACCTAAGGTACAAAACAGTGAGGAGAGGACTATTTCGTCGCTCATCGGTGAGTAACCGGTACGCAGCAGCACGTTCATCGCGCGCAGCGGTTGTCCGAGATGGAGCCCCGCAATCGGCAGCGCCAGGCCGAACAGGCACATCACGGCAAAAAGCCCGGTTGCCAACGGACGCGCGTCCACCTGTTTTGTTATACCGGCGACCAACAACAGGATAAACGCCCCCACCGCACTCTGCGTGAGCACGGTAAAAAAGACCAAAGGCAATTCATGCATGACGCACCTCCTGCAAGTTTTGAATAGCACCGTCTTTATCGCCACTCGGCCGCGCTTTGGGGTGCGGTTTGACGATCAGATTCGGGTGCGTCAACGACGCAGAAGGTAACGGTGCAATCTCATTTTCGCTGCCATATTTGGCACGCAGTTCGTCGATGGGGCCAAAATCTAGCGCGCGTTGCGGACAGGAGTCCACACAAATCGGGCGCAGGTTTTTCTGCAAGCGATCCAGGCAGCCGTCGCATTTGCGCATCACCTTGGCGTGTGCATCAAACTGCGGTGCACCGTAGGGGCAACGCATCTCACAGTAACGGCAGCCAACGCACACGTTCTCATCCACCAGCACCAGCCCATCTTCCTTCCGCTTGTGCATGGCACCTGTTGGGCAACCCGCCACACAGGTGGGATCGTCACAGTGGTTACAGGCAATCGACAGGTAGTAGCTGTAGGTGTCGTTTTGCCAGGATTCACCCTCTTTTATCCAACTGCCGCCGCCGTATTCATACACGCGGCGCAGTTTCGGGCCAAGATCGAGATCTTTATTATCCTTGCAACTTACCTGACAGGTTTTGCAACCCGAACAGCGCGAGGAGTCAACGTAAAAGCCATATTGTGTCATCTGTCATATCCCCTTAAGCGCGCTGAATCTCAACCAGGTTGGTGTGTTGTGGATTACCTTTCGCCAGCGGCGACGGTTCCTGGGAAGTCAGGGTGTTAATGCACCCACCGACATCGACGCCCATGCTGTCAAGGCGCGTCCAGGCACCTTGCGGCATGGCGGCGACGCCGGGCAAAATGCGCTGCGTGACTTTGCAGGGAATTTCCACAACGCCGCGATCGTTAAACACGCGAACGCGATCGCCAGATTTCAACTGGCGTGCAGCCGCATCGATCGGGTTGATCCAGACTTCATCCGGAGCCGCTTCATGCAGGAATTGCACGTTGCTGTACGTTGAGTGCGTATGCCCCTTGGTATGAAATCCACTAAGTTGCAGAGGATATTTGGCCGTCATCGTTTTATTGAGATGAGATTCGCGCACCACGCAGAATTCAGGGATCGGCGGAATACGATCGCCCTCCGGCAGCGTCCAGGTTTGTGCCAGCTTGGCCAACGCTTCGGAATAGATCTCAATCTTGCCCGACGGCGTTTTTAACGGATTAGCTTGTGGGTCGGCCCGAAAATCCAGGAAGGCAATACTCTGTTTTTCCGTTGCGATCTGTTGATCGATCACGCCTTTCTCTTTCGCCACCGACCATTCCGGCAAATAGGCGCGCTTCTCTTTCACCTGCTGATAATGCTTTTCTACCCACTGCGCCTGAGTACGGCCTTCAGTGAATTTTTCCTTCAGCCCCAGATGATCGGCAATATCGGCGCAGATGTCGTAGGTGCTACGCACTTCCCACATCGGCGTGATGGTTTTTTGGATGGCGATCATGTAGTTATGCGAGCCGGTTGAATATGAGCTATCAACCAGATCTTCCGCTTCCAGATAGCTGGTTTCCGGCAGCAGGATATCGGCAAACTTGGCACTGGGTGTCATGTGGTTATCAATCACCACGATGGTTTCACACAGCGTGTCGTCGGCCAGGATTTTACGCGTACGGTTGATATCGCCGTGCTGATTCAATAGCGCCTGCCCTGCCTGATTGACCACCATTTTAATGCCGGCACGTAGCTTATCGACCCCTTTCACACCCATGGTGGTGGCGGTCATTTTCTCTGGGTTAAGGATGGCATCGGTCCAGAGATAGCAGGGAATCGAGGTTTTAATCGGATTGCTGCCTACCGGCAAGGTTGGGACACCGTAAGGCGTGCCATAAGGCCAGTTGCCGTTGTTGGTGCCTGGTAGCCCAAAATGGCCGGTAAGCGCTGGTAACGTTTGGATGGCGCGTACGGTTTGTTCACCGTTGGCGTGGCGCTGGGGCCCCCAGCCCTGGCCGATATAGCAGGCGCGCGCGCGCCCGCGATTTCCCGCGCTAGTTGACGAATTCGCGCAGCCGGAATGCCGGTGACATTGGCTGCCCATTCCGGCGTTTTAGTGATGCCATCTGGTCCGGTTCCCAGAATGTAATCCTTATAGCTGGCATTCGGCGTCGCAGACGCAGGCAACGTGCTGGCATCGAACCCGACGCTGTAACGGTTGATTTGCGCTTCGTCGATCAGGTTCTCAGTAATCAGGGTATGCGCTAACCCGGCGACCAGCGCCGCATCGGTGGTAGGACGAATCGCCAGCCACTCGGCATGTTCGGTGATTACCGAATCGGTGTAACGCGGATCGATGATTACTACGCGGGCCTGTGAAGCTTCCAGCGCACGGCGCAACTCTTCCACCTGCCCGCCACCGGACATGCGGGTTTCCGATAAGTTCAGGCCGAAAAACACCACCAGATCGGAATGGGCAATTTGTGTAAAGTGGCTGCCGACGTAGGTGCCGTGGGTGTACGGCGTGGCGGTAGCAATTTGCGCAGTTGAGTACGTGTTGTGATAGTTAAGGTAGCCGCCCGTCAGGTTCAGCAAGCGTTTCCACGCGTGTGTTCCCTGATTATGGTAATAGGCACCGGATTGGTAGTTGTAGTAGATCGCCTCATTGCCATACTTTTCGGCAATGCGCTTCATTTCCGATGCGACAAACGCGGTCGCCTCTTCCCAACTGATGCGTTTAAACTTGCCCTCGCCACGTTTACCGACCCGCTTCATCGGGTATTTGATGCGATCCGGGCTGTAAACACGCCAGCGGTTAGAGCGCCCGCGCAGACAAGGGCGAATCTGATGTTCACCGAATATGCTGTCATCTTTGGCATCTTCCGGTTCGATACGCACGATGCGATCGTCCTTCACAATCACCTTAAGTGGACAGCGACTGCCACAGTTAACCAGACAGGCACTGTGGCGCACGGTTTCATTTTCGTTCACCACGCCGGTTGGCATCACCGTAGGTTGTGCATGAGCAGAAAACGGCAAGGCGATGGCGCTGGTAATCGCTACCGCAGAACTGATTTTCACGGCATCGATCACCGCGTCCCGACGAGATATTTCCTGGTGTAAAAGGTCTTCAATAATTTTATTCATGATTATTATCCCACTTTGCTTACCTTGCTAACCATAAAGGCATGCTAATAGTGTGGGATTGATATCGATCAAGAGGGTAGGGTTAAGTAACCAAAAAGGGGTAGAAGTGTGATCTTGTAACGTCGTTATTTACTTAAATATATATCGTTTTTAGATTTAAATACTAAATTATCGATAAAAACTAGATGATGATAATGAGATTTATTAACACTGATCTACCTGAACATAAGCAGTAACAGAGTATCAGCAGAGATCACTTATAGATTATTTGATAATACTTTCAATTAGTTGAAATTCTACGAATGCATCGGTTTGATATGCGGCTGGGCGGCTTTGTTGACGTTGTCGATTTCGTCCAGCAACTCCAGCCATTCGGGTTCCAGATCGCTGGCGTGAACGCCTTTACGCAGCTGTTGTTCCAGATAGCGGCAGATGCGTTGCAGGCGCGGAACGCCGCTGTAGCTGCAACTGCCGTGTAGTTTATGAACCAGGTCGATGATGTCATCATCCGTCTGACCCTTCAGCACGTTTTCTATCTTCCGCTGAACCTCCGGCAAGAAATCCAATAGCATTTGCAGTAGGTCACGTGCCAGTTCTGGCTTGTTGGCCGCCTGTTGCTGCGCCAGCGCCCAGTCGAGTGATAGCTGACTATCGTCGTGCTCGTTCAGTAATCCCGTCATATCGCCCCGATTGCGCTTCAACGGATCTTGCCGTGCATGACGTGTCAGCACGCTTTTCAGCATCTGTTCATCTATAGGCTTAGCCAGATAGTCATCCATGCCCGAACGCAGCAGGTGCTCGCGTTCACCCGTCATGGTCTGCGCCGTCACCGCGATGATCGGCGTGGTGGCATGGTGAGGGATCTGACGGATCAACTCGCTGGCGCAAATGCCGTCCATACCCGGCATCTGGATATCCATGAGAATAACGTCGAACTGATTCAGTTCTGCCTGTGCAATCGCATCTTGTCCGCTTTCGCACAAAATAATCGTCTCGACCTGCTCTTCCAGCAGCGTGCCGATCAGTTTCAGATTAGCGGGATTGTCATCCACCGCCATCACACTCAGCGGCAAACGGGCGGGATGGCGTACGACACTCTGGTGCGATGCGGCATCGTCCGGCAGAAAAGAGAGTTGGAACAGCGTGCTGTCCTGTAACAGTGGCAGCAGGCGTGACGCGGCGAGCGGCTTGCTCAGGCAGGCATGTACGCCGAAGGTTTTCAACTGTTCGGCATCCATTTGCGCGAGGCTGGGCAGTGCCAGAATCACACAGGGCGAACGGCGGCAGATATCGCGCAGTCTGGGCGTGTAGTCGAGTAGGGTGTTGCGATATTGCACGGGAATACCGAGCAGCAGGATATCGAATTCCCCTTCCGGCAGCTGCTCAAACGTCGGGCTGTAGCTCACGATCAGCGGCGTCTGGCTCAGGATATCCAGCGTGGCCTGCGCGGCGATGGGGTGGTACTCAACGTAGGCCAGATGTTTGCCTTGCAGCATCGTGTAGGCCGGCTCGGTCGGCATGGCGTGCGGGTTGAGCGGCAGCGTGATATGGAACCAGAAGGTCGATCCCTTGTTGAGCTGGCTCTGGAAACTGATATCGCCCCCCATCTCTTTGACCAGACGCTGGGTAATGACCAGCCCAAGCCCCGTACCGCCATGACGGCGCGAAATACTGGTGTCGGCCTGACGGAAAGCCTGAAACAGCTGCGATTGCTGCAACTCGGCAATACCGATGCCGGTATCGCGTATTTGCACCTCTAGCTGCACCTGATGAGATTCCTGTCGACGCTTCTCCACCCGAATATCGATGTTGCCCTGCTCGGTGAATTTAATCGCATTGCCCAGCAGGTTGGTGATGATTTGCTGTATTCGCAGCGGATCGCCGACAAACTGTTCAGGCACGTCATTCTGAATACTGAGCGTTAGCTCCAACCCTTTTTCATGTGCCGTGTGCGCCAGCAGCATCACAACGTCGTCCAGCGTGCTGTGCAGCGAGAACGGAATATCTTCCAGCACCAGCTTTCCGGCCTCCAGCTTCGAGAAATCCAGCACATCGTTAATAATATTCAGCAGGTTATTGGCGGACCGTTCGATGGTGAGCAGATAGTCCGTCTGCGTGGTGTTCAGTGGCGTCTTCAACGTCTGGCGGGTGAAACCGATCACGCCATTCAGCGGCGTTCTCAGTTCGTGCGACATATTTGCCAGAAACTCTGATTTGATGCGTGCCGCTTCCTGCGCGCGCTTTTTGGCCAGATCCAGTTCGACGTTCTGGATCTCCATCTGCTCCAGCGTTTCCCGCAGATCGTAGGTCGCCTGATCGATATTTTGCTGCATCTCTTCGTGATAGGCGGTCAGCGACATCGCCATCGAGTTGATGCCGTTTTTCAGCATATCCAGCTCGCCGAGCATGTAACCTTCGACGCGGCTATCCAACTGCCCACGGCGAATGCGGTCAACGGTATCCACCATATTACGAATCGGGGTGGTGACATCCCGCATCAGACGATAGGCAAAGATGACGGCGGCACCCAAAGAGAGCAGCAGCAGGAGCGCGGCGATGAAGATTTCCTGATACTGCTGAAGCCGAATGGTGCTGGTATCCAGCTCGATCACCAGATAGCCGAGAGGTGTCGCGGTACCGGGCAGCACCGGTGTGGTTCCGCCCGGCATGAATTCGCTGTCATTGACGATCGGCATGTGCAGAATCAGCGCGTCATTCGTGTAGTGCAGGTGCAGTTTATTGTGTGCAAGCGCATCGCCGCTGAGCGGCTGCAATGTCACGTTGTTGCGTACGTTGGTGGTCGCCAGAAGCTGATTACGCGCATCGAACACGCTAATGGTACGAATAATCGCGGAGTGGCGGCGATGAAGCGTATTGATTAACGCTGGAATCGTGTCCATCTGGCGATGGGTAATGGCGTAAGCGCTGATGGTCGCCAGCGGCTCAATGATACTGGTGCCCGAATCGGCCAACTGCGACTGCAACTGGTTGTAACGATGAATGACGAAGAACGAACTAAGCAGCAGTCCGATCATCAACGTCGGTGCCAAAATCAGTATCAACATCCGTGCACGAAGACTGTATTTGGTCATGGGGTTCCAATGTGGGAGAATTAGAGGATGCTGAGCATCCAATGATGTCATTAGTTATCGGGTACTGCATGTACCTGGTACAGCCGTTTAACTCATGAGACAAATCGATAGTACATTATGGCGCAATTCTACTCTCCAAACCGGCGTGTGACGACCCGGAAAGCGATTCCTGCTAAGCACCTCACTGTTACGGTCACATCGCTTGATCCGTTTGGGCAGGGGGTGGCGCGTCACGACGGCAAGACGGTGTTTGTCACGGGTGTACTGCCGGGAGAGCAGGCCGACGTTCAGTTGACGGAAGAGAAGCGTCAATTTTCACATGCAAAACTTAAACGCCTTCTTACGCCTAGCCCGCAGCGCGTTACGCCGCCGTGTCCGCATTTTACCCGCTGTGGCGGCTGCCAGCAGCAGCACGCGGACATCATGCTGCAACAGAGCAGCAAAACGGCGGCATTGGTGCGCCTGATGACGCGGGAAACGGGCGCAGAGCTGCCTGAAGCCTCGCTGATCGCTGGCACACCTTATGCCTATCGGAGGCGTGCGCGGCTTGCGTTATACTTTCAGGCAAAAGAGCAGCGTTTGTTGATGGGCTATCGACAATCAAATTCTCACGATCTGGTGGATATCAAAGCCTGTCCGGTGTTGCGCCCCGAGCTTGAAGCGCTGCTGCAACCGCTGCGCGACTGCCTGAGCCGATTAAAGGCGGTGAAGCGTCTTGGGCATGTGGAACTGGTGCAGGCAGAGAACGGTCCGCTGCTGGTGCTGAGGCACCTTGATCCACTCCATTCATCGGATCAGCAGGCGCTGCGTGACTTTGCGCAGCAGCAGGGCGTATCGGTTTATCTGGCACCGGATGCCGACTCGCTGACGTGTCTACAGGGTGAAGAAGCGGTTTATCACGTGGCCGGGCTGACGCTGGCCTTTAGCCCGCGCGATTTTATTCAGGTCAATGACGCGGTGAACCAGCAGATGGTCGCGCAGGCGCTGACATGGCTGGATGTGCAACCGCAGGATAGAATATTAGATCTGTTTTGTGGCATGGGTAACTTCACGCTGCCGCTGGCACAGCGTGCCGCCAGCGTCGTCGGCGTGGAAGGTGTGACCGCGTTAGTTGAGAAAGGACGCGAGAATGCCCAGCGCAATGGGTTGTCCAATGTCACATTTTTTCACCAAAATCTTGAAGATGACGTCACCCAGCAGCCGTGGGCGGCTCAGGGTTTTGATAAGATATTACTTGATCCGGCACGTGCGGGCGCGGCGGGCGTGATGGAGCAGATAACCAGACTGGCACCGAAACGCGTGGTGTACGTCTCCTGTAACGCCACGACGTTAGCACGCGACAGCAAAGTATTACTGGCCGCTGGTTATCGGCTGGCGAATGTCGCCATGTTGGATATGTTTCCACATACCGGTCACCTTGAATCGATGGCACTGTTTTTGCACGATACCAGCACGCGAAAGGCGTAATAGGCAGCAAAGCAGCGTCGTTTGCAAGGTGAAGGGTAACGTAGGGAGAAATTATGGTTGCGGTAAGAAGTGCGCATTTGAATACGGCAGGTGAATTTGTCCCTGACGCGTGGATTGCTTCACTGGGTATTTCCAGCGAGCAATCGTGTGAACGTTTATCCGAAACCTGGCGTTACTGTGAGCAGCAAACGCAAGATCACGCCGATGCGTCGCTCCTGCTGTGGCGCGGCATTGAAATGGTGGAAATCCTGTCCACGCTCAGCATGGACAATGACAGCATGCGCGCGCGGCGCTGCTCTTTCCGCTGGCCGATGCGAACGTGGTCGATGAAGCGACGCTAGAAGCCGCGTTTGGGAAAAACATCGTTGATTTGGTGCATGGCGTGCGCGATATGGATGCAATCCGCCAGCTCAAAGCGACGCAGAATGATTCCGGCGCGTCTGAGCAGGTCGATAACATCCGCCGCATGCTGCTGGCGATGGTGGAAGATTTCCGCTGCGTGGTGATCAAGCTCGCGGAGCGGATTGCGCACCTGCGTGAAGTGAAGGATGCCCCGGAAGAAGAACGGGTATTGGCGGCCAAAGAGTGTACCAATATCTATGCGCCGCTGGCTAACCGTCTGGGTATCGGCCAGTTGAAGTGGGAGCTGGAGGATTTCTGCTTCCGCTATCTGCATCCTGATGAATATAAAAAAATCGCCAAGCTGCTGCATGAGCGCCGTATCGATCGCGCGCAGTACATTGACGATTTTGTTAAAACGCTGCGCAACGCGATGAAAGAAGAGGGCGTGCAGGCGGAGATCTACGGTCGTCCTAAGCATATCTACAGCATCTGGCGTAAGATGCAGAAGAAAGCGCTGTCGTTCGATGAGCTGTTCGATGTGCGTGCGGTACGTATTGTCGTTGAGCGCTTGCAGGACTGCTACGGTGCGCTCGGTATCGTGCATACCCACTATCGCCATCTGCCGGACGAGTTCGACGACTACGTCGCTAACCCTAAACCAAACGGCTATCAGTCCATCCACACCGTGGTGTTAGGGCCGGGTGGAAAGACGCTCGAAATCCAGATTCGTACGCGGCAGATGCATGAAGATGCTGAACTGGGCGTGGCGGCACACTGGAAATACAAAGAAGGCACCTCCGTGGGCGGGCGCTCCGGCTACGAAGGCCGCATTGCCTGGCTGCGTAAACTGCTTGCCTGGCAGGAAGAAGTGGCGGATTCGAATGACGTACTGGACGAAGTTCGCAGCCAGGTGTTTGACGATCGGGTTTATGTCTTTACGCCGAAAGGCGATGTGGTGGATCTCCCCACGGGCTCCACGCCGTTGGATTTTGCCTATCACATCCACAGTGATATCGGGCACCGCTGCATCGGGGCGAAAATCGGCGGACGTATCGTGCCGTTTACCTACCAACTGCAAATGGGCGATCAGATTGAAATCATCACCCAGAAGCAACCGAACCCGAGCCGTGACTGGCTGAACCCGAATCTGGGGTATATCACCACCAGTCGCGGACGTTCGAAGATTCAGAACTGGTTCCGTAAGCAAGATCGCGACAAGAACATTCTGGCGGGTCGACAGATTCTGGATGACGAACTGGCGCATCTGGGTGTCAGCCTGAAAGCAGCCGAAAAACTGCTGCTGCCACGCTACAACGTGAATTCGCTGGATGAGTTACTGGCTGCTATCGGTGGCGGTGATGTTCGCCTGAACCAGATGGTGAATTTCCTGCAATCGCAGTTAAAACAGCCGAGCGCGGAAGAACTGGATCGCGAAGCGCTGCGCCAGCTGACGCAAAAATCACATCAGCCACCGGCACGTAACACGAAGGACAACGGCCGCGTGGTGGTAGAAGGTGTAGGCAATCTTATGCACCACATTGCCCGCTGCTGCCAGCCGATTCCGGGCGATGAGATCACCGGGTTCATCACGCGCGGACGGGGTATTTCGATTCACCGAGCCGACTGTGAACAGCTGGACGAACTGCGCGCCAGTTCGCCGGAACGCATTGTCGATGCCGTCTGGGGCGAAAGCTACTCCAGCGGCTATTCGCTGGTGGTGAGGGTGATTGCCAACGATCGTAGCGGGCTGTTGCGGGATATCACCACGATTCTGGCGAATGAGAAGGTCAATGTACTGGGCGTCGCCAGCCGCAGCGACACCAAGCAGCAGTTGGCAACGATTGATATGGATATTGAGATCTACAACTTGCAGGTGCTGAGCCGCATTCTGGCGAAGCTCAACCAACTGCCGGATGTGATTGATGCGCGGCGCCAGCAGGGGGCGTAAATGATGGTTTCACCATCAGCCAGCTGAAAACCTTGTACGAGTGTGGTGAAAAGTTTCGTGCGTGGTTAGCAATATTGTTCTTTGTGGCACCATTGCCACGCCCGACTGAGGGATGCTCAGGTGCCGCATCCCTCAGAACCCTGGCTTTTGGCGAGAATTGTGCCGCGTTGCGGTTCCTTCGATGTACATGTCCGCTGTCGAGCCACCTGTGACGCGTTCCATACGCGGCACAGGCTTTCGCCGCGTCCATGCGGCTCACTCGGCGGTCATGTGCATCTCAGCACAATTTTTTTACGCCGTTGAAATGAAAATAGTGATGTCTTGGCGCTTTTTAGCAGAAGTTGGCTGCCGTGTTTTGCTATTTTCATACACATTTTTTCAGGAATATTATGACCGTATCTTTGACGAATTTACCTTCCATCGAGCGCCTGCTCGCCATCATGAAAACCCTCCGCGATCCTGAAAACGGCTGCCCGTGGGACAAGAAACAGACGTTTGACACCATCGCGCCCTATACGCTGGAAGAAACGTATGAAGTGCTGGATGCCATCAGCCGTCAGGATTTTGATGATTTGCGCGGTGAGTTAGGGGATTTGCTGTTTCAGGTGGTGTTTTACGCGCAAATGGCGCAGGAAAAGGGCCTGTTCGATTTCTCCGACGTGTGTAACGCCATCAGCGATAAGCTGGAACGCCGCCACCCGCATATCTTCGGCGACCTGACGCTAACGGACAGCGATGCCGTGCTGGCAAACTGGGAGCAGACCAAAGCGCAGGAGCGTGCCGAGAAAGATCGTCACTCGCCGTTGGATGACATTCCTGATGCGCTGCCTGCTTTGATGAAAGCACAAAAAATTCAGCAGCGTTGTTCGTCTGTGGGCTTCGATTGGGACAGTCTGGGCCCGGTGCTCGACAAAGTGTATGAAGAGATCGATGAGGTGATGTTTGAGGCACGGCAAGCCGTTGTCGATGAAGAAAAATTAGGTGAAGAGATTGGTGATTTATTGTTCGCCACAGTCAATCTCTCTCGTCACCTGGGGCACAAGGCTGAGAATGCATTACAGGCGGCAAATCGCAAGTTCACTCGTCGTTTTCGTGAGGTAGAACAAATCGTTACGGCATCGGGAAAAACGCTGGAACAGGCGACGCTGGATGAAATGGAAGCCGCATGGCAGCAGGTGAAAAAACAGGAAATAGGCCATTAATCCATTTTTAATCACAAACCGTATTTTTATCGATTTTAATGCATTTATTGTATTGTTATTAAAGGTAATTATTGGTTTTGATAAGGGCGGTTTTATCTCGCCTTAGTGTGTGTTGGAATCGCCACATTGTGTAAAACGAACATTTGTGGCGTTCATCAGGTTCAGGTATACTACTTTCCCGTCTTGGTACCTCCATCGTCTTTAAACCTAAACTCTCAGGTTCAGCATGACAACTAATTATATTTTTGTGACCGGCGGGGTCGTTTCCTCTCTGGGTAAAGGCATTGCCGCAGCCTCTCTGGCGGCTATTCTTGAAGCCCGTGGCCTCAACGTTACCATCATGAAACTGGACCCGTACATCAACGTGGATCCGGGCACGATGAGCCCGACGCAGCACGGTGAAGTGTTTGTCACCGAAGACGGCGCCGAAACCGATCTGGACTTGGGTCACTACGAGCGTTTCATCCGCACGAAAATGTCGCGCCGCAACAACTTCACCACTGGCCGTATCTACTCTGATGTCCTGCGCAAAGAGCGTCGTGGCGACTATCTGGGCGCGACTATTCAGGTGATTCCACATATCACCAACGCGATTAAAGAGCGCATCATTGAAGGTGGCGAAGGCCACGATGTCGTTCTGGTCGAAATCGGCGGTACCGTCGGCGATATCGAATCTTTGCCGTTCCTTGAAGCGATTCGGCAGATGGCGGTACAAGTGGGCCGCGAACACACGCTGTTTATGCACCTGACGCTGGTGCCGTATCTGGCGGCGGCGGGCGAAGTGAAAACCAAGCCGACGCAGCACTCCGTTAAAGAACTGCTTTCCATCGGTATTCAGCCTGACGTGCTGATTTGCCGTTCCGACCGCACCGTGCCGGCCAATGAGCGTGCAAAAATTGCTTTATTCTGTAATGTGCCAGAAAAAGCAGTAATCTCCCTTAAAGACATTGATTCGATTTATAAAATCCCGTCGCTATTGAAATCACAGGGGCTGGACGATTATATTTGTAAACGATTCAGCTTGAACTGTCCCGAAGCGAACCTGTCAGAATGGGAACAGGTTGTGTATGAAGAAGCGAATCCGGGCGGTGAAGTCACTATCGGTATGGTCGGCAAATATGTTGCGCTGCCGGATGCCTACAAATCCGTGATTGAAGCCCTGAAACACGGCGGGTTGAAGAACCGTCTGACGGTGAATATCAAGCTGATCGACTCACAGGATGTTGAAACCCGTGGTGTCGAAGTATTGAAAGATTTAGACGCGATACTGATTCCAGGCGGTTTTGGTTATCGTGGCGTCGAAGGGAAAATCATGTCGGCGCGCTACGCCCGTGAGAACAATATCCCTTATCTGGGCATTTGCCTCGGGATGCAGGTCGCATTAATGGAATTTGCCCGTAACGTTGCCGGAATGGAAGGCGCAAACTCAACGGAGTTTATGCCAGACTGTAAGTATCCGGTGGTTGCGCTGATCACCGAATGGCGTGATGAGAACGGCAATGTTGAAGTCCGTGATGAAGCTAGCGATCTGGGCGGCACCATGCGCGTTGGCGGGCAGCAATGCCATCTGACCGAAGGCAGTCTGGTGCGTCAGATGTACGGTGAGCAGACGATTATCGAACGTCACCGTCATCGTTATGAAGTTAACAACATGCTGTTGAAACAGATTGAAGCGGCGGGATTACGGGTTGCTGGTCTTTCCGCCGACCGCAAACTGGTGGAGATTGTTGAATTACCCGATCATCCCTGGTTCGTTGCCTGTCAATTCCACCCGGAATTCACGTCAACGCCGCGAGATGGACATCCCCTGTTTGCTGGCTTTGTGAAAGCCGCTGGCGCGTACCAGAAGCGTCAGGTGAAGTAAGAGTTATATCAGCAACGCGCGATCGCTATCGCGCGTTGTTCGTCTAGGGTTTTAGTTCTATCTAAAGTTTTAGTTTAACTTGTACTGAGGAAAATCTAATGTCCAAAATTGTTAAAGTCATCGGCCGTGAAATCATCGACTCACGCGGAAACCCAACTGTTGAAGCGGAAGTTCATCTGGAAGGTGGTTTTGTAGGTCTGGCTGCTGCGCCATCAGGAGCTTCTACTGGCTCTCGCGAAGCGCTGGAACTGCGTGACGGTGACAAATCCCGTTTTCTGGGCAAAGGCGTAACGAAAGCTGTTGCTGCTGTTAACGGCCCGATTGCTCAGGCTGTTCTGGGTAAAGACGCGAAAGATCAGGCGAACATCGACAAGATCATGATCGACCTGGACGGTACTGACAACAAATCTCAGTTCGGTGCTAACGCTATTCTGGCCGTTTCTCTGGCTGCCGCTAAAGCAGCAGCAGCATCAAAAGGCCTGCCGCTGTATGCTCACATCGCTGAACTGAACGGCACCCCAGGTAAATACTCTATGCCACTGCCAATGATGAACATCATCAACGGCGGCGAGCACGCGGATAACAACGTTGATATCCAAGAGTTCATGATTCAGCCTGTTGGCGCGAAAACCCTGAAAGAAGCCATCCGTATGGGTTCTGAAGTGTTCCACACCCTGGCTAAAGTTCTGAAATCTAAAGGTATGGGTACGGCTGTTGGTGACGAAGGTGGCTATGCGCCAAACCTGGGTTCCAACGCTGAAGCGCTGGCCGTTATCGCAGAAGCGGTAAAAGCAGCAGGCTACGAGCTGGGCAAAGACATCACGTTGGCGATGGACTGTGCAGCGTCTGAATTCTACAAAGACGGTAAATACGTTCTGGCTGGCGAAGGCAACAAAGCGTTCACCTCTGAAGAATTCACTCACTTCTTGGAAGATCTGACCAAACAGTACCCAATCGTCTCTATCGAAGACGGTCTGGACGAATCTGATTGGGCTGGCTTCGCTTACCAGACTAAAGTTCTGGGCGACAAAATCCAGCTGGTTGGTGACGATCTGTTCGTAACCAACACCAAGATCCTGAAAGAAGGTATCGAGAAAGGCATCGCTAACTCCATCCTGATCAAATTCAACCAGATCGGTTCTCTGACTGAAACGCTGGCTGCAATTAAAATGGCGAAAGATGCAGGCTACACGGCTGTTATCTCTCACCGTTCAGGCGAAACTGAAGATGCGACCATCGCTGACCTGGCAGTAGGTACAGCGGCTGGCCAGATCAAAACCGGTTCTATGAGCCGTTCTGACCGTGTTGCTAAATACAACCAGCTGATTCGTATCGAAGAAGCGCTGGGTGATGCTGCACCGTTCAATGGCCTGAAAGAAGTTAAAGGCCAGTAATTACGTCTCTGGCGTCATCAGGCTGCGGATAAAACGGCCTGATATACGCCAACGTGATTAACTATAAAAATCCAGAAGCGTGAAAACGTTTCTGGATTTTTTTATGGCAGACATCCCTGTCTGCCACCCTACGGGCCGTTGCTTGCGCAACGTTGAAAAACGTTCCTTACGTTTTTTTATGACGGACATCCTTGCCCGTCACCCTTCGGGCCGTTGCTGCGCAACGTTGAAAAATGATCTGTTCCTTCCTTTTCTTTGATATCTGCTGCCCACTTTGTGGTATCGGTCATACTCCCCGTTTTTATATTTTAATTTTTAAAATTCAACGTTTTATAAAATAAATCCCTCTATGGCTCGCCTTATTTTCTTTTTGTCATGTCTGTATAGTATGTGGCGATATATAAAAAATTACATATCGATTATTGACATAATATTGACCAACAGGGACATAGCAGATGAAGGCCCCAAGAAAAAATAATAGAAAAAAAGCACAGTGGTTATTGCCAGCATTAATGGTGGTTGTTCCACCGGTATTGAGCGCCGAACCGACAACCAGCAAGGTCAACGAAAAGGCAAAAGCGGCCGACGTTATGGTCGTCAAGGCAGAACGCAGTGAGGCGAATGCGAATCTGGCTGGCGCAGGCATGACGACCGATGATGTGGAGATCGGACCGCTGGGTAAACGTTCACGGCTGGATACGCCGTATTCGACCACGACCGTGACGGAAGCCATGATTGCCAATCAGCAGGCGAAGAACGTGAATGACCTCCTGAAATACAGCGCGTCCAGCCAGATGCAGGCGCGCGGCGGTATTGACGTGGGGCGTCCGCAAAGCCGTGGTATGCAAGGTGATGTGCTGGCGAACAGCCGGTTGGATGGATTAAACATTATTTCCACCACGGCGTTCCCAGTCGAAATGCTGGAGCGGCTGGATGTGATTAACAGTCTGACTGGCGCGCTGTATGGACCTGCCAGCCCGTCCGGCCAGTTTAACTTCACACAAAAAAGACCGACGGCGCAGACGCTGAACCGCTTTACCGCAGGCTATTCCGGTAAAGGTGCCGCGATGGGTCATGCCGATCTGGGTGGACATCTGGGTGATGAAAACCAGTTCGGTTATCGCATCAACCTGCTGCACGATGAAGGTGAGGGGAGTATCAGCAACAGTACGCTGAGACGGCAACTCGCCAGCGTCGCGTTTGACTGGAATCTCTCGCCCGACACGGTGTTGGAAGTGAATGCCAGCGAGTATCGCTTCAGAAAAATGGGCTATGCCAGTGGCTTTTCCTATGGTCCGACGATTCAGTTACCCAGCGCACCAGACGTGACGAAACAGGGATACGGGCAGAGCTTTGCGGGGCTCGATCTGGTGACGAAAACCGCCAGCACACGCCTGAAACACTACTTCAACAATAACTGGTATGCCTCGGGCGGGGTGGGGTATCAAACCGCCGATCGCGGTATGCGCTCGCTGTCGAATGCGATTACTAACAATCAGGGCGCGGTGAGTACCTCTCTGACGCAGCCTTATACCGCCGGACGTTTTAAGGTATTAAGCAATACGCTGCAACTGAATGGCCATATCGATACGAACGGGCCTTCTCATGACGTGGTCTTCAGCACCACCGGATACCAGTGGACAATCTATAACGGACTAGGTAATAGCAAGCGCTTCCCGCTGGGAAACAGCACCATTGATTCACCGCGTAGTTATACCGATCCTAGCGATGGGCGTTTCTATCTGGGATCGGGGCGCTATAAATCTAGCCGTACCAGTCAGCAGGCTATCACCGCCGGCGATACCATTACGTTTAACGAGCGCTGGTCGGCCATGGGCGTCGTGAGCCAAAGTTGGATTACCTCACGCAGTTTTGGCTCCGATGGTGAAGTGACCCGTGATACGGGCACTAGCCCGACGCTGTCTCTGATGTACAAACCCTTGCCTAACGTGATGACGTATGTCGCCTATGCCGATTCGTTGGAGCAGGGCGGCACCGCGCCAACTGATGATTATGTGGTGAATAAAGGGCAGACGCTGAAGCCTTATCGCAGTACCCAGTATGAAGCGGGGGTGAAATCGCAGTGGGATGGGTTGAATCTGAACGCGGCTATTTTCCGTCTGGAGCGCCCCTTCGCGTATGTCGCAGCAGATAACGTATTCAAAGAGCAGGGTAATCAGGTCAATACGGGGCTGGAGTTGATGGCTGATGGTGAAGTGCTTTCCGGTTTGCACCTTTACGGCAGCATGACGCTATTGGCTCCCAAGCTGAAGGATACTGAATTAGCCGCAACGCGTGATAAGCGAGTGGTTGGGGTGCCGAAGTTTCAGGCTAATCTGCTGACGGAATATAGCCACCCGTCTGCACCGAATCTGGTCTATATCGCGAATCTTCACTACACCGGTAAACGCGCGGCTAATGATACCAATACGACGTGGGCGGATAGCTACATCACGCTGGATTTGGGCACACGCTACGGCTTCAAACTGTACGATAAGCCCGCGGCATTTCGCGTTGCGCTCAATAACGTCACCAATGAACATTACTGGGCTTCCCTATTCCCTGGCAGCACGGACGGCATTAACGGCGGTGCCAACGCGTTCGTCGGTGAACCGCGTGAGATCCGTGCTTCTTTGACCGTTGACTGGTGAGTGTGATGCTGAAACGTAACCTTACCACGCGGTATCGCGAGTATTTGCTCAATGCGTTAGTGCTGTTGGCGGTGAGTTTCTCCGGTGTGCATTGGGTTCAGGCGGAAACGCCTGAACCCGCTACGCGGACGATTCACTATTACGGCGATCGCTCTGTGACGGTGCCCGCGACGGTTGAACGAGTTGCCACCTCGTGGAATGCACAAAACTCGATACTGGCTATGCTGGGCTATGGCGATCGTATTGTCGGGACGACGAAACTCGTGCGTGATATGCCGCTGTTCCGCCAGTTTGTTCCGTCTATTACGCAGGCGTCGCTGGTTGCTCATAGCGGAAACATGGGAATCAATACGGAAGCGCTGATCTCTCGTCGTGCTCAGGTCTTTTTCGTATCGGACAGCGTGCCGGTTGCTGAAGCGGAAGCGCTGAATAAAGCGGGGATCGCTATTGTACCGCTCCGCTATAACTCGCTGGCGGCGATGGTCGAACGCACGCTGATTACCGGTGAGGTTCTGGGGCCGGACGCGTCGCGTCGGGCGCAGGATTTTTCCGCCTACTATCAGGATAACGTCAGGCGTGTGACGGAGGTGATCCAGAATATTCCGTCACAGCAGCGTGTGAAGGTCTACCATGCGGTTGGCGATTCGTTAACGACATCGGGACGCCCTTCACTGAATCAAGACTGGATGGATCTGGGCGGCGCGATCAACGTGGCGGAACCGTGGTTTAGCCGTTCTGGTGTGACAACCGCGCCTGTGTCGCTTGAGCAGATTTTTCAGGCCGATCCTGATGTGATTATTACGATGCGGGCTGACGATGCGAAGGCGATTCGGCAGGATGCGCAGTGGCAGCAGCTACGGGCGGTAAAACAGGGGCGCGTTTATGCGAATCCGCTAGGGATGTTCTGGTGGTGTCGGGAAACGTCGGAGCAGGCGCTGCAATTTCTTTGGCTGGCAAAAACGCTGTATCCGCAGCAGATGCAGCACATTGATATGGCAAAAGAGACGCATGATTTCTATCAGCGCTTTTACGGCTTCGATTTAACCGCGCAGCAGATCGCTTCGATTTTATCTCCACCCTGAAATATAGGGGACTTCACTTGATGACAGGGCCGCATCGTGATGCGGCCCTGTTTTTTTAGACACAGACAAATGAGGGTATAGCGCGGATTAAGCCAGCTGCTTAAGAATCGCTTTAGCAACCACTTCCGAGCTTGCCGGGTTCTGGCCGGTGATCAGCTTGCCGTCTTCAACGAGGTACGGTGCCCAGTCTGGGCCTTTTTCGTATAGTCCGCCGAGTTTCTTGAACTCATCCTCAATCAGGAAAGGCACCACGTCCGTCAACTGAACCGCTTCTTCTTCACCGTTGGTGAAGCCCGTTACTTTGCGGCCTTTAACCAGCGCATCGCCATTTTCTGCTTTCACATGAATCAGCACGCCCGGCGCGTGGCAAACAAACCCGGTCGGCTTGTTGGCGCGGACAAAGGCTTCGATGAGCGCGATAGAGACCGGCGATTCCGCCAAATCCCACAGCGGGCCGTGACCGCCGGGATAGAAGACCGCATCGAAATCCTGCTCGTTGACGGTATCGAGTTTTACCGTATTGGCCAGTTCCTGCTGTGCGGCAGGATCTGCTTTAAAGCGATGCGTCAGCTCGGTTTGAAAATCGGCCAGATCGCTTTTCGGGTCGAGAGGCGGCTGGCCGCCAGTAGGGGAGGCGAGCACCAACTCGGCACCGGCGTCTTTAAAGGTGTAATAAGGGGCGGCAAACTCTTCCAGCCAGAAGCCGGTTTTATTACCCGTGTTGCCCAGTTTGTCGTGAGAAGTCAGGACCATTAAAATTTTCATCATTTTTCTCTCTATGGTTGCAGGATGATCGGGTGAATAGCTGCCATTTACCCTTTGAGTACGGCGACAATCGCGTCTTGTTTCTCATGGTAAGGCGCACGCAGTGTCAGGTTAGACGCGCCATCTTCACTCTGTATGACAATCGGTTTGGCATGGCTGAAACGGCGGAATCCGTGAACGCCGTGATATGCGCCGATGCCGGATGCGCCAACGCCGCCGAACGGAAGTGTGTCGATAGACACGTGCGTCATCACATCGTTGATAACCAGCGCGCCTGATGTCGTTCTGGCTGCGAAACGCTGTTGCATAGCGTCATCGTTGCTGAACAGATACGCCGCCAGCGGGCGTGGGTGCGCATTGATGTAGTTAATCGGTTCCTCTGCGGCCTGATAGGTTTTAATCGGCAGCAGCGGGCCGAAAATTTCTTCCTGCATGATCGTCATATCGTCATGTACGCCGAACACCAGATGCGGTGCAATCTTGCGGCTTTTCGCATCGTAGGGCGCTTCACCTTCTGGTGCCAGGCTGACGACGGTCGCGCCCTGCTGTTCAGCTTCTTTCAGAATACGAATCAGGCGATCGTAATGCCTGTCAGCAATGATAGACGTGTAATCCGGGTTCGCCTGTAACGTCGGGAAACTTTTCTGCATAAAGGCTTTCGCGGCATCGCGGAAAGCCTGCTCCTGACCTTCGGGCAGCAGAACGTAGTCCGGTGACAGGCAGATTTGCCCAGCGTTGAAGGTTTTCACCGTCAGCGTGCGTTCAACGGCTTCGGTAATATCTGCGCTACGATCGATGACAACTGGTGATTTGCCACCCAGCTCCAGCGTAACCGGCACCAGATTCTCTGCTGCTGCGCGCATCACATGCTTACCCACCGCGGTGCTGCCGGTGAAGACCAGATGATCGAACGGCAGTTCGCTGAATGCCTGACCGATTTCCGCATCACCCAGCACCACGGCCAATTCCAGCGGATCAAAATAGTGGGCAATCAATTCCGCCAGCAGTTCAGATGTGCGTGGCGTGAGTTCTGACGGTTTCAGAATCGCGGTATTACCGGCGGCAAAAATATCAGCCAGCGGGCCGAATGACAGATTTACCGGGAAATTCCACGGGCTGATCACCCCGATCACGCCCAGAGGCTGATGCTGGATCCACGCCTGCATGCCGGGAGCGGGTTCATCAACAGGTTCTGGCTGCATCCAGCGTTCAACGTTGTCGATGGCGTTCTGAAGTATTTTCAACGTGATGCCGATGTCGGCGGCAAAGGAGTGATACAGGCTGCGATGGCCGAAATCATCACTCATGGCCTGCGCGATCGTGGCATGGTTTTCACGGAGCAGATTGATGCTGCGCTGTAGGCGATCTTGACGCAGCGCGGCATCGGCTGGACCAGATGCAATGTGGGCACGCTTCATCGTATTCAGGATGGCTTGTAAATCCTTTTTGGATTGTTGTGTCGACATGTTTTGTCCCCTTTTTGTCGTCGAGTACCAGAGAAAACAGAAAGTTAGCCGGGGTTTCCGGGTCACTCAAGATGGGATAAAGGATACGGCAGGGGTTGATCCACCCGCCAACAAGATTATTATTCTAGGGGTATAAATAATTTTATGGCTTGATTTCTATAGGTACCGTATGTCACTTATTCGTCTACGCACGTTTGTGGAAGTCTATCGGCAGCGCTCGATTAGCGGAGCGTCACGCGCGCTTAATCTGACCCAGCCAGCGGTATCGCAGCACATTGCCGGGCTGGAGGTGGCGGTGGGGCGGCGGCTTTTTGAGCGTCAGGCAAATGGCGTAACGCCAACGTCGGCGGCAGACGACTTAGCGGCGGATCTGGGGGATAAGCTTGATGAGGCCGAGGCGGCGCTGGCTTCCGCCCGTGCGAGGTCAATGGACGTCGCGGGGACGCTGCATATCATTGGTCATGCAGATTTCATGGCCGAAGTGGTGTCGGAACAGCTATTGCCGCTGCTTGAGGCGGGTGTGCGGGTGCATATGCATACCGGCGACGGCGATTTGATTAAACAGATGCTGCTGGAAGGGCACTGTGATTTGGGCATAACGGCGCATCCGGTGACGGATAAGCGGCTGAAAAGCGATCTGTTAAAGAGTGCGACACTACAGGCGGTGGCGGCTCCCGCGATTGTCGAACGGTTATTGCAGACGGGCGATCTGCCGCAGGCGCTGGCGCAGGAACCGATGCTGGCGTATGACCTTGAGTTTCCTCTGATCGATCACTGGTTGAAGAAGAACCGCATGGAAGACAAGGGACTGGTGCCCGCCGTGGTGAGTCAGGATCTGCGTGCGCTGCGTCGCGTGCTGACCAGTGGATTTGGCTGGACGGTGATGCCGGTGTATTTATGTCAGGATCTGCTGGATACGGGGGAGCTTGCCATTATTCCTCCTCCTGTCGGTACAACGCAACTGGATTACTATCTGGCCTGGGTGCCGGGGGCACTGCGCCAGCCGCGTTTAGCCCACGCGCGGCAAACCTTCCTATGGCGATTACAGCACGCGCAATAGCGCCAGTCTCTGCTAGAAAAACGCCATTTTTCAAGACCTCACGAGGCAACGTCCGTTGGTGGCGCTGCCTTGCTTCCTGCCGACTTCCTATCTTCTATCCTGTGATCGCCATAAACGAACCGCGGGTTTCTTTCAGTTAAAATGGCTTTTTATAAAATCTTTGACGCGGATCGCACCAATCTTCCCTGTGCTGCCAGCGTGGGGCGCGTGGTGGCAAAAGCGCAAAGGTTTTCACGATCGCCGGGCGCTACCGTATCAGCGTGACACCTTCATAATTAAAAATGTTCGGGGAAGGATGGCGATGAAAACGCGTAAGATCGGTTTGGCTAACTATTTAGCCTACGGTTCAGGGGACTTTCTTGGCGCTGGTACAACGGCGCTGACGGCCGCTTGGTTACTCTATTTTTACACCACGTTCTGTGGCTTAACGCCGATTGAGGCAACGTTTATTTTTGCGATGGCGCGAGTGCTTGATGCCGTCGTCAGCCCGCTAATGGGCTTCCTGACCGATAACTTCGGTTCAACCTGGCTGGGCAAACGCTTTGGCCGCCGCAAGTTCTTTATTCTGCTCGGTATTCCCTTTGTGTTCAGCTACAGCTTCATGTGGGTCGGGGATATGAGCTATTGGTACTATCTACTGACGTACCTGCTGTTCGATATCGTCTATACGATGGTGCTGGTGCCGTATGAAACTCTGGTGCCGGAAATGACCGACGATTTCAAACAGAAGACCAAGTTCTCCGGCGCACGCATCGCGCTGGCGCAGCTGTCCGCGATTTTGGCCGCGTTCCTGCCCGGCATCCTGCTGGGCTACTTTGGTAAAGACAACGCCATTTCCTTCTTCTATTCGAGTCTGGTGTTCTCCGTTATCTGTGCGCTGGTGCTGACGCTGGTCTATTTCTTTACCTGGGAACGGCCGCGCGATCAGATGTCGGAAGCGTCGCTGCGGGCGGAGAAAGAGCGCCAGTCTCTGACGTTAGGCCAAAGCCTGAAACGGCTGAACGTCGAACTGGTTTCCACGCTGCGTATTCGTATTTTCCGTCAGCATCTTGGGATGTATCTGGGTGGGTATATCGCGCAGGACGTGTTTAACGCCGTGTTCACTTACTACGTGGTCTTTGTACTGATGCAAAGCCCGACCATGGCGTCAAGCCTGATGGGAACGATGGCGATTCTGCAATTCATTGCGGTGATTGGCATGATTCCGCTGTGTATCCGCTTTGGGCCAGCCCCGTCTTACCGCTTGGTCGTGTGCCTGTTTGGCGTGAGTGCGCTTTCCTACGCCGTCCTGTGGTACAGCGGCCTGCATGACACCTTCTCTCTGCTGCTGTTGATTTCTGCGCTGGCGGGTATCGGGCGTGGCGGAATCAACTACGTGCCGTGGAATACCTACACTTACATCGCCGACGTGGATGAAGTGATTACCGCACAGCGTCGCGAGGGGATCTTCGCCGGGATTATGACGCTGACTCGCAAAGCCTCTCAGGCCGGTGCGGTGATGCTGGTAGGCGTGGTGTTACAGCTCTCCGGCTTTGTGTCCGGCCAGAGCGTACAGGCGCCTGGCGTTAGCCACACGATTCTGATGATTTTGAGCTTCGGCACCGTCGGCGTGCTGGCGCTGGGCTTCCTGGTTTCTCTGCGCTTTAAACTCAACCTGCAAACGCACAGCGTGCTGCGGGAAGAGACGCTGAAAATGCGTGAAGCCGGGCGTCCGGTGCCGGAGAACATTACGCCGCAGGCGCGGGCAACGGTCGAAATGCTGGCTGGTATGCCGTATGAATCGCTGTGGGGCAATAACAACATCGGCTATCTGAATCGCCATAAAGGTGACAAGCCGGTCACGCATGCCACGCAGTCGTAACTGTATTGAACTGTTAACTGATAACTCAATTGGATGAATGACTATGACCGTATTCAGTGTAAAACATAGCCCGCTTTTACGTCAGCCAGAACGCTTCATCTCCCGCGAGGATCTGAAGGCGCTGATTTGCCGTATCACCGACAATCTGGTGAATATTGAGGATAAAACCGGTGAGTTTTTGTTACGGCTGGACGATGGTCGGGTAATTGATACCAAAGGCTGGGCGGGTTGGGAATGGACGCACGGCATCGGGCTGTACGGGATTTACCAGTATTACCAGCAGACGGGCGACGAGCAGATGCGCGCAATCATCGACGACTGGTTTACCGAGCGTCTGGCGGAAGGTACGCCGACGAAGAACGTGAACACCGTGTGCCCGTTCCTGACGCTGGCTTATCGCTATGAAGAAACGGGCGATGCGCGTTGGTTGCCGTATCTGGAACGCTGGGCCGAGTGGGTGATGTACGAAATGCCGCGCACGGATAAGCAGGGCTTGCAGCACATTGTTTATAACAACGAAAACCATCAGCAGCTGTGGGACGACACGCTGATGATGAGCGTGCTGCCGCTGGCGAAAATCGGCAAGCTGTTAAACCGGCCGGAGTTTGTAGAAGAAGCCACGTATCAGTTCCTGTTGCACGTGCAATATCTGATGGATCGCGAAAGCGGCCTGTGGTTCCACGGCTGGACGTTCGAGGGGCAGCACAATTACGCGAAAGCGCGCTGGGCGCGTGGTAACAGCTGGCTGACGATCGTTATTCCTGAATTTATCGAACTGCTGGATCTGCCGGAGCATAACGCGACACGCCGCTTCCTGTTGCAGGTTCTGGAAAGCCAGATTGAAGCCTTGGCGAAATATCAGGATGACAGCGGCCTGTGGCACACGCTGATCGACGATCCGAATTCGTACCTTGAAAGCTCTGCAACCGCCGGTTTTGCCTACGGTATTTTGAAAGCGGTGCGCAAGCGCTACGTCGACCCGAGCTACGCTGAGGTGGCGGAGAAAGCGATTCGCGGCGTGATTAATCACGTCAATAAGGACGGTGAACTGACGCAGGTATCATTCGGCACGGCGATGGGCAACGATCTGGATTTCTACCGCAACATCGCCCTGACCTCTATGCCGTACGGTCAGGCGATGGCGATCCTATGTCTGGCGGAATATCTGCGGGTGTATCTGTAATTGGGTTAACGCGAGCGTTGCCTCTTAGTCATATCGGTTATGCTGGCTAAGGGGCAGTTTCGTGCGCCACACCGTCGCTATTCATATGCGATACCGTATACGCGCCCGACGCAGGGCGTTTGTACATAGCGCAACATGAATTACCGTAGTATGGCGCACGAAAGCCCCTCTTAATCTGCATACCAATGTGATTAATAGACAGGCTAAGCGGTGGGAACCTGCATAGGTTGCGTCTATTTCCCGCCAGCTAAATCGATAAAATTCCCTGTGACATAGGACGCCTCGTCCGATAACAGCCAGCCTATTGCCTGTGCGACTTCCATCGGGTGACCGCCCCGTTTCATGGGGAGCGAGTGCTTGATGCGATCCACTCTTGCCGGTTCGCCGCCGTCAGCGTGCATATCGGTATAGATAAAACCGGGACGCACGGCGTTCACTCGAATGCCCTGATCGGCGACTTCCAACGATAAGCCAATCGTCAGCGTATCAAGCGCGCCTTTTGACGCCGCATAATCAATATATTCATGCGGTGAACCCAGCCGTGCAGCGGCGGATGACACGTTGACGATAGCCCCGCCTTTTCCGCCATGACGGAACGCCATACGCTTGACCGCTTCCCGGGCACAGAGAAAGCTGCCCACCGTGTTGGTGGCAAAAATATCGTTAAGCCGCACAGCATCAAGCTGTTCAATAGTGGCTTGAGGTTTCAGCATCGCGGCGTTATTCACCAGACCGGTGAGGCAGCCAAGTTCTTTATCCGTCCGCTTAAAAAGCTCGATAACCTGCTCTTCATCGGCGATATCGACCTGAACAGCGATGGCCGTCCCGCCACTTGCGCGAATCTCGTCGAGAATGCTATTCGCACTGTCCTGCCGGGTGCGATACCCGATACAAATCTTGTGGCCTTTTCCTGCCAGATAGCACGCGGTTGCGCGGCCAATGCCGCGCGAACCGCCAGTAATTAACGTAATGAACGCCATTCTGATACCTAGTTCTTTAACCCCGCCACGCTGTAATTCGCCGGAAGCCAGCGGTAGCCGTTGGTGGTGCCGTTGCGTTCCAGACGCGTACCCACGTGGCCGATGCCGGGGAAGGGCAGGTGAGCGCCAGCAACCCAGTAACCCTGACTGGCGGCGTCGGCCAGCGCTTTATTACGAGATTCCGTTGCCTGATCCATATTTGAGTCAAAGCTGATGGTGGTGGCCGGTAAGCTCATTTGCACCGCTTCCGCATGAATGATGTCTCCCCATGCCAGCAGCTTTTTGCCTTCGCTCTCGATCAGAAAAGACGTGTGCCCCGGCGTATGTCCTGGGCTTGGGATCGCGGTGACACCGGGCAGCAGTGTTGTCTGTTGAGCCGGGAACGTTTTCAGCTTGTTCTCTTTGCGAATGACATCAAAGGTACTTTGCACGCGTTGGAACGCGGATTTTCTGTTCTCTGGCGCGTTCTTCAGATTATCCGGGCTGAGCCAGAAGTCGGTTTCTGGCTGGCTGACATACACGGTGGCATTCGGGTAGCTGAGTTTATTGTCCTGCACCAGACCGCCAAAATGGTCGCCGTGCAGGTGGGTCATCAATACGGTATCGACCTGTTCAGGTTTGTAGCCCGCCGCAATCAGGTTCGGCAGCACTTTTCCGACCGTAGGATTGCTCTGCTTGCCGTTACCGGTGTCGATTAGAATCAGGTGTTTGCCGGTATTGACCAAATAGGCGTTGATAGAGGTTTCCACCTGCGGCGTCAGCGCTTTTTCTGCCAGCAGTTCGGTGATTTTTTCCGGTGGCGTGCGCTGTAACAGCTTATCCATCGGCATGGTATTGGTGCCGTCAGACAGCGCGGTAATTTCGAACTGGCCCAGCATCATGCGGTAATAACCCGGCTGCGTTTTAATCTGCGCGATATCCTGTGCCTGAGTAAATGCAGGCACAAAGGCACACGAGACGAGTAATAGGGCTAGAGGTTTCAATAACTTCATTTATTCTTTTCCTTGTTAATAATGAAACATATGAAAGCAGGTGAAGTCGTAACAACAGATTGATTATGACGCACGGGCCAAATTACTCAACTGTCCCCGATGTCGTGTGTTCCAGCCAGATTTGTTAGCGCATTGCTGACGTCCTGCAACGCGAATGATTTAGGGTATACTGCATTTTTAAGCGAGAGAGACAGTGAAAACCATGCAGTACCCGATTAATGAAATGTTCCAGACGTTACAGGGCGAAGGCTATTTTACCGGTGTGCCGGCGGTGTTTGTGCGCCTGCAAGGCTGCCCGGTCGGCTGTAGCTGGTGCGATACCAAACACACCTGGGACAAACTGGCAGAGCGGGAAACCTCATTGGATCAGGTGCTGGTAAAAACGGAAGAAAGTGATGCCTGGGGGGCGGCGAGCGCGGACGATATTCTGGCGCTGATGGTGCAGCAAGGCTACACGGCGCGCCACATTGTGATCACCGGCGGTGAACCCTGCATCCACGATTTGGCACCGCTGACGCTACAGCTGGAAAAGCAGGGCTTTAGTTGCCAGATCGAAACCAGCGGCACCCATGACGTGCGCTGTTCGCCAAAAACCTGGGTGACGGTATCGCCGAAAGTGAATATGCGCGGCGGTATGAAAGTGCTCGATCAGGCGCTGCAACGGGCGGATGAAATAAAACATCCGGTGGCGCGTGAGCGTGACATTGAGGCGTTGGATGCATTACTGGCGCGGCTTGATGATGATAAGCCGCGGATTGTGGCGCTACAGCCGATCAGCCAGAAAGACGATGCGACCAAACTGTGTATCGCGACCTGCATCGCCCGCAACTGGCGGCTGTCTATGCAGACACATAAGTACCTGAATATCGCCTGATATTCATTTACTGATAATAGCGACCAATCGTAGCGGCGTGAGGGAGGGATGCTCACGCCAGACTACAGCACCACTACTTCATTGTTACTCACCTCTATAGACGCAGCCAGCGGTGCAGGTTTCTTTCACCATCACGGCGCTGAGCAGCGGTAATGTCGGTTTCAACTGGTGCCAGATCCAGTGCGCCAGCACTTCGCTGGTCGGGTTTTCCAGACCGGGGATCTCATTCAGATAGTGATGATCCAATCGTTCCCATGTAGGTTTGAACGCGGCTTTCAGCTCGGAGAAATCCATCACCCAGCCGGTATACGGATCCACTTCACCGGTAATTTCCAGTCTCACCATGAAAGAGTGCCCATGCAGCCGTCCGCATTTGTGGCCGTCTGGTACGTGAGGAAGATGATGTGCGGCTTCAAACTGAAAATCTTTAAATAGCGTAGTGACCATAGCGATGTTCCCGGTGTCGTTCTGAAAAAGTAGCTCTCAGAACATAGTATGCAAAAAACCGTCGCATACTACCCGAAAGTGTCGCTTGGATCACTTATTCTTCCTGCTGCACGATCGCGGCGTGATGCCAGCCGGAGGGCAGCGGATCGGGACGGCGGATCGTCATGTGGCTGGTGGTCAGGTTCAGCACGCCACGGGCAAAGATCGCGGGCATACCGCCTGGGTAATAGTCGACACCGAAGGCGCGACCTGTCGCCGGATCGACCCGATACGCATTGTCCAGCCCCATACCCGTCGGGCGTTCTGGATTGCAGGGCGGACGCACATCGTACATGCCCTGTTCCGGCGAGTCGCTCTGCCGCTGTTCGAGATGCACGGCATGAAAATGGATATCCCGAATGTAGCCTGCGGGCGTGCTATGCAGGTTAATCGCTCCCTCACTGACTCCGGCGATCTGGGAAAACTGTACCGCTTCGATCCTGCCCGGCTCAATGGTGGGATCGCGATAGCGCACGGAGATAAAGATCGGATCGGCTTTTCCCCAGTGGCACGGATGCGCGGCGACACACTGGAACGTGATGTTGCTGAACTGTAGGCGTCGGAACGCGCCGCCATCGCGTGAGATCAGGCCAATCGCACGGTTGGTATCGTAAATGGCGCAGTTGCTGACGGAAATGTCTTCGATATCGGCAAAGGTTTCGGTGCCGATCTTCAGGGCGCAGCTCTTGGATCGTAACAGACAATTGCTGATGACGATCTGCTGCACCTTACGTTGTAGATGTGGCGGCTTATGGGTGGTTTTGATGCACAGCGCATCGTCGGCGGCGCTCAGCGAGCAGTTGCTGATTTGCACCTGCTGACAGCTGTCGAGATCCAGCGCATCGGTATTTGCCATGCTCAGATCGTTATCAATCGTCAACCGTTCGACGATGACGTGGCGACAGCTGACCAGATGGACGGTCCACATCGGGGCGTGTTCAATCGTAAAATCACACAGGCGGACGTGTTCGCAATCCTCAAAGACCACAATGCGCGGGCGATGCTGTGCAGGCAGGCGATAGCCTTGAGCGTCGGGCTCTGCAGAGAAATAGGCGTCGGCATTTCCCATGATCTTACCCTGACCGCAGATCGTGATATTGCGCTGTTGGTAGGCATAAAGAAACGCGCGGTGCGACAGCTCGGCCATGCTGATCGTGGTAGCCTGCGCAAACTGTTCATAGTCACCGCTGACGATGAGCACAGCCCCCGCCTCCAATTGCAGACAAAAATTGGAAGGCAGCAGTAATCCCCCTAATAGATAGCGCCCCGGTTCCACCGTCAGCGTGCCGCCACCCTGTGCCGCAATCCGATCGATAGCCTGCTGAAAGATGGCAGTATCCGGCGTGATACCGTCGGCAGCGGGGGAGTATGACTGAATAGAGTGCTTCATCGCGTTATCCTATCTGATCGAGCCTGCTCCGATTGCAGCACGTTTGCTGGCCTTTGGCTGTGGCTGCCGTGATGAAATCTGCGGAGGTTGGAGCGGGCTTCACAGCGCACGGCGCGCGGCGCAAGAAAATGTGAAAGGCATAACGAAGAGGGCGTGGTGGCGCGTTATGCCATGTGTGTTTCATCACACTTTTACGCCGCTTTTTCTCTTTTGCCGCGTGCATGGAGCGGTTTTGTTGTTTTTGTGTTTCTTATTTGTGAATTAAATCTCTTTTTGGTGTGGTGCGTCAGTTAATGATGTGAGGCACCTCCCTGCCGCGTCACATAGGGCTCACGCCGTGTGGTTGAAACGCTCGCTAACGCGGTCAGTCATCCGCATTTCTTCCGTCAGCCCCGCAAATCACACGTTTTCCCGCCGTGCTGACTAGCGCGATAAAAAGGGTTCTGCCTATCTTGTCAGGGTCGAGAAATGGTTTGATTCACGGCTATGTACCCGACCTGCTTTCTCATCCATACGCCACACCAGTACGCCAGACACACGCACAAACACAATAATAATGTCGTTGGGGGAAAAATGAGATTACCTGGACTGATTGTCATCGCCTTCTCTGCGCTCTGTTCGTTCGCGCAGGCTGCTGAACCCGTAGAATTACGCCTCTCCTGGTGGGGAGGAAACAGCCGCCATCAGGCGACCTTAACCGCGCTGGAAGCGTTTCAGAAAAAGTATCCGCACATTAGCGTGAAACCAGAATATACCGGTTGGGATGGGCACTTATCCCGTCTGACGACGCAGATTGCCAGCGGTGAAGAACCGGATGTGCTACAGGTTAACTGGAACTGGCTGCCGATTTTTTCCAAGACTGGCACCGGCTTTTATGACCTGAATAAGCTGACCGATACGCTGAAATTACAGGATTTCCCCGAAGATGCGCTGAAACCCGCGACGATTGATGGCAAAGTGAACGCGATTTCCACTTCGCTAAATGCGCTGGTGATGTACTACAACACGGAAACCTGGAAGAAGGCCGAACTGCCATATCCCACCACCTGGGATGAACTGTTCCATGCGGGCAAGGTGTTTAAAGAGAAACTGGGCGATAATTATTTCCCTATTGCTTCACCTGCGCAGGACAGCGGTGAAGGCATGCTGGAGCTGATCAACTATTACATGACGCAGAAGTACCAGATCGGCATGATCGATGAAAAGAACAAACGCTTTAACTACAGCGAGGCGCAGTGGATCGAGGCGTTTCGCTTCTATAAGCGTTTGATCGACGAGCATGTGATGCCGTCTTCGAAGTATTACAACGCGTTCGGCAAAGTCGGAATGTATGAAACTCGCCCCTGGATTAACGGGGAATACGGTGGGGCCCATCTGTGGATTTCGGTTGTGAAGAAATACGCCGATCCGCTGGCGGCACCCAGTAAGCTCGAACTAGGCCCGTACATCATGACGCCGGGATCGGATAACTCCGGGCAGTTCTTCAAACCGTCAATGCTGTTTGCCATCAGTAAAAATACCAAGCACCCGAAAGAGGCGGCGCTGTTGTTGAATTATCTGATGAACGATCCTGAAGGCGCGCTGCTGATGGGCACCGAGCGCGGTATTCCGCTCAGCCGTATCGCCAGACAAGCGCTGGAAGAAAAGCAGAAGCTGGATACCAACGATCTGTCGGTTGCCGGGCTCTCGATGGCGCTAGAAAAACCGATGCAAACGCCAGTGTCCTCGTATCTTGAAGATCCACAGCTGGCCAGCCTGATCCTGCAAACCATCGAACAGCTCGACTATGGCAAGAAGAGCGTGGAAGAATCGGCGAAAAACTTCAGCAATTCAGGCGATCGCATTCTGAAACGGGTGATTCGCTAGCAAGCGACTGACTCAGATCGTCATTGATTATGTTTGTTACTGATTACGTTCGTTATTGATTAATGTAGGGATTGCCGGTGCGTTACGTGAGTTCAGCCAACTGCTGTTGCAGGCTATCGGCTAACGCGCGTGGACGCCCGGCATCAAACATCACATGCAGGCTCACCGGGTAATCCCGGTGTTGCAGGCAGAAATCCTCCATTTCATGCCCAATCCCGTACAGCGTCTGAATATTGGTTTTGGCGATTTCCCGCAGCGTCCAGTTGTTCTCCACCTGTTTGCAGTAGTGCAGCGTAAAGAAGGCTTTCTGCGCGTGAACAAAGGCGCGGCAATACAGCGTCAGCCCGCGCCATTCCTGCTGCCAGCGCTGTCTGAGCGCGTCCGGCATCGCGTGTTCGCGGGAGAATTGCAGTGCGGCCTGCTGGCACTGTTCCGCCAGCTGCCAGGCGGCGTCTTTCTCTTTCGCAATGTGATAGAGATTCTGTGAAGCCAGCTCTGCATGCTGCGGATCGAACGTAATATCCTGACCGGAACCCGGTAGCCAGTGGTTGCGATTGAGCTGACCGTACAGGCTCCAGATCGCCTGACCAAAGCTGGTCGGTAGCAGACTGTGGCGATGGAAAACGTGGTGACGCGCATACAGCGACAGAGAAATGGCTTGATGAGCCTGCTCCAACAAGGCGAGCATCGCATGCAGCACAGTATCGTCCGGCTGCCATTGGTAGCGCGTCATGAGCCACTGTGCGAACAGCGTGCTTTCATTTGCCGCTGCGGTCTGGTTAGTCAGGAGTCGCGAACAGGCAAATAACGTAAATTCGCTGAGCGTGCCGATCACGCTGTGATTATCCACCCCTTCCCAACTGATGCGGCATAGTGCGCTGACAATCGCGGGATTTTTCTCCCGGCACCACAGCAGCCGCCCCTGCACCTCGGTGTAGCGCAGGAAGGGGAGATTGCCCCAGCCGACTTCTTCGCCAGCCAGATCCAGCTCAACCCAGACTTCACGCCCGCTGATGTCCAGCAGCGCGGGGTTATTGGGAAACTCCGGCCAGAAGCGTTCTGGAGTGACTTTAATGGCGACGGAGACCGATTCGGGCAGCGTGCGAATGGCGTTCAGGACATTACCGATATCCTGATGGCTGGCGGGAAACGCACGTAATACCAGATGACGCTGGTGGTAGTGCATCACGCGGGCAACGGCGGAAAATAGGCGATGATAGATCTGCTCGCTGTCGGCGTTGGTCGGCCAGAGCGTGGTAACGGGAGCGACACCGTTGATCGCATCGCCGGAAGGGGCAGAAAAGCGCAGCAGGCTATCGCTGTTGGAGATCGCCAGCAGCAGGCCGCTCAGCCTCGGGATCTGCTGCATCAGCAGTTCGACTTTGGCGGCAAGGTAGTCGCACCAAAAATCGGTATCCATGCGGAGGCTATGTTTGTCGTCCAGTAATTCCGGGTGATGGAGCAGTAAATCTGTGGGAAAGGACAGCTCTTTGCATTGCAGATATAACGCTAGTCCCTGTTCACGGCAGTGCGCCGCGACCTGATTCAGGTAAACACAGCGGGAACGCTGCTGGCTGCTGATGCGATCGTCAAAACGCGCGTTATTGTAGGCTTCTGGCGTCACCAGCTTATCCAGTAAATCCGCCGCCCCCAGCACCAGCGTATTGAAACCCTGTTCACGGGCGTAATCGACGACCGAGATGACCTGTTGCCAGTGCCAAATATCCTGCGTATTAAGTTCCAGCGCGCGTCGTTGCCACATCATTTTTCTCCCGTTGCCACTGGCGTGAGTATCGCATTGATGTGTTATCGCAAAGGATAAATTCCTGTGGCGAACGTCAGAAATGTGAGCCTGTTCGCTAATCGCGATCGTCTAACATGTTGTTGACGTGGCATTTATTGTGGGAGTGGGTATCGCGGATTGGTTATGATGCGTTAACTGGCAGGGCAGCAAAATCGAGGAATGCCAGCTAAAAGCCTTCCAGCAGCCTTAATTGGCTGAATGTGAGTGGGCGATAGAAGATATATCCTTGAATCCCAATGGGGTGATATTTATTTAACCGGTTCAAATCGGTCGCCTTCTCAACGCCTTCACAGATAATGTTTACGCCAAGAGGAATGAGTTTGTTCAATAAGACTTTTAGTTTTTGTGATTTTGTCTCTTCTTTCCCGATGCCATCGATAATAGAGCGATCGATTTTTATGGTATCGAAGTCAAACAAGCTCAGGCTGTCTATTTGTAAATTTCCTGCGCCGAAGTCATCTAATGAAATCATAAAGCCATATTTCTTGGCCTGATTTAAAAAGGGTATCCCGTCTATTAACTGCTGCCGGGTTGTTTTTTCACTGATCTCTATTTCTATATTCTGTGGGCTAACCTCATGCATGAGGCATTTTTGGTATAACTTTTCCAGATAGGCGGAATTATTGAAAAGTAAATGCGACAGGTTGAATGATATTGTCATGCTACTTTTATTTTTTATTACCTGACAGACCACATCAAACATAAAGTCTGTCACTTTATCGATGGCTTTACACTCCTCAATTTTATCTATGGTCTGCTGAGTCGATGTTAAAACGCCTTCTGAGTTATAAAACCTGGCGAGGGCTTCATAGCGGAATATTTTATTTTGAGGGAGATGGATAATAGGCTGAAACTCTGCTGTCAGCCTAAGAATTTTTCCATCGATATTCAATGTTGTTGTATTCATTTTACTGATTACTCACCCTCTCCATAGAAATAGGAATTCCAGAGCCTTACTCGGCTGGATTCTACACAATAGTTTGGAATATTTGGAAATTGTTTTAAATGATCAATTATCTACGTTTAATAGTTTTTGACTATCAATTAAAAATTAATGATCGTTTAAATCTATATTATCTTTGGGTGTTTATCCTGTTTGTTATTATTTAATTGGTTTTTAGTTTCATTATTTTTTGTTTAATTGGTTTTTGATTTATTTTTGTTTTAATTTTAATCAATTTAACGTGTAGGGGCGATCGTTGTGACTTCATAACATCCTTGTTAGGATGATCAACATCATGAAGATCGTCATGTCGTCATGGTATTAGGGTGAAGAAAATCGCATAAATTAAATCTGGGAGAGGTTTCACTCAGTAAGAATAGGTGTTTTTTACCGTTTTTAATTTTGTGTAAAAATTTTACGTTCGTGTAAAAATTCGTTTCTATTAAAAGGGAAATCCTTTTTGGATTTTGGGGTATATCACCGTCGCGTTAATAGGTAGATCTTATCGTGGAACACTTTTCTCCTCCTCCCGCTAAAGTGATTAGCGCATTACTGCAACATACCTATGTGATGTCTATCTATGCGAAGGATATGCTATATGCATTGAAAGCAGACGTTGCGGAATTGAATCCGGATAAAAACCGTATCGTGTTGGATGTGGAATACTCAGGCTCGGATATTGACAGATATCTTGCCGATGGGGGTTTGAATTTTGATCTGGAGGCGCTCAAAGGCACGGATAACATCGAACGAGAAACCTACAGTCTTTGTAATATTCCGACCCAATTATTCAAGACGGACAGTATGTTTTATCGTCTGGAATGTCGTTTGCCAGAATCTGTTTTTGTCACTGAAAACAGGGGGGCGATTCGTATTCCCTTTATTCTTGGTATGCAGGCTCGTGTTCGCATTGAGGTTTATCTACACACGCTTAACGTACCCGGAACCCTGCGTAATTTATCGACCGGTGGATGTCTGGTCGAAATCGATCTGGTTGAGAGTATTGCGATTGAAGTGGGTCAAGATATCCCCGGCATTACGCTTGAATTCCCTAATGGAGAAAGCTTTTATGCCGAGGGGAAAATTCGCCATATACGCCCCTTTGGTAATAATGGCTATGCGGCCGTCGGCATCCAATTTATCCATTTGTCTTCATCCCAGTCCGAAGCCCTGCTTCATTACACGAATGAGTCGGAAAGAGAGGCTGCATACCGAACCGGTATGACTGGCAGCATGGTGTATTCGTCTCCGTTGTTCATTCCGGGTACTAAGGAGAAAAATCTGTTGCTGCGAGAAAGTCAGGAGCGAGAGAAACGTACCCGCCAGACCCCGATGGAACGCGGCGTTATGGAGATTGCCCATCGGCTTCAGATTGGGCTGATGTATATCAAAACGCGCAATCAGCTGCCCGTTGAGATCTTTTATGACTGTGTTGATACCTTGCTGTATATGGTCAAAAAAGATCGAAAGGCTTTTCTGTATGCGCTGTCGTTCCTGCGTGATGAGGCGGACTGGGTCAGGCATGCGGTGCAGGTCGCGGGGAAATTGGCCGACATGTTGTTAATTGCCGATCCACACGATCCCTATTTGCGTGAGGCGGTGTTAGGCGCGTTACTCCACACGATGGGCAAACCGCTGTTGGTCAACGCCCGCCTTCCGTCGCTCAAGGTCAATATGAATCCGGCGCAGAAAGCGATCCTTAGCGGTCATGTGGCGGTGCTGGGCGCGAAGTTACGTGAGCTAGGCTGGTCGATAAGCCCCACCTGCCGCGATGTGATTGAGAATGCCAACGAGCGTGTGGACGGCAGCGGGTATCCGCAAGGCAAGCGTGCCGAACCATTGTCGCCGTTAGTCCGGCTGGTCTCTGTGATTAAGGCGATTAATAAGCTCAGGCATGCGCGTAATGGTATTTCCCCTCGCACGCCATTGGCCGCCTATCGCAAAATCTATGAGGCTAACGCGGCCTATGATAAAGCTGTGCTGGTCAAATATGTGCAGATTTACGGCCTCTACCCCATCGGCAGTCTGGCGAAATATTCGGGAGGTTTCCTCGGGTGGGTGATGGATATTGATAAAAAGGGTAAGCCTATCGTGGTGCATCTCACCAAGAACCTTCGTTTTCCTGATACCAATATCAGCAGCGTCGTTTCTAATGGCGACTTGCAGCAGGTCGGTAAGCTCGAAAACATCGTTCATCCTGACGATTTCGGCATGAAGGTCCTGAAAATTTAGTGAGTACCGTCTTCATAGAGGGCTGCATGGCAGCCCTTCTTCCTCATGACATCCTACCTGTATTTCCCTCGTGACAGGCTTGAAGCGTACGTGCCATCAGGCATAACACTTTAAGCAATAAGGACTATCAGAAAAACCATTTAGTCATTTTGGTTATTTAATATTTCCATCATTTCTTTAATTGTTAAGATGCAGATCGTTACCCTTATCCTCCATCCATCTTTTTATTGCATGTTTTTGTATTAGCGTCGTTGGCTAACAGCACAGGCACAAGGAAACAGAAATCACAATGACTACTCCGGTTTCCCCCACTTCATTGCTTCCGCTGAGTGTGGAGCAATTAACGCGTTTACAGGCGGCAACCGGTGATTTCTCATCGACGCAGCTGGCCTGGCTATCCGGCTATTTCTGGGGGCTGGTACAGCAGCCTGGGAACGCGCAGCCGGGGGCAATCGCCGCCACGGCAACGACAGCATCCGCAGTCACGGTACCAGTACAAACGATTACGCTGATTTCCGCCTCACAAACGGGCAATGCACGTCGGGTAGCGGAACAGCTGCGTGACGATCTGCTGGCAGCCAAGCTGTCCGTCAATCTGGTCAATGCGGGTGATTACAAATTCAAGCAAATCGGGCAGGAAAAACTGCTGCTGATCGTCGCCTCGACTCAGGGGGAAGGGGAGCCGCCGGAAGAAGCCGTCGCGCTGCACAAGTTCCTGCTGTCCAAAAAAGCCCCGGAGATGAAAGACACCGCGTTTGCCGTGTTTGGTCTGGGTGATACCTCTTATGAATTCTTCAGCAAGGCGGGTAAAGATTTCGATAGCCGTCTGGCTGAACTTGGCGCTGAACGTCTGCTGGATCGCGTGGATGCCGATGTAGATTATCAGGGGCTTGCCGAACAATGGCGACGTCAGCTGGTTGATATTTTGCAGGCGCGGGTGCCGGTTCAGGGCGAAGCCGTCGCGCAGATTGCCGCTCAGGGCGCACTGGATGAAATTACCAGCAGCCCATACAGCAAATCCTCACCGCTGCATGCCACGTTTGCCGTCAATCAGAAAGTGACCGGGCGTAACTCCGAAAAAGATGTTCGCCATATCGAGATCGATCTGGGCGATTCTGGTTTGCGTTACCAGCCGGGAGATGCGCTGGGCGTGTGGTTCGATAACGACCCCGCGCTGGTGCAGGAATTGCTGGAACTGCTGTGGCTGAAAGGCGATGAGTCCGTCAGCGTTGACGGCAAGACGCTGCCACTATCGCAGGCGCTGAAAAGCCATTTTGAACTGACGCAGAACACGGCACCGATTGTCGAGAAATACGCGGCACTGTCGCGTAATGAAACGCTGCTGTCGCTGTTGGCCGATAAGCCTGCGCTTCAGCAGTTCGCACAGCGCACACCGCTGGTGGATATGGTACGACAAGCGCCGACGGAACTGACGGCGGAGCAACTGCTGGGTCTGCTGCGTCCGCTGACGCCGCGTCTTTACTCTATTGCCTCCTCGCAGGCGGAAGTCGAAAGCGAAGTGCACATCACCGTTGGCGTGGTGCGCTACGAATACGAAGGCCGCGAGCGCGCCGGTGGCGCTTCCAGCTATCTGGCCGACAGACTGAGTGAAGACGATGAAATCCGCGTCTTCATCGAACATAACGATAACTTCCGTCTGCCTGCGAATTCCGACGCGCCAGTCATCATGATTGGGCCGGGCACCGGAATTGCGCCGTTCCGCGCCTTTATGCAGCAGCGCGATGCCGATGGGGCTGAAGGGAAAAACTGGTTGTTCTTCGGCAACCCACACTTTACGGAAGATTTTCTGTATCAGGTTGAATGGCAGCGCTACGTTAAAGATGGCCTGTTAACCAACATCGACCTGGCCTGGTCGCGCGATCAGGCGAATAAAGTTTACGTGCAGGACAAACTGCGGGAAAAAGGCGCGGAAGTCTGGCGCTGGATTCAGGATGGCGCGCACCTGTACGTGTGTGGTGATGCCAACCGTATGGCGAAAGACGTCGAGCGGGCACTGCTGGACGTGATAGTTGAGCATGGCGGCATGGACAGTGAACAGGCCGATGAGTTTTTAAGCGATCTGCGCCTTGAGCGCCGTTATCAGCGAGATGTGTACTAATGAGTGAAAAATACGTTTTCAGTGAAAAACACCCCGGCCCCTTGGTGGTAGAAGGGAAACTCGCTGATGCTGAGCGCATGAAGACAGAAAGTAACTTTCTGCGCGGCACGATTGCTGAAGACCTGAACGATGGTCTGACCGGTGGTTTCAGGGGCGATAACTTTCTGCTGATCCGTTTCCACGGTATGTATCAGCAGGATGACCGCGATATTCGCGCCGAACGTGCCGAGCAGAAGCTGGAGCCGCGCCATGCGATGCTGCTGCGCTGCCGTCTTCCCGGTGGCGTGATGACGCCAGAGCAGTGGCTGCGGATCGACAAATTTGCGACTGAAAATACGATCTACGGCAGCATTCGTATCACGAACCGCCAGACGTTCCAGTATCACGGTATTCTCAAATCGAATGTGAAACCGGTACACCAGATGCTGAATAGCATCGGGCTGGACGCGCTGGCGACGGCGAATGACATGAACCGTAACGTGCTGTGTACGTCTAACCCGATAGAATCCGAACTGCATCAGCAGGCCTATGAGTGGGCGAAAAAGATTTCTGAGCATCTGCTGCCGCGTACGCGCGCCTATGCTGAGATCTGGATGGATCAGGAGAAAGTCGCCACGACGGATGAGGAGCCGATTTTAGGTTCAACGTATCTGCCGCGTAAGTTCAAAACCACGGTGGTGATCCCGCCGCAGAATGATATCGATCTGCATGCGAACGATCTCAACTTCGTTGCGATTGCCGATAACGGCCGTCTGGTGGGCTTCAACGTGCTGGTGGGCGGTGGGCTCTCTATCGCGCACGGCGACAAAGAAACTTACCCGCGTACCGCCAGTGAGCTGGGTTACATTTCCATTGAGCATACGCTGACCATCGCGGAAGCGGTGGTGACCACGCAGCGCGATTGGGGTAATCGTACTAACCGTAAAAACGCGAAAACCAAGTACACGCTGGAGCGTGTGGGCGTAGACAACTTCAAGCAGGAAGTGGAAGCGCGTGCCGGTGTGAAATTTGAAGCCGTGCGTCCTTATGAATTCACCGGACGTGGCGATCGCATCGGCTGGGTAAAAGGCATCGACAATAAATGGCATCTGACGCTGTTTATCGAAAACGGTCGTGTTCTGGATTATCCGGGTCGTCCGTTGAAAACCGGTCTGGCGGAAATTGCCAAGATCCACAAAGGGGATTTCCGCTTAACGGCGAACCAGAATTTGATCATCGCAGGCGTTCCTGCACGTAGCAAAGCGAAGATTGATGCGCTGGCGCGTGAGCACGGCCTGATTGATGACGACGTCAGCGAGCAGCGCAAGAATTCGATGGCCTGTGTGTCGTTCCCGACCTGTCCGCTGGCGATGGCGGAAGCCGAACGCTTCCTGCCGGAGTTCGTCACGAAAGTGGAAGGCATCATGCAGCAGCACGGCGTGGGCGATGAACACATCGTTCTGCGCGTGACGGGCTGCCCGAACGGCTGCGGTCGCGCAATGCTGGCGGAAATCGGTCTGGTGGGCAAAGCGGTGGGGCGTTATAACCTGCATCTGGGCGGGAATCGCGAGGGAACACGCATTCCGCGTATGTATCGCGAGAACATTAATGAAACCGAGATCCTTGCAGAAATGGATCGATTTATCGGGCTGTGGGCGCAAGATCGCCAGCAGAATGAAGGCTTCGGGGATTTCGTGATTCGCACCAACATCATTAAAGCGGTGCTGGATCCTGCCCGCGATTTTTATGACTGACAGGAGAGCCTGATGGCCGAATTTAATCTTGAGGCGCTCAACGCGTTGCCGAAAGCGGAGCAGGCGGCCGCGCTGGCTATCGTCAATGGTCAGCTTGAGCTGCTATCGGCGCAGGAAAGAGTGAGCTGGGCGCTGGAGAATCTGCCGGGCGACTATGTGTTGTCGTCCAGTTTCGGCATTCAGGCGGCGGTATCGCTGCATCTGGTGACGCAACAGCGGCCGGATATTCCGGTTATCCTCACGGATACGGGCTATCTGTTTCCTGAAACCTATCAGTTTATTGATGCGCTGACGGAACAGCTGAAGCTGAATCTGCAAGTGTATCGCGCGGCTGAATCTCCGGCCTGGCAAGAGGCGCGCTACGGCAAGCTGTGGGAGCAGGGTGTGGAAGGCATTGAGCGCTACAACCTGCTGAATAAAGTCGAGCCGATGAATCGGGCGCTGAGTGAGTTAAAAGCGAAAACATGGTTTGCTGGCCTGCGTCGTGAGCAGTCCGGCAGCCGGGGGGAATTACCGGTGCTGGCGATTCAGCGCGGCGTCTTCAAATTCCTGCCGATTATCGACTGGGACAACCGAACGGTGTACCGGTACCTGAAAGAAAACGGCCTGGATTACCATCCGCTGTGGGAGCAGGGCTATCTGTCAGTCGGTGATACGCACACCACCCGTAAATGGGAACCGGGTATGGCCGAAGAAGAAACGCGTTTCTTCGGCCTGAAACGCGAATGCGGGCTGCACGAAGGGTAAAAGAGAAAACCGGGCATCGCCCGGTTTTTTACTTCTGGGATTAAGGGTTGTGCTGCGCGCCCTGAATCGCAGTCAGCGCGATGGTGTAGACGATATCGTCAACCAGCGCCCCGCGTGAAAGATCGTTTACGGGTTTGCGCATCCCTTGCAGCATTGGCCCGATAGAGGTCAGGTCGGCGGAACGTTGAACGGCTTTGTAGGTGGTATTGCCGGTATTCAAATCCGGGAAAATAAAAACGGTCGCTTTCCCTGCTACCTTTGAGTCCGGTGCCTTCGCGCGGGCAACATCCGCCATAATTGCGGCATCATATTGCAGTGGACCATCAATAATCATATCCGGCCGTCTCGCCTGTGCTATCCGCGTCGCCTCCCTCACTTTTTCGACATCGTTGCCAGAGCCGGAATTGCCGGTCGAATAGGATATCATCGCCACGCGTGGTTCAATGCCGAATAGCGCCGCTGAGTCTGCGGATTGAATCGCAATCTCGGCCAGTTGCTCTGCCGTAGGATCGGGATTGATCGCGCAGTCGCCGTACACCAATACCTGCTCGGGCAGTAGCATAAAGAAGATGGAGGATACCAGAGCGCTTTCCGGCCTGGTTTTAATCAGCTGTAGTGGAGGGCGTATCGTGTTGGCTGTCGTGTGTACCGCGCCAGAAACCAGACCATCCACTTCGTCTTGTTCAAGCATCAGCGTGCCAAGTACGACATTATCTTCCAACTGTTCGCGGGCGACGATGTCCGTCATTCCTTTGTTTTTTCGTAACTCAACCAGGCGTGGCACATAGCGTTCCCTGACAACGTGGGGATCGATAATCGTGATTCCATCGCCCAGCGATACGCCTTGAGATGCCGCGATGTGCAGAATATTTTCCGGATCGCCTAATAATACACAGTGAGCGATGCCGCGTTCGGCACAGATGGCCGCCGCTTTGATTGTACGTGGTTCATCCCCTTCGGGTAACACGATTCGTTTACCTGCGCGACGCGCCAGTTCGGTTAACTGATAGCGAAACGCCGGTGGTGACAGACGATGCGTACGCTCGGTGGCCGCACTCAGCGTATCAATCCAGACGGGGTCGATGTAGTTTGCCATGTAGTCGCATACCTGCTCGATACGCTCGTAATCATCAACGGGCACCGTTGGCTGGTAGCTCTGTAAATCCAAAGAGGTTTGCCAGGTATTACTCTGTACCAGATAGACGGGTAGGCCAGTGGCAAAAGCACGTTCGCACAACGTATGGATACTGCTCGGGATTGGCTCGCCTCCGGTGAGGAGAAGAGCGCCGATTTCCACCCCGTTCATCGCAGCCAGACAGGCGGCAATAATGACTTCGGGACGATCGGCTGATGTCACCAGCAGTGCGCCAGGCTGGAAATACTGCAACATATGCGGCACGCTGCGCGCGCAGAAGACGATCGATTTTATGCGGCGAGTCTGTCGATCGCCGGTGTGGATTGCGGCAGCCTGCAAATGGCTGACAATGTCGCTGACCCGAGTTGAAATCAGATCAAAGTTCCATGGCACCGCACCGAGTAAAGGAAGTGGGCTCATCGCCTTCAGCCGCTTTATGTCCAGACTGACGACGTTAGCTCCGGTTGCATCGTCAAAAATCCGCGAAAGATCCGGTCGTGCACGGCCTTGTTCATCAACTGGCGCGTTGAGCTTATTGACGATGGCACCAATGATGGAGGTTCCCTTATTGGGTTTCAGACTGCTTCGCGCCAGTTCAATGCGTGCTTTTAGTTCATCGGCATTGTCAGAACCTTGCGACAGAACAAGAATGACTTCCGCGTTCAGGGTATTGGCAATTTCCATATTAAGCGATGCGGCGAATGGGTGCTTACGCGTCGGTACCAGACCTTCAACCAGCACGATATCGGCATGGCGGATGTTTTCGTGATAACGGGCAACAATAGTTTCCAGTAAAATCTCTTTTTTCTGCTGTGACAGCAGTGATTCTGTATGCGCTATCGTAAGAGGTTCCGCAACGGGGAGGCGGGAACTGGTGCGAACTATTGCCGTGGTTAGATCCGTGATGTCGTTGCTGTCGCGCGGCTGCGCGACAGGCTTGAAGATACTCAGGCGTACACCTTTACGTTCGATTGCGCGAATAAGGCCGAGGCTGATGCTCGTCAGCCCCACACCTGTGCCAGTAGGGATGAGCATAATGGTACGGGGCATGTCTTATCCTTCTTATTTTCTCGTGCGATAGCGGCTCGTCATACAGCAAATGGGTTATGCATAAAATGGGTTATGCATAGTTGGATACGCCAATGCACTGTCCTGAATATAATTTATTGAGAGCTGGGTTAACTGTGATTTAACGCCGCCAGGCTACTGCTACGTAAATCAATGACCATCCGGCCTTTGATTTTTCCTTGCTCCATTTCTTCAAAAATGGCGTTGACGTCGGTCATTGGGCGTAGTGTCACTTTAGGGACGACTTTCCCCTCCTGAGCAAACTGGAACGCTTCCTGTAAATCCTGACGTGTCCCTACCAGTGAACCGATGACCTGAATGCCATCAAGCACCAGACGCGGAATGTACAGGTCCATACTTTCGGGAGGCAGGCCGATGGCAACCACCCGCGCCCCGGCGCGTACCGCATCAATGGCAGAATTAAACACCGCCCGTGCGACGGCGGTGACGACGGCAGCATGTGCACCGCCCACTTTTTCCTGAATGATTTCTGCCGCGTTTTCTTTCGCTGGGTTGATGACTAAATCTGCACCCATCTCTTTTGCAAAGGCCAGTTGGGCATCGTTAACATCCACGGCGATAACGTTGGCGTTAAAGACATTTTTTGCGTATTGCAATGCCAGATTCCCTAACCCGCCGAGGCCATAAATAACAATCCACTGGCCGGGTTTAACGGTGGAAACTTTGACCGCTTTGTAGGTTGTTACGCCCGCGCAGGTAATACTGCTGGCCGCAGCCGGATCCAACCCATCGGGAACCTTGACCGCATAATCTGCGACGACAATACATTCCTCAGCCATACCGCCATCGACGGTATAACCGGCATTTTTGACGCCACGGCATAGCGTTTCATTGCCGCCGACACAGTATTCACAGTGTCCACATCCTTGATAGAACCAGGCCACGCTGGCACGATCGCCCGGTTTGAGTGAGGTGACACCGGGCCCAATGGCTTTAACGATGCCAATGCCTTCATGGCCGAGAATGACCCCGGTTTTATCACCATAATCGCCATTTTTGACGTGTAGATCCGTATGACAGACACCGCAGTATTCCATGGCAAGCAACGCTTCGCCGTGGCCGGGTTCGCGTAATGCTTTTTCAATAATTTCGGCTTTTCCACCTTTACCGGCGACAACTGCTTTCATAACTGACTCCTGTTCGTATTTAACACATAAATAAGCTGACGATGACACATGCCTCTTATGAGGCGACGGCGAAAAATTAAGATGAGTTTGACCTTGTGATGCTGGATGGCATCACAGAAAGACTCGTTATACGGATAAAGAAAAGATAAGTGGCTAGTGTTGTAAGCGCCGTCGTAGCGTTAACGATGGCTTCTCGTTAAAGAGCTTTTGATAATCTCTGGCAAACTGGCTCAGGTGCCAGAACCCCCATTGCATGGCGGCATCTTGAACCGTACGGTGCGGCGATATTGGGCTGATGAGTTCGCGACGAACCGCATTGAGACGGATGATTTTTAGCCAGGCATTGGGGCCAATGCCTACCACGCTGTGGAAGGCGTTCTGTAATGTTCGGCGACTCACGTGTAACTGGCGGCAGAGATCGAGCACGGTGACTGGCTCTGATGTTTGACTCAACACATACTCACGTACAAACGAAATCAATTTGCGATAGTGATGACTTTGCGCATATTCAGAGGGCGATTGAGCGTTTTCCAGAAAGGAAATGAGCGTAGTCAGTAGGTTATGTTTCAGCACTTTTTCTGCATTACGTGTTTTCATCACGTGGGGGAAATGGCAGCTATACCACAGAGCCTGACGGATAAATGAACACAGCGTGGCTTTTTTGTCGTGTTCTATTTGCAGCGTTGCCCCCTGATTCAACCTCTGAGTCAGCCATTCTGGATCGCTAAGTGCGCCAATATACTGATTAAGCACATCGTGTGAGATAACAACGCCCAAAATGGAAAACTCGTCGGGTGTACTTAATTCAAACTCTTTGCCGCCGGGGCTAACAGCGATGCTGTATTCATCCAGCGGTTGGGCATCAATAAATCCCATACTCTCTTGTGTTGAAGGGACGCCGAACCAGAATGAACCGGGCCATACCATACAAGATTGGCGGAGCGCGAGGTTTGTGTATTCGTGACAAAGCTGAATGCCATCTAACAGTAATTCCTGAAGTTCGCCGCGGAAATGGCCGGGTGAAACCTGATCGTACAACTGCTGCCAGGCTGTGATCGTACAGGACTGGGCATAAACATCCTGTGTGGAATACTGATGGATGTACTGCTCCTGAGAAGACAATCGTTTTTCTGGAGGAGTGACCCTGGCATCAAGCTGATGCAGTGGTGGGGTATTCTCGGTTCTCATAGGCATTTTCCTCCCAGAAAAAGCTTTACTCTATGGTGACATCCAACATCGTGATACCCAGCATGCTTGCAAGCCATCGTCGCTATAACGCGCTCCTGCCTGTTATTCACGGCGATGGCTGTAGTACTGATAAAATTAAACGATCCTGAACATATCTACCATCACACAGCGTCGAATTCGCACAAAAGTACGTGCAGATGTCACACCTTCGCCCGTCGGCGTGGAAATGGTCATGGACGTACATCCTTCGCCGCCCAATCCTAATCCCGCAATACAGGGGCCATTTTTCACAAAGATGCTGGTGTTGATCGCATTCGCCATCTTGTGCAGATTATTAATATTTGTTGAGTGCATGGCAGCGGTATGACGGCGTCCGCCTTCCAGATGGATGGCAAGTTCGATGGCTTCCTCCACATCCCGTACACGAACAATGGGCAGAACCGGCATCATCATTTCGGTTACGGCGAACGGGTGATTCGCGTCCGTTTCCGCCAGTAACAGGCGAGTGTGTTCGCTGACATCCAGACCAATGGCCGCCGCAATTTTGGCCGCGTCGCGTCCTACCCAATCGCGATGTGGACGCCCGTTCCCATGCTCGTCAATATCGGTGAGTAACAATGACTGAAGTTGCTCGGTTTGTTGGCGAGTAAGTAATACAGCCTGATGGTATTGCATTTCCGACAGTAACTCATCGGCGACGCTGTTGACCACGATTGCCACTTTCTCATCGACACAGATAATGTTGTTATCAAACGATGCGCCGCGAACAATATCACGTGCGGCACGTTCGATATTTGCCGTTTCATCAACCACTACCGGTGGATTTCCCGCGCCAGCGGCAATCAAACGTTTGTCTGTATGTTTGCGAGCTGCTTCCACGACGGCTTCGCCGCCGGTAACAACCAGCAGGCTGATACCGGGGTGCCGGAATAGCCGCTGTGCAGTTTCAATATTAGGCTCAGCCACCGTCACTAACAGATTCTCTGGGCCACCTGCGGCAACAATGGCTTTATTCAACAGGCTGATCGTGTAGAGCGATACTTTCTTTGCCGAGGGATGTGGAGCAAAAACGATACTGTTGCCTGCGGCAATCATACTGATGGCGTTATTGATAACGGTGGCGGCCGGATTGGTTGATGGCGTGACGGATGCCACGACGCCCCATGGTGCGTTTTCAATCAGCGTGAGGCCGTTATCTCCTGTCACGACTTTTGCCGACAGGCTCTCAGTTCCGGGCGTACTACGCGCCTGCGAGACATTTTTGGCATATTTATCCGCCACACGTCCCATGCCGGTTTCTTCCACGGCCATTTCGGCCAGAACCTGCGCATAGCGTTCGCCGGCCTGACGGACGGCTGCAATAACGTTTTGCCGCACAATGACGTTATCCAGCCGTTTTTGCGCGTGCGCTGCGGCAGAGACGGCATCGTCCAGAGAGGCAAAGATCCCATATTGTGCATCGAAATCAGTAACAGGGCGTGCCGGGGCGTTGAGCTCGAGTGTTGATTGTTCCATACGCGCAATCCTCTTCTATTAATAAGCTAATTTGGCTTGACGTTTGTCGTGGCATGACCACAACAGATTTGCGTCCATACCACGAGGAATCGTGATCCATTCTGTTCAGTCAACGCTTGAACGAATCGTGTGAACCTCTTCTCGTTAATGGCTTTTTGCTACCCGCGGGGCTACTGGCATGTTGCAATGAATCTGGAAAAGCAAATATCAAAAATCGGCAAACTGTCCGCAACTTTGACATGCGTCATAAACTCTTTCGAACAAATGTCGGTGTAAGGTCGATAGCTGACGAGGATGTGTGAGTAGTCGGATTTATTTTACTGTTATTCCATTACGGAACTTGTCATTCCAATTCGGCATTTCATAAGTGTTCTGTCCGCACCGTATAGTCGCATTATCTACTTTTTTGCTTAGTTAAGGCGATTGTGAACTATCTCCCTTTATTTGCCGATCTTCGTCAGCGTCCGGTACTGGTTGTCGGCGGCGGCGAGGTTGCTACGCGCAAAATCGATCTACTGCAACGCGCGGGTGCGGAGGTAAAAATTGTCGCACAGGCGCTGGCCGAACCGCTGGCGGCGCAGCATCAGGCCGGGCAGGTTGAATGGCTGGCGCAGGTTTTTACGCCTGATTTGCTATCCGGCGTATTTCTGGTGATTGCCGCTACGGATGACGCCGAGCTGAATGCCGCGGTATTTGAGGCGGCGAATCAGCGCCACTTGCTGGTGAACGTGGTAGACGATCAGCCGAAGTGCTCGTTTATTTTCCCCTCGATTGTCGATCGCTCTCCGCTGGTGGTGGCCATTTCCTCGGGTGGACAGGCACCGGTGCTGGCGCGTCTGCTGCGTGAAAAGCTGGAATCATTACTGCCCGCCAGTTTGGGCACGATGGCGGATATCGCCGGAAGCTGGCGCGACAGAATTAAAACCCGACTGCATTCGATGCCGGCACGCCGTCGTTTTTGGGAACGGCTGTTTGTCGGACGCTTTGCGTCGCTGGTGTCCGCGGGGCAACTGGCGCAGGCCGAGGATGAATTGCAACAGCAGCTGGCGCATCAGCAAGAGGAACAGCAGCAGCCCGCGGCGGCACGTGGCGAAGTCGCACTGGTTGGCGCAGGTCCCGGCGATGCCGGACTGCTGACGCTGCGTGGATTGCAGGTGATGCAGCAGGCGGACGTGGTGCTGTATGACCATCTGGTCAGCGCCGACGTACTGGATTTGGTGCGCCGCGATGCCGAACGTATCTGCGTTGGAAAACGCGCCAGTACGCATTCGTTGCCGCAGGATGAGATTAATCAGCTATTGGTGAAGCTGGCGCAGGAAGGGAAGCGGGTAGTGCGCCTGAAAGGTGGCGATCCCTTCATTTTTGGCCGCGGCGGTGAAGAGCTGCAAGCGGTGGCGCAGGCCGGTATCACGTTTCAGGTGGTGCCCGGCGTGACGGCTGCGGCAGGCGTCACGGCGTATGCGGGGATCCCGTTAACGCACCGTGACTACGCGCAGAGCGTACTTTTTATTACCGGACACTGTCGCCCGGATGGCGATTCGCTGGACTGGTCGACGCTGGCGCGTGGCCGTCAGACGCTGGCGATTTATATGGGAACGATGAAGGCCGCCGAGATTTCGCAGCAACTGATCGCACATGGCCGTTCATCGCAGACGCCCGTTGCCGTGATCAGTCGCGGCACCCGACACGATCAGCAAGTGCAAATTGGCACGTTGCAACAGTTAGAACATTTGGCACGGCAAGCGCCGACACCTGCGCTGCTGGTGATTGGCGAGGTGGTGGATTTGCACCATCAGATTGCCTGGTTTGGTCAGACAACGCCGACGGTGCCGCAAGACAGCCGCCCAGCGGTAGTAAACTTGGCTTAAGGAAAGGGTATGGACGAGAAACGACTCACGCATTTACGGCAGCTTGAAGCCGAAAGCATTCACATCATCCGCGAAGTAGCGGCCGAGTTCAGTAATCCGGTGATGATGTACTCCATCGGCAAAGACTCTTCGGTGATGCTGCATCTGGCGCGCAAGGCGTTCTATCCGGGATCGCTGCCTTTCCCGCTGCTGCACGTTGATACCGGCTGGAAATTTCGTGAAATGTACGAATTCCGCGACCGGACGGCAAAAGCCTATGGCTGTGAACTGTTGGTGCACCGCAACCCGCAGGGGGAAGCGCTGGGAATTAACCCCTTTGTGCACGGCAGCGCCAAGCACACAGACATCATGAAAACCGAAGGGCTGAAGCAGGCGCTGGATAAATACGGTTTTGATGCCGCGTTTGGCGGGGCGCGCCGCGATGAAGAGAAATCGCGTGCCAAAGAGCGTATTTACTCCTTCCGCGATCGTTTCCACCGCTGGGATCCGAAGAATCAGCGCCCGGAGCTGTGGCATAACTACAACGGCCAGATTAATAAAGGCGAGAGCATCCGCGTTTTCCCGCTCTCCAACTGGACCGAGTTGGATATCTGGCAATACATCTATCTGGAAAACATCGATATTGTTCCGCTATATCTGGCCGCGCCGCGTCCGGTGGTGGAACGCGATGGCATGCTGCTGATGGTGGATGACGATCGCATCGATCTGCAACCCGGTGAAGTGATCGAACAACGCATGGTGCGCTTCCGCACGCTGGGCTGCTGGCCGCTGACGGGCGCGGTGGCATCAGAGGCGCAAACGCTGCCGGAAATCATCGAAGAGATGCTGGTTTCCACGACCAGTGAGCGTCAGGGAAGGGTAATTGACCGCGATCAGGCCGGTTCAATGGAGCTGAAAAAGCGTCAAGGGTATTTCTGAGGAATCGTCGAATGAGCCAAATTTCTTTAAAAGACACAGCGGCAGACAATGCGGCTGAGAAAGATGCCGTCATCATCAACAATGCGATTGCACAGCAGATCGCCGAGCAGGGCGGTGTGGAAGCGTATTTACACGCGCAGCAGGATAAAACGCTGCTGCGTTTCCTGACCTGCGGTAGCGTCGACGATGGAAAAAGTACGCTGATTGGCCGTTTGTTACACGATACGCGCCAGATTTATGAAGATCAGCTCAGTACGCTGCACAATGACAGCAAGCGTCTGGGCACGCAGGGCGAAAAACTGGATCTGGCGCTGCTGGTCGATGGGCTTCAGGCTGAACGTGAACAGGGCATCACGATTGACGTGGCCTACCGCTATTTTTCCACGGAAAAACGCAAATTCATCATCGCCGATACGCCGGGACACGAGCAGTACACCCGCAACATGGCAACGGGCGCATCAACCTGCGAACTGGCGATCCTGCTGATTGACGCTCGCAAAGGCGTATTGGATCAAACCCGTCGTCACAGCTTTATTGCGACCCTGCTGGGGATTCGCGATCTGGTGGTGGCGGTGAACAAAATGGACTTAGTGGATTATCAGCAAACGGTGTTTGAGCAGTTTAAGCAGGACTATCTGGATTTTGCTCAGCAACTGCCTGCCGACCTGAATATCACCTTTGTGCCGATTTCCGCGCTGGATGGCGACAATGTCGCAACGCCGAGTACGACGATGGGCTGGTATACCGGACCGACGCTGCTGGACGTGCTGGAAACGGTCAATGTGGCACAGCGTACGCTGGAACAGCCGATGCGTTTCCCGGTTCAGTATGTGAATCGCCCGAATCTGGATTTCCGTGGCTACGCGGGAACGCTGGCCTCCGGCATCATCCGCGTTGGGCAACGGGTTAAAGTGCTGCCATCCGGCGTAGAATCCACCGTCAGCCGTATTGTGACCTTTGACGGGGATTTACCGCAGGCGCAGGCGGGTGAAGCGATTACGCTGGTGCTGGCGGATGAGGTGGATATCAGCCGTGGTGACCTGCTGATCGACAGCAGCGAGTCGCTGAAAGCGGTGCAGCATGCGCTGGTGGACGTCGTCTGGATGGCGGAGCAGCCGCTGGTGCCGGGACAGAGTTACGACATCAAGATTGGCGGTAAGAAAACGCGCGCTCGGGTCGAGAATATTCAGTATCAGGTTGAGATCAATACGCTGACGCAGCGCGTCGCGGAGAACCTGCCGCTGAATGGTATCGGTTCGGTTGAGCTGATTTTTGATGAGCCGCTGGTGTTGGACAACTATCAGCACAATGCGGTGACGGGCGGGATGATCTTTATCGATCGCCTGAGCAACGTCACGATCGGTGCGGGGCTGGTGCGGGAACCTATCGAGCAGGTGTATCAGGAGCCGGGCGCGCACAGTGCGTTTGAGCTGGAACTGAATGCACTGGTACGTCGCCACTTCCCACATTGGGGTGCGCGCGATCTGCTGGGAGGCAAATAACGTGTCTTTACGCGATGAACCGACTGACGATAACGTCGTCTGGCATGCGCACGATGTCACCCGAGAGTCGCGCGAGAAATTGCATGGTCATCAGGGCGTCGTTATCTGGTTTACCGGGTTGTCTGGATCCGGTAAATCCACGCTGGCGGGGGCGTTGGAACAGGCGCTACATCAACGTGGCGTCAGCACCTATCTGCTGGATGGCGACAATGTGCGGCACGGATTGTGCCGTGATTTAGGCTTCACCGACGACGATCGGCGCGAAAATATCCGCCGCGTGGGTGAAGTCGCCAAACTGATGGTAGATGCGGGTCTGGTGGTCCTGACCGCGTTTATCTCGCCGCACCGCGCCGAGCGTAAAATGGTGCAGGATTTACTGGGCGAAGAGCAGTTCATCGAAGTCTTCGTGGATACGCCGTTAGCGACCTGTGAAGCGCGCGATCCTAAGGGGTTGTATAAAAAAGCCCGTGCGGGAGAGCTGCGTAATTTCACTGGGATCGACTCGGCGTATGAAGCGCCGGAAGCGCCGGATAGTCATCTGGATGGCGAACAATTAGTAACAAATTTGACAGGCCAATTGTTAGATCTGCTGGGCAAGAGAGCTATTATCAAGCTCTGATATCCCGCTTTTTTCACCGCGCTAGTGGGTGATGAGGGGACGAATGGGAAAGATTATGCAAAATGCCACGCAGTTAACGATTAGCAAGACTCGGCCAGCGCAACAAGAAGAAGATGACGGCGTTTCCTACCTGTTTATGGGGGCGGTAACGGGGTTCTCCTTCTATTGGTTGGCCTTTGCCATCCCTTTTCTGGTATACGGCTCCAATACCACGTTTTTCTTCATGCTCTACACCTGGCCGTTTTTTCTGGCGCTGATGCCGTTTTCAGTGCTGGTTGGCGTCGGGTTTAGCTTCCTGCTGCGAGGCTATATTTTTTATACGCTTTTTGCGACAGGGCTGACGGTGATCTGCCTGTTCTGGCTGGTATTTTCTTTTCTGACGGGGTGGTAAAAGAAAAAGGCTGCCAGCGTGGAAGACGCTGACAGCCCATGGTCCATGGTCTTACCGTATTTACAGTATCTTGCTCAGGAAAGCCTGCGTGCGCGGGTTACTCGGGTGAGTAAAGATCGCCTCTGGCGTTCCCTGTTCCTGAATGACTCCCTGATCGATAAAGATCACTCTATCGGCCACTTCTCTGGCAAAGGCCATTTCATGGGTCACGATGACCATCGTCATGCCTTCATTCGCCAGCGTTTTCATAACCGCTAACACTTCGCCAACCAGCTCCGGGTCCAGCGCGGATGTCGGTTCATCGAACAACATGATCGCGGGCTCCATCGCTAATGCGCGGGCAATCGCGACACGCTGTTGCTGTCCACCGGATAGGCTATTCGGCCAGGCATCGATTTTATCCAGCAGGCCGACCTTGCTGAGCAACGCTTTAGCCCGTTCAACGGCCTGTGCTCGCGGCAATTTTTTCACATCCATCGGTGCCATAATGATGTTTTCCAACACCGTCATGTGCGGAAACAGATTAAAGCGCTGGAACACCATCCCGACGCTTTCACGCACGCGATTGATATTGGTTTTCTGATCGTGAATGGCAAAACCGTTGACCGTGATCTCGCCTGCCGACAGAGTCTCCAGTGCGTTGATACAGCGCAGAAAGGTACTTTTTCCTGAACCGGATGGGCCAATCAGGCAGAGCACTTCCTGAGGTGCGATGTCGCAGGAAATACCGCGCAGGACATGCGTATCACCAAACTGTTTTTGCAGGTTTTTAACGTGAATCACTTTTGCCAAACCTCGTTTCCATGTGCCGCACCAGCAGCGAAAGCAGGAAAGTAATAACCCAATAAACGATAGAAATCGTCAGGTAGGGTTCCCAGTACGTGGCGTAAGCCCCTGACACCGTACGAGCGGCATAGGCGAGATCCGCCAATCCGATTGCCGAAGCCAGCGATGAATCTTTCACAATTGCGATGGCGTTGTTGCCCAGCGGTGGCAGCATGCGGCGAAAAGCCTGCGGCAGAATGACTTTCCGCATGGTGCGACCATAGCTCATGCCGAGAGAGCGTGACGCTTCCATCTGGCCGCGATCGATCGACTGAATACCGGCGCGGAATATCTCAGAGACATAGGCACCCGCATTCAGCGTAATCGCCACGATGCAAGAGAGGAACGCGCCGTAATCTGAGCGTAGCGTGCGGGCAAAATCGACCGACATAATATTGCTGGTCACCAGCAGCCCGTCACGCGGGTTGATGAACAGCGGCACCAGCGCGAAGTGCACCACCATGATTTGTACAAACAGCGGCGTGCCGCGGAAGGCGCTGATGTAGATGCGTACTGGCCATTGAACGCCGTAGTGCAGGATATATTTCCACGGCCCGTGCGGTGCCTGCGCTAAGCGACCTAATCCGAGCGTTAATCCCCAGCAGGTGCCAAGAATGACACAGATAATGGTGCATTTGATGGTCATCCAGGTGCCTTCCATAAACAGCGGGGCATATTCCTGAATGATCTCCCAACGAAATCCCGTCAAGATCGTTTCCTTTTTTGAATAGGCTAACGTAATGATTACTCTAAATTAAACCGGACAGGCTAGCTGTCCGGTTGATGCGACGTCTCGTGTGAAGCGGTGGAGATCTGGAGAGGTGCGCAGTATCTTGCAGGCGTTATTCTGCGGGTAAGGTCGGAACGTTGTTATCAAACCAGGTTTGATAGATCTTGGCGTAGGTGCCATCAGCAACGATTTTTTTCAGCCCGGAGTTGATTTTCGCGCGCAGCTGATCGTTGCCTTTCGCGACGGCGATCCCGAAATACTGGCGTTCGAATTTAGCGTCGGAAACCAGATTGAACTGTTTTTCAGGGTGAGTCTTAATGTAAAACTTCACTACGCCCACGTCGCCAACCGCTGCGCCCACTCCGTCTTCATACAGCTCTTGTAACATTAACGGGGTGTTATCAAAGCGCTTAATCGATGTACTGTTTTTACCTAATACATCTGAGACCACGATATCGGCGGTACTGGAGTTCACAACGCCGACTTTGTGATCTTTCAGCGCCGCAATTGAGTCGATCGTCGAGCCTTTAGGCACCACGATGGACTGCTCAGCTGGGAAATACGGTGTGGAGAAATCGACCATTTGCTTACGTTTGTCGGTAATCGTGATACCGGAAATGATAATGTCGCGGTCGCCGGAGTTAAGGGTCGCGAAGATCCCTTCCCACGGCGTATTGATCAACTTGATATTAAAATTCTCCGCCTTGGCGATCGCTTTAATAATAGCAATATCAAAGCCTTCCAGCTCTTTCTGCGCATTTTCAAATTCAAAGGGACGATAGGTTCCGCCAGAGCCTACAACGTAAGTGGGTTCCGCGGCGAAGGCGCTGGTGGGGAGTACGGTAGTGGATAGGGCGGTGGTGAAGAGCGCACCAACGAATAACAATTTTTTGAACATGGTTTTCTCCTGGTTTAAATGTAAAATTTTCTTTTTTTATGCACTTTGTATGCATAAAAATACACAGATAGCATTAATGGTTCAACTGACGTTTTTCCTATGGACGGTTTTAGCCAGACGAACGCTATGCGCTTGCGTCTTCTGATGAATAGAAAGTACTAGGGGATGAATGGACGACGTGAGTGTGATGTGGACGCGCGTTTGGCGTGATCTTCTGCCCGAAATATCCCCATTTGGGCACGCGGCAGGGTGAATATTGCCTCCCACTGCCGGACACAGTGGAGTCGAAACAAAAGTTATGGGATGATTAGGCGGTTTTTCAGGGGGCGGGATGGGAAAGCTTACGCTGTTATTATTGATATTGCTTGGCTGGCTTCAGTACTCACTGTGGCTGGGCAAGAATGGCATTCATGATTATGTTCGGGTGAAAGATGATGTTGTTGTCCAGCAGGGGAACAATGCCAAATTAAAAGACCGTAACGAACAGCTGTTTGCTGAAATTGACGACCTCAATGGCGGACAGGAAGCGATTGAAGAGCGTGCACGCAATGAGCTGGGGATGATTAAACCCGGTGAAAGCTTCTATCGTCTGGTGCCAGAATCGAACCATCGTAACGCGAATACGACGTCATCTAATAACGCTCCATCCAACAACACACAACGTTGACGCATGCAGACACCACGCCTTTCCCCGCCTGACATTGTTGCCGTTTTACCCGCTGCGGGTAACGGCAGCCGGATGCAAAACGATCGTCCTAAGCAGTATCTGACGATTGGCAATGATGCGACCGGCCATAAAACCATTCTTGAACATACCATCGACGCGCTTTTACGCCATTCACGCGTGCAGCGTGTCGTCGTCGTTATCAGTCCTGATGACGCATTCTTTCATACCCTGGCGATTGCCAACGATCCCCGTATTTGTGCCGTGACGGGCGGGCAGCAGCGTGCGGATTCCGTGTTGGCTGGGCTGTCCGCCGTTGCCGATAGCGCATGGGCGTTAGTGCATGACGCGGCGCGTCCGTGTCTGCATCAGGACGATCTGACGCGCCTGCTGGCGATTGTCGAGCAGAGTGACGTTGGTGGGATTCTGGCCGCGCCGGTTCGTGATACCATGAAGCGCGGCACGGACGGGTTTATCGATCGCACGGTAGAACGTAACGATTTATGGCATGCGCTGACGCCGCAGCTTTTTCCTGCTGCGCTGTTGAAACAGTGCCTGCAACGGGCGCTTCAGGATGGCGTTGCCGTCACAGATGAAGCCTCCGCGTTGGAATACTGTGGCTATCGCCCGCAAATTATCAGCGGACGTTCAGATAATATCAAAGTCACTCGTCCAGAGGATTTGGCATTAGCCGAATTCTATTTAACCAGTTTGCAGTAACCTCATTTTATTCGCTAAATTTATTCGTTAAATACAGATAAGGAGAACGCGCGATGCGTATCGGTCACGGTTTTGATGTCCATAAGTTCGGTGGAGAAGGTCCGCTGGTGATCGGTGGCGTGCGAATTCCTTATACTCAAGGCCTGCTGGCCCATTCCGATGGGGATGTGGTGCTGCATGCCGTGACCGATGCGCTGTTGGGAGCCGCGGCGCTGGGCGACATTGGCAAGCTGTTTCCTGATACCGATCCGGCCTTTAAAGGCGCGGACAGCCGTGGCCTGCTGCGTGAAGCCTGGCGTCGTATCAATGAAAAAGGCTATCAGTTAGGCAATCTGGACGTCACGATTATTGCTCAGGCGCCGAAAATGGCACCGCATATCCCGCAAATGCGCGTGAATCTGGCGGAAGATTTGCAGTGTCATATGGACGACGTCAATGTGAAAGCCACCACGACAGAGCAACTGGGCTTTACTGGCCGCGGCGAAGGCATTGCCTGTGAAGCTGTTGCCCTGTTGGTGAAAAAAGAAACGGGCGAAATTGTTGCGTGGTAAGCGATAGTCTTATCAGTCATAGAAAGTTAACAGTATAAAAAACAATGTCGTGGCCGTGCATCATCCGGCCATGCACCTTGTAGGATAACGATGGAAAATAACGAACAACTCGCCTGGTTGCACGGTGAACCACAGGCTACTGGCTCATTGAAATCCGCTGCTGAAGATTTTCTGGTGGTGGAAGATCTGGGGTTTCAGCCAGATGGTGACGGTGAGCAGGTATTGGTGCGCGTGCGCAAGCGCGGTTGCAATACGCAATTTGTGGCCGAGATGCTGGCGAAATTTGTTCGTCTACCGCTGCGTGCCGTTAGCTATGCGGGCCTGAAAGATCGTCATGCTGTCACCGAACAGTGGTTCTGCCTGCACATGCCGGGAAAAGAGACGCCAGATTTCTCCTCGTTGGCGCTTGAAGGTTGTGATGTGCTTGAGGTGACTCGCCATCGTCGCAAGCTGCGGATCGGTACGCTGCGAGGTAACCATTTTACGCTGGTGCTGCGTCAGGTCAGTGACCGAAACGAGGTCGACGCTCGTTTGGCGCTAATTGCCGCGAACGGCGCGCCTAATTATTTCGGCAGCCAGCGTTTCGGACGCAACGGAAATAATCTTGAGCAGGCTCGTCTTTGGGCAAATAACGAGATTCGGGTAAAAGAACGCAGTAAGCGGAGTTTTTATCTTTCCGCTAGCCGCAGTGCGATGTTTAATCAGGTTGCCAGTGCACGACTCGCGGGGCAGCAGGCGAAAACGGTCTTGTGTGGTGATGCATTGCAGCTAACAGGTCGCGGCAGCTGGTTTGTTGCTAAGCCTGACGAATTAGACGTTTTACAGACTCGCCTTGATGCGGGCGAACTCCAGATTACCGCACCGCTGCCTGGTGATGGTGAACTGGGCACGCAGGATGACGCGCGGGTGTTTGAAGAACAGGCTTTGCTCGGACAAGACACGCTGTGGTCTTTGATTAAGCGTGAGCGGGTCGAACCTGCCCGGCGTGCGGTGCTGCTGTATCCGCAGCAGATGCACTGGGAATGGCAGGACGATGCGACCGTGGAAGTGAAGTTTTGGCTACCTGCGGGTAGTTTTGCGACCAGCGTGGTGCGTGAATTGCTGCATTCACAGCAGGATACCGATCTCGGTGCCTGATGTACTGCGATACTTTTTTGCAGAAAATAGTTGAAAAGAATAATGCTGGCAACCGTGCGATAGCGGCGGTTAGCTTACCCCTGTGCGGGAAAATTGCTGTATTGGTGACGAGGTTAACCAGAGCTGAGGTCGGCGGGGAATGGTAAACAAGCGTATAGAAACGTTGTTGGCGCAGTTGCGCCAGCAGGGCATTCAGGACGAGCGTCTGCTGAAGGCGATAGAAGCCGTACCCAGAGAACGTTTTGTTGATGAGGCTTTCGAGCATAAAGCGTATGAAAATACCGCTCTGCCTATTGGTTCCGGCCAGACGATTTCGCAGCCCTATATCGTTGCGAAGATGACGGAACTGCTCAGCCTGACGCCCGAATCTCGCGTGCTGGAGATTGGCACTGGGTCGGGTTATCAAACGGCAATTCTGGCGCATTTGGTGCGGCACGTTTGCTCGGTTGAGCGCATCAAAGGGCTGCAATGGCAGGCTAAACGTCGCTTAAAGCAGCTTGATTTGCATAATGTTTCTACCCGTCATGGCGATGGGTGGCAGGGCTGGGCGTCGCGCGGGCCGTTTGATGCCATCATCGTGACTGCTGCACCGCCGGAAATTCCCCGAGCGCTGATGGAACAGCTTGATGAAGGTGGCGTGATGGTGTTGCCTGTTGGTGAACAGTCACAATACTTACAAATTGTTCAACGCCATGCTGGCGAATTTATTATTCAAACGGTTGAAGCTGTTCGGTTTGTTCCGCTGGTCAAAGGGGAATTAGCCTGATACCGTGGCGTTGGTATGCATTTGTTGTTAAGTCTTTAAAATTTCAACACAACTGTTTTATAGTGCGAACTTGTTGATATTGTTAGCATCTAATCATCGTGGTGCCTTTCTCGTTTTGCTTATGCGCCAGCGATGGTGAAGTAGCGATCTTTCTCGTTCCAACTAACGAATAAATCACCGGATACCGGTTACGCTACAATCACTTACGCTACGGGCAGTTGAGCTACAACCCGTTAAGCGAGAGCAGATGCGAGGTAGACATGTCCGAATTGAGTTCTGAGTATTACTGTTTTTTGAATGTTATCGACACTTTTTTGAACGCTATAGTTATAGGGGAGTAAGGCGCATGGGAAGCCGAATGATGAATTTGCGTCACATTGCTGCTTGTACGGTGATTGCCTTAGGATTGGCGGGATGTACCAACAATAATTCCAAATCCGCACCGATCAGCAGCGTTGACGGAAATACGGGCAACCGAGGGGGAATGTTATCTGCGCCACCATCACGCATTTCAACGGCGGGTGAAAGCGTTGCAACAACGTCCGACGGACGAATTGTTTATAACCGCAGCTACGGCAATATTCCGAAAGGCAGCTATAGCGGCGGCAATGCCTACACGGTTAAACGGGGCGATACCCTGTTTTATATCGCGTGGATTACCGGTAATGACTACCGGGATCTGGCGCAACGCAACAATATTCCTGAGCCATACAGCCTGAATGTGGGGCAATCACTGAGCTTAGGCAACGGATCGGGTAACAACGCTTCGGGCGGTGGCCTGACGAGTGGTGGTGGAATGTTGGCAACAACCGATGCCACCCGAGGTGGTATACCAACGCCGCCATCAAGTGCGCAAATACAAACTACATCGGTTGATTCTCAGTCAACTAATGCGTATTCTGGTAATCAGGGTAAACAGAATGTAGGTAAGATGTTACCTACGACAGGGGCACCAACAACCGCTCCTGTTTCCGCACCAGCGGCTGTTGCCAGCAGCAATACGGCTGCTGTCGGCAGCTGGCGTTGGCCTACCGATGGGAAAGTCATAGATAGTTTCTCCGCTTCTGAGGGGGGAAATAAAGGGATTGATATCGCCGGCTCACGTGGGCAACCGATCACCGCAACCGCCAGCGGGCGCGTGGTGTACGCGGGTAATGCGCTACGTGGTTACGGAAATCTGATAATCATCAAACATAATGATGACTACCTCAGTGCCTATGCCCATAACGATACGATGCTAGTCCGTGAACAACAAGACGTCACGGCAGGACAAAAAATCGCTACGATGGGCAGTACGGGCACCAGCTCAGTTCGCTTGCACTTTGAAATTCGTTACAAGGGGAAATCCGTAAACCCGCTGCGTTTTCTGCCGCAGCGATAAATCGGGCAGAGTATTTCGGTATTCTGCCAAGGGATCACGGGTAGGAGCCACTTATGAGCCAAAGTACGCTGAAAGTTAACGAGTTACATGAAGATACCGATTTCGAAGAAAATGGACTTGACGTTTTTGACGATAAAGCGCTGGCAGAGGAAGATACCAATGATAATGACTCGGCGGAAGACGAGTTATTATCGCAAGGGGTCCCACAGCGTGTCCTTGACGCAACACAGCTCTATTTAGGAGAGATCGGCTATTCGCCGCTTTTAACCGCAGAAGAAGAAGAAGTTTATTTTGCCCGACGCGCGTTGCGTGGCGATGTTCCATCGCGCCGCCGGATGATCGAGAGTAACCTGCGGCTGGTGGTGAAAATTGCCCGCCGTTACAACAATCGTGGTCTGGCGCTGCTGGACCTGATTGAAGAGGGGAACCTCGGCCTGATCCGTGCGGTTGAAAAATTCGATCCAGAAAGAGGATTCCGTTTTTCAACCTATGCGACCTGGTGGATTCGACAGACGATAGAACGGGCGATCATGAATCAAACCCGTACCATCCGTTTGCCGATTCACATTGTCAAAGAACTCAACGTTTATCTGCGCACTGCGCGCGAACTGTCTCATAAACTGGATCACGAGCCGAGTGCGGAAGAAATTGCCGAACAGCTTGATAAGCCCGTTGATGACGTCAACCGCATGCTGCGCCTGAATGAACGTATTACTTCCGTCGATACTCCGCTGGGTGGCGATTCGGAAAAAGCGCTGCTGGATATTCTGGCAGACGAAAAAGATAACGGACCTGAAGACACCACTCAGGATAACGATATGAAGCAGAATATCGTTAAATGGTTGTTTGAGCTTAATGCCAAACAGCGTGAGGTGTTGGCGCGTCGTTTCGGCCTGCTAGGGTACGAAGCGGCTACGCTGGAAGATGTAGGTCGTGAAATCGGCTTAACGCGTGAACGGGTTCGCCAGATTCAGGTTGAAGGCTTACGCCGCCTGCGGGAAATTTTGCAGGTTCAGGGGTTGAGCATTGAAGAACTGTTTCGTGAATAATTCGTGACGCGTTACTGATGTCTTGAAATAAAAAATGGTGGGGAAACCCACCATTTTTTATGCCTGTATTCGCCCTTCCGCGTGAAAGGGCGGTCCGACGGCGATTAGCGTACGATATTCGCCAGCAGGAAATCGATGATTTCGCTGGTTTTAATCATTTGCTTTTCACCGACCCGACGGTTCTTATATTCAATCTCTTCGCTATCCAGATTGCGATCGCCAATGACGATGGTATGCGGCACGCCAATCAACTCCATATCGGCGAACATCACGCCTGGACGCTCTTTACGGTCATCCAGCAGAACTTCAATGCCTTTAGCGCGCAGCTGCTGGTAGATATCCTCAGCCACTTCCTTCACGCGGAAAGACTTGTGCATGTTCATTGGCAGAATAGCAACGTGGAAAGGTGCAATTGCATCTGGCCAGATGATGCCGCGTTCGTCATGATTCTGCTCAATCGCCGCCGCGACAACGCGCGTCACACCAATACCGTAGCAACCCATCGTCAGTGTCTGGTTACGGCCGTCTTCACCTTGAACCGTCGCTTTCAGCGCCTCAGAATACTTGCTACCCAGTTGGAAAATATGGCCCACTTCGATACCGCGTTTAATTTGCAGTGTGCCTTTGCCGTCTGGACTGATGTCGCCTTCAACTACGTTACGGATATCTGCAACCTGCGGTAGCGTAACGTCACGTTCCCAGTTGATACCAAAATAGTGTTTGCCATCAATGTTCGCGCCAGCGCTGAAATCGCTCATCGCCGCAACGGTACGATCGACAACAACAGGAATCGACAACTTGACTGGGCCAAGTGAACCTGGACCTGCACCGATAGTTGCACGAATTTCTTCTTCTGTTGCGAACGTCAGCGGGCTGGCAACCTGAGCAATTTTCTCCGCTTTGATTTCATTCAGTTCGTGATCGCCGCGAACCAGCAGGGCAACCAGTTTATGGCCGCTCTCTTCCGTTGCTTTAACCAGCAGCGTTTTCACGGTTTTTTCTACCGGCAGCTTAAACTGCTCAACCAGCTCGGCAATGGTCTTGGCATTTGGCGTATCAACCAGACGCAACTCTTCCGTCGCTTCAGCACGGCCTAACTTCGGCGCGACAGCTTCTGCCAGTTCAATGTTTGCCGCGTAGTCGGATTCCGTTGAGAAAACGATATCGTCTTCGCCGCTGGTCGCCAGTACCTGAAACTCATGGGAGGCGTTGCCACCGATAGAACCGGTATCCGCCTGAACGGCTCTGAAATCCAGATCCATACGGCTGAAAATCTTGCTGTAAGCGGCGTACATCGCGTCGTAAGTGACCTGCAACGATTCCTGCGAGGTATGGAAAGAGTAGGCGTCTTTCATCAGGAATTCACGCGAGCGCATGACGCCAAAACGTGGGCGCACTTCATCGCGGAATTTGGTTTGAATCTGGAAGAAATTCAGCGGCAGCTGCTTATAAGAGCTGACTTCATTACGAATCAGATCGGTAATCACTTCTTCGTGCGTTGGGCCGAGCACAAATGGGCGCTCACCACGATCGACAAAACGCAGCAGTTCTGGGCCATATTGATCCCAACGTCCACTTTCCACCCATAAATCGGCAGGCTGAACAACGGGCATGGACACTTCAATCGCGCCAGCGTTGTTCATCTCTTCGCGCACGATATTTTCAACTTTTCTCAAAACACGTAAACCGGTCGGCAACCAGGTGTAAAGACCTGAGGCCAGTTTACGAATCATTCCTGCCCGGAGCATCAACTGATGGCTGATGACTTCTGCATCGGCTGGCGTCTCCTTGAGTGTGGAGAGCATGTATTGGCTAGTACGCATGGGGTTTTAGTTCCGTTAGAACGACAAGTAGCATAGGGCTGCCGCGCAGCCGAAGGCACATAAAAAGTGGCTTAGTTTACCAGCGTGGGCGACGTGTCAAAAGAGAGCAGGGACAATTTTAGAATATATTGCTGCGGTTCGTGTATTAACACGTATGTGACGGGTCGAGACTTAACACTTCGGTTTGTTCTTCGCTGACGCGCCAGCGCACATTGAATTCCAATAGTAAAACGGCGTATTCCCGTGTAGTGATTTCCCCTTTACGGTAGGCGGGGCGGGGATCCTGTGCCAATACCTGAGAGATAAAGCGTTTTAACTGGGGATATTTCTTTTGGTGTTTTGCGATCTGACTTTCCGCAAGGGGGGAGAAAGCGACGGGCATCGCGGCATCGGGTGCCATTTGGGCAAATCCCGCTCGTGCCTGAGGATGGCTTTCTGCAAAGGGTAGGTAAGGTTTAATATCGATGACCGGTGTACCATCAACCAGATCGAGACTGCCTAAGTCGAGCGTAATCGCATCGCCTTTTGCTCGGATGCCTTTTAATTCAACCAGCGACATGCCAACAGGATTGGGACGGAAGGTGGAACGCGTAGCGAAAACGCCTGTACGTGTGTTTCCTCCCAGACGCGGTGGTCGAACTGTCGGACGCCATCCGCCTTCCATCGTTTGATGAAAAATGAACACTATCCAAATATGGCTGAAATCTTCCAGCCCCCGCACACAGTCCGCCTGATTGTACGGCGGTAATAGCTGAAGCTCTCCGCCTCCGTCTTCAATCAGACCCGGCTGCCGTGGAATGGCAAACTTTTCTTTATACGGTGAGCGGATAATCCCGATCTGATTGAAAACAAATTGACTCATTGTGCAGAAACTTTCAGCGCGGTGCCTTGGCAAACGACCTGGCTGTAGCAACCCGCTACGCCGCTGACGGTTTGGCATTCATGCAGTAAAACCGCATTAGCTTTCATTGCCGTTGCACGGTTTTGCATTCTTTTACGCGCATTTGCCGCGTTAGGGGGAGAGTCCTGAGCGCTGACCTGACATGAGGAGCCTGAAACTTCGCCCATATCACGGAAAGGTTTACCGACTAATTCTTCTGCACTTTTATATAACACCGCTGGCGTCGGGCGAGCTACAGGCTTCGGTTTAGGCGCAGGTTCTACAGTTTTGGTTTCAATAGCGGGTTGAGGTGCCGGTGCCGGTGGCTTCTGAAATAAAGAACAGCCTGTCAGCGACATTGCCAACAATATAAAGGGAACAGCACGCATTAAGGATTCCTCTGCTTTTTCTCAAAGAGCGAGTATTGAAGCAAGCAATTGCACAAATAACAAGACGGGCCGTAGCCCGTCTTACAGATATCTTTTAATTAAACGCGTTAGGATGGGATTACCAGCCTTTCACTGCGCCGCCATTAAAGATTTTATTTGCTGCGTCATTCACTTCATCAGACTGATAAGCCTGAACGAATTTCTTCACATTTTCAGCGTCTTTGTTGTCTTCACGTGAAACCAACAGGTTTACATACGGAGAGTCTTTCTCTTCAACAAACAGGCCATCTTTGGTCGGCGTCAGGTTAATCTGGCTAGCGTAAGTGGTGTTGATTACCGCCAGCGCGATTTGTGCGTCATCTAAAGAACGTGGCAGCTGTGGTGCTTCCAGCTCAACCAGTTTGATGTTTTTCGGGTTTTCAGTCACATCCAGTACGGTTGGCAGCAGACCAACGTTGTCTTTCAGTTTAATCAAGCCGACTTTTTGCAGCAGCAGCAGAGAACGGCCCAGGTTGGTCGGATCGTTTGGCAGCGCAACTTGAGCACCATCTTGCAGCTCATTCAGCGATTTGATCTTTTTGGAGTAACCCGCGATTGGGTAAACAAAGCTGTTGCCGACAGAAACCAGTTTATAACCACGATCTTTGATCTGCTGATCCAGATAAGGTTTGTGCTGGAAGGCATTCAGGTCGATGTCGCCTTTGCTCAGGGCTTCATTTGGCAACACATAGTCGTTGAATGTGACCAATTCAACGTCTAAGCCGTATTTATCTTTCGCCACTTTCTGCGCGACTTCCGCCACTTGCTGCTCTGCACCAACAATAACGCCGACTTTAATATGATTAGGATTCTTTTCTTCCTGACCACATCCTGCTAGCGCCAGAGCACCAATAAGTGCGCCAATGGTCGCAATAGATTTCAGTTTAATCGCCATATCCTTACCCCTAATTAATTATTCTCTTGGCAGATGCCTGTATGGCAAATGCGTATTGTGATGACTACTTGTGTGTGACAGCTTTTACTGCCCTGTCGCCGCAGAATTGAATCAGGTAAACCAAAACAACCAGTAATATTAATACCGTATTCATGACCGTCGCGTTATAACCAATATAACCATACTGATAACCAATTTGACCTAAGCCGCCTGCGCCCACGGCTCCACCCATAGCAGAATAGCCTACGAGTGTGATTAGCGTGATAGTTGCGGCATTAATGAGTCCTGGTAATGCTTCCGGCAGTAATATTTTTCTGATGATTTGCATTGGCGTCGCACCCATCGCACGAGCGGCTTCGATCAGGCCGGTAGGAATTTCAAGCAGCGCGTTTTCCACCATACGTGCAATAAATGGTGCCGCGCCGACGGTGAGAGGAACGATAGCCGCTTGTAGGCCAATCGAGGTTCCGACAATGATGCGGGTAAAAGGAATCATCCACACCAGCAAAATAATGAATGGAATCGAGCGAAAAATATTTACCAGTGCAGAAACGGTTCGGTAGAGCTTTGGGTTGGCGATGATTTGCCCCGGACGTGTGGTATACAACAAAACGCCTACGGGTAAGCCAAGCACAAAGCCAAAGAAACCAGAAACGAACGTCATTGCGACGGTTTCCCATACACCCTTAGCCATTAACCACATCATTGCTTCAGACATAACCCAGAACCTCAATTGTAACGTGACTTTCCTGCAGGAATTGGATTGCGGCTTTGATATCCGCATCGTTGCCGTGCATTTCTGCCAGCATGATGCCGAACTTGACGCCACCGGCATAATCCATCTGGGCGCTGATAATGTTGTTGTTGACGTTAAAGCGTCGAGCAACCTCGGACAGCAGCGGAGCATCCACAGATTTACCCGTAAATTCCATGCGTAATAATGGCGTGGTATCCGGGCGAGAGTCAGGGGACAGACGGGCGAGGTAATCGTCTGGGATGTCGAGGTGTAACGTTGACTGAATGAATTTCTGTGCCAGCGGTGTTTTCGGGTGTGAGAAGACTTCGCTTACGGTGTCCTGCTCAATGAGCCGTCCGTCGCTGATCACCGCAACCTGATCGCAAATGCGTTTCACCACGTCCATCTCATGGGTAATAAGAAGGATGGTGAGGCCCAAGCGGCGATTGATGTCTTTCAGTAACTCAAGAATCGAACGGGTTGTTGCAGGATCCAACGCGCTGGTTGCTTCGTCACACAGCAGAACTTTAGGATTGCTAGCCAGTGCACGGGCAATGGCGACGCGCTGCTTTTGTCCGCCGGACAAATTGGCCGGGTAGACATCATGCTTATCTGCCAGTCCAACCAACTCCAACAACTCATTGACTCGTTTGGTTATGTCGGCTTTCGGCGTGTTATCCAATTCCAGCGGTAGTGAAATGTTGCCAAAAACGGTGCGCGAAGCGAGCAGGTTGAAGTGTTGGAAAATCATGCCGATTTGACGGCGTGCACGCGTCAACTGGCTATCTGACAGCTGGGTTAGCTCTTGTCCATCAACCAGCACTTTCCCTTCTGTCGGACGTTCCAATAAATTGACGCAGCGGATGAGTGTACTTTTACCTGCGCCCGATGCGCCGATAACGCCATATATTTGCCCGGTGGGAACATGAAGGCTGACATCAGCAAGCGCGGTAATTGTTCGCCCGTTTTGCTGAAAAACCTTAGTAATATTAGAAAGTTCAATCATATGTTTTTTATCGTGAGTGCCTATGGCTGGATAAATCAGTTTCTGAATTAACAGAATATGAAACGGATGTTAGGGCGTCTAGACGTCTAAGTCAATCGGGATTGTCATGGCTCTGCATTCTCCCTATGCGTGAAAACATGCGATACTACTGCGTAATTTAGGCATTCAGGAGCAAAGTCAGTGGCACAAAGCGTTCCAGCAGTTTTTCTTGATCGTGACGGCACGATCAATGTCGATCACGGTTATGTTCATGACATTGACCATTTTCAATTTATTGATGGCGTCATCGATGCCATGCGTGAGTTGAAAAGCATGGGGTTCGCGCTGGTTGTTGTGACGAATCAGTCCGGCATCGCCCGCGGTAAGTTTACAGAAGATCAGTTTATGCAACTTACAGAGTGGATGGACTGGTCGCTTGCCGATCGTGGTGTTGATCTGGATGGCATCTATTTTTGTCCGCATCACCCTGAAGCAGGGGAAGGTGAGTATCGCCAGAGTTGTGATTGCCGTAAGCCTGAGCCGGGCATGCTGCTTTCCGCACAGCGTGAGCTGAACATTGATATGACGGCTTCTTATATGGTGGGAGACAAATTAGAGGATATTCAGGCTGCAATTGGTGCTGGTATAGGAAAAAAACTGCTAGTTCGTACCGGTAAACCCGTCACTGAGCAAGGCGAGACACTGGCTGATGGTGTGCTGGAAAGCCTCGCAGACCTGCCAAAATGGATAAAAACGCGCAGTTAACAAGCGGAACGAATGAAAGATGCGCAAACAGAAAAAAGTTTACGATATTTGCTTGCGCTTCTAAATCGGCTCCCTATAATGCGCCTCCATCGACACGGCGCTGTGAACACACAACCGGGTCGATAAAGAAAGAGAAAACGCTTTAAAATAAGCGTTGACTCTGAAGGTGAAAAGCGTAATATACGCCACCTCGCGAAGTGGTTAAGGCCACAACGCACTGCTCTTTAACAATTTAATCAGACAATCTGTGTGGGCACTCACAAGACCGTATCTTAACGATATAAAAAAGTCTTGAAGAGTGAACAACAGTAAATTCATTACGAATAAACAGTTACTAATTCTTTGAGCATCGCTGACGAGTTCAGCAAATCAAACAAATCTTAAATTGAAGAGTTTGATCATGGCTCAGATTGAACGCTGGCGGCAGGCCTAACACATGCAAGTCGAGCGGTAGCACAGAAGAGCTTGCTCTTTGGGTGACGAGCGGCGGACGGGTGAGTAATGTCTGGGAAACTGCCTGATGGAGGGGGATAACTACTGGAAACGGTAGCTAATACCGCATAACCTCGCAAGAGCAAAGAGGGGGACCTTAGGGCCTCTCGCCATCAGATGTGCCCAGATGGGATTAGCTAGTAGGTGAGGTAATGGCTCACCTAGGCGACGATCCCTAGCTGGTCTGAGAGGATGACCAGCCACACTGGAACTGAGACACGGTCCAGACTCCTACGGGAGGCAGCAGTGGGGAATATTGCACAATGGGCGCAAGCCTGATGCAGCCATGCCGCGTGTGTGAAGAAGGCCTTCGGGTTGTAAAGCACTTTCAGCGGGGAGGAAGGCAGTAAGGTTAATAACCTTATTGATTGACGTTACCCGCAGAAGAAGCACCGGCTAACTCCGTGCCAGCAGCCGCGGTAATACGGAGGGTGCAAGCGTTAATCGGAATGACTGGGCGTAAAGCGCACGCAGGCGGTCTGTTAAGTTGGATGTGAAATCCCCGGGCTTAACCTGGGAACTGCATTCAAAACTGACAGGCTAGAGTCTTGTAGAGGGGGGTAGAATTCCAGGTGTAGCGGTGAAATGCGTAGAGATCTGGAGGAATACCGGTGGCGAAGGCGGCCCCCTGGACAAAGACTGACGCTCAGGTGCGAAAGCGTGGGGAGCAAACAGGATTAGATACCCTGGTAGTCCACGCTGTAAACGATGTCGATTTGGAGGTTGTGCCCTTGAGGCGTGGCTTCCGGAGCTAACGCGTTAAATCGACCGCCTGGGGAGTACGGCCGCAAGGTTAAAACTCAAATGAATTGACGGGGGCCCGCACAAGCGGTGGAGCATGTGGTTTAATTCGATGCAACGCGAAGAACCTTACCTACTCTTGACATCCACAGAATTCGGCAGAGATGCCTTAGTGCCTTCGGGAACTGTGAGACAGGTGCTGCATGGCTGTCGTCAGCTCGTGTTGTGAAATGTTGGGTTAAGTCCCGCAACGAGCGCAACCCTTATCCTTTGTTGCCAGCGATTCGGTCGGGAACTCAAAGGAGACTGCCGGTGATAAACCGGAGGAAGGTGGGGATGACGTCAAGTCATCATGGCCCTTACGAGTAGGGCTACACACGTGCTACAATGGCGTATACAAAGAGAAGCGACCTCGCGAGAGCAAGCGGACCTCATAAAGTACGTCGTAGTCCGGATTGGAGTCTGCAACTCGACTCCATGAAGTCGGAATCGCTAGTAATCGTAGATCAGAATGCTACGGTGAATACGTTCCCGGGCCTTGTACACACCGCCCGTCACACCATGGGAGTGGGTTGCAAAAGAAGTAGGTAGCTTAACCTTCGGGAGGGCGCTTACCACTTTGTGATTCATGACTGGGGTGAAGTCGTAACAAGGTAACCGTAGGGGAACCTGCGGTTGGATCACCTCCTTACCAAGAAGATGTGTGTTGCGTGAAGTGCTCACACAGATTGTCTGATGAAAATACTGAGCAAGCGCACCTGTTGATGTCATGAGTGTAGACTCATGCTGACGCGAGCGTGCCGGGTTTATGACCTGGTGCGGATTTTTCG